>JALZDN010000120.1 GCA_030862525.1 Actinomycetota bacterium | reverse complement strand
CCGCCCCCTTGTCGGCGGGTACCTGTCGCGGTCCCTCGCAGCCGCAGCGAAGCCGCCTAAGAGCCTCTGTAGGCCCGTCCACTTCTCCGGCGGCTTGACTTCCGGCTGGCTATCAGCTGCCCCACCGGCGAGTCGCTGATGTGGCGACGGCATGGACGAGGTGGCTGAAGAACGACTGGAGCGTCACCTCGAAGTGGCCGTTCTCCACTGCGGACGACATTCTATTTGGTCGTTCCCATTTGTGCCTGTGGTGAGGATATCCGTCTCAATCCCATGCGCAATACCAGTAACCCGCTCGTGGAACCATCGGCCCGGCCTACCAGCCGATCGGCGAATTCGTGCTGCTCGAGAACAGCATGGCGGAGCCCTTGCGCACTTCGTAGGTCGGAACGGATGCGCTGAGCGCTGGTAGGCAGCTACGCTTTGGCCGCTGCTGTCCTCGCATCGTCGGCGCAGCCGAGTGGACAGTATGGATGCGGCCACCGCCGCGAACACGTTGCAAATCCACATTTCCCACTTGCGCCCCGTGCTTGAATCCGATCGCGCACCACGAGCCCGTGACGGCGTGCTGCGTACCCACGGTCAAGGCTATGTGCTGCAAGCCACACCCGAGTCGATCGACGCCGTCCGGTTCAAGCGGTTGGCCCGCGACGGCCACGATGCACTGCTGCGCGACCCGAAGCAGGCGGCCGACACACTGCGCGCCGCGCTTGCCTTGTGGCGCGGTGAACCGCTGGCCGAGTTCGGCTTCGAGCTTTTCGCTCAGGCCGAGATCGCCCGGTTGACCGAGCTTCGCGTTGCCGTGCTCGAGGACTGTGTTGAGGCCGAGCTCGGGCTGGGCAGGCACGCGGCGCTGTGCATTGAGCTGACCTGGGCGGTGACTGAGCGCCCGCTGCGCGAGTGGTTGTGGTCCCAGCTCATCCGGGCTCTGTACCGCTGCGGGTGGCAGGCCGAGGCGCTGGGAGCCTACGCGCGGCTGCGCGAGCAGCTCGCCGAGTTACTCGGCATCGACCCGAGCCCTGAGCTGGTCCGGCTGCATGAGGCCGTGCTCGTCCAGCGTCGCGATCTGGCCTGGCGACCGCCGCAACCGCAACCCGTGCGCAGGACCTCTGCGCCTGCGGTCATGCCGACCGCGGAGCAACTGTTGCCGGGGCCCGTGCTGCGCTGACGGCACACGACTGGCAGCGCGCCTTCGACCTGTTGTCCGGCGCAAACCGAGCCGCACCGCTGAGCGCGGACGACCTCGATGGTCTGGCCGAGGCGGCCTTTTGGTTGGGGCGTTACCGGGAGGCGCTGCCGGCGCGGCAAGGGCCCACCACGTCTACTTGCAGGCCGGAGATCACCGCCGAGCAGCCGTGACCGCAGTCATCCTCGCGATGCAGCACGCAGGCCTACTGCAGTTCGCGGTGGCCAACCGCTGGTTCCAGCGCGTGCAGCGGCTGCTTGATGCCGAGCCCGATTGCGCTGAGCACGGGTACCTGTCCTGGGGGCAACGCTCGTCGCGCTGAGGATGGACGACCATGAGAAGTGCCTAGCTGCCGCACGCTCGAACTATGAGCTGGGCGTACGACGCTGCGTCGCCGAGCTGCAGGCCATCAAGGACCGCTCCGTGCGCACGGGGCTGCACAGCTTCCCCGGTGGCTGCGAGACCCACCGCATCGAGATCATGATCCGCGGCGGGGTTCGGTCCTAGCTCGCCGCGGCCGTGGGAGGCAACTGGCCGCGGGAGGCGACATCCAACACTGCGGCTGCGGTGGGTGGCAACCGCAGCGTGCCGCTGCGCTCCAGCTTTGCCAGCTCTGCTCGGGCCTTCGCGTAGGCCGCGATGCGCTCGGCGTCGTGGTCGGAATCCCGGGCCATGGTGAGCAATTTGATCGCCCGCTGCACGGTGGCGCGCTCCGGCGCAGGGATGCCGGCCAGCCGGATGCGTTGCGCCGCATCGCGTGCGGCATGCCAGGCGCGCCACGCCTGTTCCACTGCGGTGGCGAAGCGAGCGCAGTGTCCGGCCGGTGGTTCGGTGTCGCTGTCCAATGCCTGGGCCTCGGCGAAAGCGTCCACGAATCGGCCGGTGGATGGCACGGCGACGTCGGTCAGCGCAGGCAGCCGCAGCACTGCGAGGGGGTCACATTCGAACTGGCCGTACTCACTGCGCAGCTGGGCGAACCGGGCCCGGGTGGCCTGCCAGTCCGGCACCGGCGGGGGGTCAGACACCGGTGAGGGAGCAGGTCGCGGCGCCATCGCCGCGTCCTGCCGTGAGCCTGCCCGGCGGCGATGTAGGTGCCGCGCGACGGTGACCGCGCCCACTGTCGCCAGCACCAGCGGTACGACAGTGAACAGCATGGCGACCACTGCCACGGCGATCAGGCCAGCGCTGGCCATGGCTGCTGCACACAGCAGCACCAGCAGCGAACCGAACGGTCGCCGTGCCAGGCTCCAGCGGTGGTAATGGTGATACGGCGCGCTGCCCATGGCCGCGTCCTTTCTGGTTTGCCACCTCCTTGATACCCCTTCTGGCCCTCGTGCGGGAGAGCCGCCGCACCCGGTGGCTTCCAGCATTCCCCGGCGGCGGTCATCACCTGGGATGATCCAGGTGATGACCAGGTAACCGATCCCGATCGACCGGTCGGGTGGAAGGGAGCTGGCACGTGTTCAACAAGGTGCTGGTCGCCAACCGCGGGGAGATCGCGATCCGGGCGTTCCGTGCCGCCTACGAACTGGGTTGCCAGACGGTCGCGGTATTCCCATACGAGGATCGCAACTCCGAACACCGACTCAAGGCCAACGAGGCCTACGAGATCGGTGAGAAGGGCCATCCGGTCCGCGCCTATCTCTCGGTGGAAGAGATCGTCCGGGCTGCCCAGCGCGCCGGGGCCGACGCTGTCTATCCCGGTTACGGCTTCCTGTCGGAGAACCCAAAGCTGGCCACGGCCTGCCAGCAGGCTGGTATCACCTTCGTCGGACCACCACCTGCGGTGCTGGCGCTGGCGGGTAACAAGTCGCGGGCGGTTGCCGCGGCGCGCGCCGCCGGAGTTCCGGTGCTGGACTCCGGTCCCCCGTCTGCCGACATCGACGAACTGATGGCCGCCGCAGACGCGATCGAGTTCCCGATCTTCGTCAAAGCCATTGCCGGCGGTGGTGGACGTGGCATGCGCCGGGTCACCTCGCCCCGCGGCCTGCGCGATGCGCTGGAGGCCGCCTCCCGTGAGGCTGAGTCGACGTTCGGTGACCCGACCGTGTTCCTGGAGCGGGCGGTCATCGACCCCCGGCACATCGAGGTGCAGGTCCTCGCCGATTCGACCGGCGAGGTGATCCACCTCTATGAGCGGGACTGCTCGGTGCAGCGGCGCCACCAGAAGGTCGTGGAGATCGCGCCCGCGCCGAACCTGGACCCCGATCTGCGGGCCCGAATTTGCGCTGACGCGGTGGCCTTCGCCCGGCAGATCGGGTACGTCAACGCCGGCACCGTGGAGTTCCTCGTCGACCGCGCGGGCAACCACGTGTTCATCGAGATGAACCCGCGCATCCAGGTCGAGCACACCGTGACCGAGGAGATCACCGATATCGACCTGGTGGCGGCCCAACTCCGGATCGCCACCGGGGAAACGCTGGCCGACCTCGGGTTGTCCCAGGATGCGATCGCGCCGCACGGTGCCGCGCTGCAATGCCGGATCACCACCGAGGACCCGGCCAACGACTTCCGTCCGGACATCGGGACGGTCACCGCGTACCGCTCCGCCAGCGGCGCCGGAGTTCGGCTGGACGGCGGCACTGTCTACCCGGGTGCGCAGATCAGCGCGCATTTCGACTCCATGCTCGTCAAGGTGACGTGCCGGGGACGGGATCTGGGGTCTGCGGTGCTCCGGGCGCGCCGGGCGATCGCCGAGTTCCGCATCCGCGGGGTACACACGAACATCCCGTTCCTGCTTGCCCTGCTCGACGAGCCGGACTTCCAGGCGGGCAAGGTCACCACCTCGTTCATCGAGCAGCGACCGCACCTGCTGACCGCGCGCCAGTCCGCGGACCGCGGCACCCGATTGCTGACCTACCTCGGCCACATGACGGTGAATCGGCCGCACGGCGAGCCCCCCGAACTGATCGATCCGATGCTCAAGCTCCCGCCGACCGACCTGGATGCGCCGCCGCCGACCGGATCCCGGCACAAGCTCCTCGCGTTGGGCCCGGAGGGCTTCGCGCGTTGGTTGCGGGTCCGCGACGGCGTCGGCGTCACCGACACCACCTTCCGCGACGCGCACCAGTCCCTGCTCGCGACCCGGGTGCGCAGCAAAGATCTCCTTGCCGTGGCGCCCTGCGTGGCCCGGATGACCTCGCAACTGCTGTCGTTGGAGTGTTGGGGTGGTGCGACCTACGACGTGGCGCTGCGCTTCCTCGCCGAGGACCCGTGGGAGCGACTGGCCGCGTTACGCGAGGTGGTGCCCAACCTGTGCCTGCAGATGCTGCTGCGCGGGCGCAACACCGTCGGCTATACGCCTTACCCCACCGAGGTGACTACGGCCTTCGTCGAGCAGGCCGTCGAGACCGGTCTGGACATCTTCCGCATCTTCGACGCGCTCAACGACGTTTCGCAGATGCGCCCGGCGATCGACACGGTGCGCGAGACCGGTCGGGCCATCGCGGAGGTGGCGCTGTGCTATACCGCCGACCTGTCCGATCCCGGGGAGAAGCTGTACACGCTGGACTACTATCTGCGGCTGGCCGAGCAGATCGTGGCGGCCGGTGCGCATGTGCTGGCCATCAAGGACATGGCCGGCTTGCTACGACCCCCTGCGGCCCGGACGCTGGTGACAGCGCTGCGCAGCCGGTTCGATCTCCCGGTGCACCTGCACACTCATGACACTCCCGGCGGGCAGCTGGCCACCCTGCTCGCCGCGATCGACGCCGGAGCGGACGCGGTAGACGCCGCTACCGCGTCCATGGCCGGGACCACCTCGCAGCCGTCGCTGTCCGCGCTGGTCGCGGCCACCGACCACACCGAGCGCAGCACCGGGCTGGACCTGCAGGCGGTCTGCGACCTGGAGCCCTACTGGGAGCTGGTGCGCAAGGTCTACGCACCCTTCGAATCGGGTCTCGCCTCGCCAACGGGACGGGTCTACCACCATGAGATACCCGGTGGCCAACTGTCCAACCTGCGCCAGCAGGCAGTGGCGCTGGGCTTGGCGGACAAGTTCGAGCAGATCGAGGAGGCCTACGCCGCCGCCGACCGGATGCTCGGGCGGCTGGTGAAGGTAACCCCGTCGTCCAAAGTCGTCGGGGATCTGGCACTGCACCTGGTCGGTGCCGGTGTCGAGCCGAAGGACTTCGAGGCCGACCCCGCTCGGTTCGACATCCCCGACTCGGTGATCGGATTCCTGCACGGCGAACTCGGTGAGCCCCCTGGTGGGTGGCCCGAACCTCTGCGCGGCAAGGCACTGCAGGGCCGCAGCGATCCCAAGGGGATCGCGGAGTTGTCCGCCGAGGACCGAAAGGGTCTTCGCGAGGACCGGGCGCGCACCCTCAACCGGCTGCTGTTCGCCGGCCCCACGGCTGAATTCGAGGAGCACCGCGCGTCCTACGGGGATACCTCAGTACTGCCCAGCAAGGAGTTCTTCTACGGGCTGCGCCCCGGCCAGGAGCACGCCGTAGATCTCGAGCCGGGGGTGCGACTGCTGATCCAGCTTCAGGCGATTGGCGATGCCGACGAGCGTGGCATGCGGACCGTGATGTGCACGCTCAACGGGCAGCTGCGGCCGCTGCAGATACGGGATCACTCCATCGCCTCGGAGGTCCCGGTCGCCGAGAAGGCCAACAGATCCGACGACAATCATGTTTCGGCACCGTTTGCCGGGGTGGTCACCTTGCAGGTATCCGAAGGGGACACCGTGTCTGCCGGGCAGCCGGTGGCCACCATCGAGGCGATGAAGATGGAAGCCGGGATCACCGCGCCGAAAAGCGGTACCGTGGCGCGCCTGGCCATCAAAACCGTCCAGCAGGTGGAGGGCGGCGACCTGATCCTGGAGTTGCGCTCCTCGTAGTTGGTCGCCCTTCAAGTACTGCCAACCTCTATTGCAACTGCTCCTTTTGACTACCAACCTCCGGCGAGGCCCGCAGTATTGGTCGTGAGCTGGGCGGCGATCGTCCCTGCGTTGGTGCGCCGATCAGCCACGGGCGAGTGATCGCACGGCGGTGGGCATAAGGCGAGGCGAAGGCCGCCACGCGTCGATCCAGCAAGCTGCCACGGCGGCTTCGGGAGTCATTGTGTCCACCTCGAAGCAGACGAGCCCCGAGGACAGCCGCGGATTTCGCGGCGTATGCAGCCGGACGTGTCTCATGGCGGCCAGTCCATCTTCGCCCTGGGTGTTGAGTTGTGGATGCGCTCGGCCACTCAGGTGCGGCCGAGCTGGCCGTGGAATGCGAACGCGGCCGGCAGGGCCCATAAGTGTTCGTAGGCCTTGAAGCCGCCGGGCGTGACCCAGGTGGCTCGCGTCGAACCCGGAGGCTGGTCCCGCATCCAGGCGACGTACGGCTCCTGCTGCTGTGCTCGCACCCATTCCCAATCGGGCACGGCCTCGGCGGGACTCGCCACGCGGACCGGTGCCGGGCCAGCGGTGTTCGGCGACGAACATGCGGCCAGCGCGGCCGCTTCGGTGACGAGGAACGCGCGGCGGTCCATGCTCCACCTCTTTTGAGCCTTCGCACTGGCTGGCCTTGACACCGTCAGCACGGTGGACTGCGTCACCAAAGCACAACAAACCGTCATGCCGGTGCCTCAGCCGTTTCTGCCGACGCCATCATGGGCACCGTGGTGCGGATCGTGGCGGGGGTTGCTGGGGGGCGGCGGCTGGCTGTGCCGCCGCATGGCACCCGGCCGACGTCGGACCGGGTCCGGGAGGCGATCTTCAGCGCGCTGCAGGCCCGGCGGGACCTCAACGGCGCCCGGGTGCTCGATCTCTACGCCGGATCCGGCGCACTGGGGTTGGAGGCGCTGTCCCGCGGAGCAGCGCACGTCCGGTTCGTGGAGTCAGATCGGCGCGCGGCCGCCGTGCTGCGCCGCAACGTCGACGCGCTCGGGTTGGCTGGGGCGCAGGTGACCACCGGCACAGTGCAGGCAGTGCTGTCCGGCGATCTCGGCGATCCCCGCGAATGCTACGACGTGGTGCTCGCCGACCCGCCCTACGCAGTGGACGACGCCACTCTGGCCGGTGTGTTGACCGCTTTGGCCAGCGGCGGTTGGCTCGCCCGCTCGGCGCTGCTCGTGGTGGAGCGTTCGGCCAAGGCAGCTGAGCCGACCTGGCCCGACGATGTGGTGGCGCTCACGCATCGGCGGTATGGCGACACCGCGGTGTACTACGGTTGCGCGCCATGAGGCGCGCGGTGTGTCCCGGCTCGTATGACCCCGCAACCAACGGTCACCTCGACATCATCGAGCGGGCCGCCGCCCAGTTCGACGAGGTCGTGGTCGCTGTCCTGATCAACAAGACCAAGAGTTGCCTGTTCGAAGTCTCCGACCGGATGGCGATGTTGAAGGAGATCACCGGGCACCTCGCAGGCGTTCACGTCGACTGCTGGCATGGGTTACTCGTGGACTACTGCCGCGCCAACGGGATCGAGGCGATCGTCAAGGGCCTGCGCGCGGTCAGCGACTTCGACTACGAGCTGCAGATGGCTCAGTTGAACTATCAGCTGTCCGGGGTGGACACGATGTTCCTGCCGAGCAAGCCGCACTACAGCTACCTGTCCAGCTCGGTGGTCAAGGAGGTTGCCGCTTACGGCGGTGACATCGGCCACCTGCTGCCGGCCACGGTGCACCACCGCCTGATCAACCGGCTCGCCCAACTACCTGATACTCGGCCGCACTGACTCCTACCCGTTGTGACACGCCGCGCGCCGCGCGCTCCCGCGTCCGGGCTGCGCGAGCAGGCACACTGACGACCCGTGGCTGATGACACCAAGGAGGGGCCGGTGTACCGGGTCTTCGAGGCCCTCGACGAGCTCGTGACCACCGTCGAGGAGGCACGTGGGGTACCGATGACCTCGAGTTGTGTGGTGCCGCGCGGGGATGTGCTCGAACTGCTCGACGACGTACGCGACGCGATCCCCGCCGAACTCGACGACGCCCAGGACGTGCTGGATCATCGGGATGAGCTGGTGAGCACCGCGCAGCGGGAGGCGCGGCGCGAGCGCGAGGAAGCCCACACCGAAGCGGCGCAGACGGTGATCGGGGCCCGCGACGAGGCCGAGCGCCTGGTCGCCGAGGCCCGTGCCCGGGCCGAGTCGATGGTCGCGGACGCACAAGCCGAGGCGGAGCGCCTGACGGTCACCGGGCGTCAGGAGTACCAGCAGCTCACCGAGCGTGCCGAGGCCGAGGCGGAGCGGATGACCGTGGCCGGAAGGGCGGCCTATGAGCGTGCGGTCGCCGAGGGACATGCGGAGCAGGCCCGGCTGGTCGATCAGACCCAGGTGGTGCAGGCCGCCCGAGTCGAGGCCACCCGAATCCACGACGAGGTCAGCGCCGAGGTGCACCGGCTGCGCTCTGAATGCGACACCTATGTTGAAAGGACGCTTGCGGAGTTCGAGGACCTGCTCAACCGCACGATGCGCACCATCGGGCGCGGCCGCAACCACCACGGTGGGCCGGTGCCGACGGGGATCGGCGAGTACCCCCGGTAGTGGTTGGTTTCGGTGGCCGTGCAGCGTCATTTATCCTGGAATCTTGATGCCGCGCAATGCTGCTTTCGCCCGTCCCAACCCGTCCTCGCCCTGGGTGATCGACATCCGGAAGCTGGGTAGGCGTCCCGGCACGATGCGCTCCTACCACCGCGACGTCCCCGCGCCGGCCGGACTGGGGCTGGACGTGATCGGGGTTTCCCAGGGAGACGAGCTGACGCTGGACGTGCGGCTGGAGTCGGTCATGGAAGGTGTGCTGGCATCTGGCACAGCGGCCGCGCCGCTCGCTGGGCAGTGCGCCCGGTGCCTTGATCCCGTGGTGGATCAGCTGGAGGTCGAGCTGACCGAGCTGTTCGCCTACCCGGACACCGCGACCGACGAGAGCACAGATCCTGAGGAGGTCAGCCGGGTCGTCGACGACCTGGTCGACCTCGAACCGGTGGTCCGCGATGCGGTGCTACTGGCGCTGCCGCAGGCCCCGCTGTGCCGCGACGACTGCCCCGGCCTGTGTCCCGAATGCGGCGAGAAGTGGGCCGAACTCGGTACGGATCATCGGCATGAGACGATAGATCCGCGCTGGGCCGCACTCAAGCAGCGGTCCGGTGACGATTAACCTCCGCGACGATTACCTCCGCGGCACCGAAGAGGAGAACGACTAACGTGGCCGTCCCGAAGCGCAGGATGTCGCGGTCGAACACCCGCTCGCGGCGGGCCCAATGGAAGGCCACCGCGCCGACTCTCGCGGCGTGTTCGAACCGGGCTTGCCGGCAGCCGAAGCCTCCGCATCTGGCCTGTCCGCATTGCGGGAAATACGACGGCCGCCAGGTCGTCCGGCCGGCCTGACTCTGACGACGCGACGTCGCCGTGGGGGCTCGGTCCTCGCGGGGTCACAGACCGGATCTGGCTCCGCTGCTTACTGCGCTCGGCGTCGATCTCGGCGCCGAGCAGTTGACTCTTGCGCTCACCCACCGCTCCTACGCCTACGAGAGCGGTGGCCTCGAACCCAACGAGCGCCTGGAGTTCCTCGGTGACGCCGTACTCGGTGTGGTCGTCACCGACCACCTGTTTCGAACGCACCCCACCCTGCCCGAGGGACAGCTGGCCAAGCTGCGCGCCAGCGTGGTGAACATGCACGCGCTGGCTGGCGTGGCGCGCGGGCTGGGCGAAAACGGCCTGGGCGAGTACATCCTGCTGGGCCGGGGTGAGGAGCTCACCGGGGGCAGGCACAAGTCCAGCATCCTGGCCGACACCGTCGAAGCGCTGATCGGCGCGGTGTACCTGCAGCACGGTATGGACGCCGCCCGCCAGGTGGTGCACCGGTTGTTCGACCCGCTACTGGTCATGGCTCCGTTGCTGGGCGCCGGCCTGGACTGGAAGACGAGCCTTCAGGAGCTCACGGCCAGTAACGAGATGGGGGTGCCCGAGTACCGAGTTGTGGAGGAAGGGCCAGACCACCTCAAGAAGTTCACCGCAACCGCCGTGATAGCCGGGATGGAGCGTGGAACGGGGCAGGGCCGAACCAAGAAAGAAGCTGAGCAGCGGGCCGCCGAGGTGGCCTGGCGCTCGCTGTCCGAACTGGCTAGCGGGAGCGCCCCGCCGGCGGGATAGTGTCATGCCGGAGCTGCCCGAGGTGGAGGTCGTTCGGCTCGGCCTCGCTGAGCACGTCACCGGACGCACCGTGGCCGCTGTTGAAGTGCGCCATCCCCGATCGGTACGCCGCCACATCGCTGGTGAGCTGGACTTCGCCGCCCGGCTGGCCGGCCGGCAGGTGCACGCGGCCCGGCGCCGTGGCAAGTACCTTTGGTTGGATCTGGGTGGCGAGGAGGCGTTGCTGGCCCATCTGGGCATGAGCGGGCAGATGCGTATCCAGCCTCCCGGAGCCGTCGACGAGACGCACCTGCGTGTGCGGCTGGCTTTCGCTGACAGCGGACCGGAGCTGCGCTTCATCGACCAGCGAACGTTCGGTGGCCTGTCAGTGGAGGATCTGGTCGACGGCCTGCCCGCTCCGGTGGCGCATATCGCCCGGGATCCGATGGACCCGGGTTTCGATCTCGATGCGGTGGTCGCCGGGATTCGGCGGCGGCGCACCGGCGTCAAACGCGCACTGCTCGACCAGACGCTGGTGTCCGGAATCGGAAATATCTACGCAGACGAGGCGCTGTGGCGATCCCGGCTGCACTGGGCGCAGCCTACGGCGACGCTGACCCGCGTGCAGGGTCGCGCAGTGTTGACCGCCGCCACCGAGGTGATGGCTGAGGCGCTGGCCGCCGGTGGCACATCCTTCGACGCGCTCTACGTCAATATCAACGGCGCCTCCGGCTATTTCGACCGCTCGCTGGCGGCCTACGGCCAAGACGGCCGGCCTTGCCCACGGTGCGCCACCCCGATCCGGCGGGAGTCCTTCATGAACCGCTCCTCCTACACCTGCTCACGCTGCCAGCCCCGCCCTCGTCGCCCCCACCCGTGACTGTGTTCAGTGCCCTGACGCTGCAACACACTCACGACCCCGTACCGCATCCCGCGCCGGTGCGATGATGGAAATCGTGGCAGACATCGACACCGGACGTCTTCTGCTCCGTCCGATCGACCTGAAGACGGCGCGGGCACTTCTGGAGGGTTGGGTACCCGCAGGGCTGCGGGTGGCGGCGGACTATCCATCACAGTTCTCGCTGGAGGTCATGGATCTCATCGCCGGTGTCCGAGCTGCCGAGGTTGAGCAGTTCGCCTCGTTTTTCTTGATCCGCAAGACAGACGCCACCGTGATCGGTGAGATCGGTTCACAGCTGGACTCGGCCACCAAGAGCACCCAGGTCGGATATTCGATCGTGCAGTCCTGCTGGGGCCAGGGCTATGCCACCGAGGCGCTGCGAGCTCTGCTGGCCGCCCTGCTGGCCCGCGTCGACGTGCACCGCGTAACCGCCGAGACGATGGTGGACCACCGGGCCAGCCGCCGCGTGATGGAAAAGGCCGGGATGCGCCACTGCGGCCATCATCGGGTCGCCGAGGAGAACGGTGCAACCGTCGAGCTCGTCCGCTACGAGCTCGTTCGCTGACCCCCGGCCGCAGTCTGCATCCAGACCGCAGAGCTGGCGGGGCGCCCGAGATCATGGGGCCATGACGGCTCGGGATCAGGTGCGGATGACGGCTTGGGTGCATGGTCACGTCCAGGGCGTCGGATTTCGCTGGTGGACCCGGTGCCGGGCACTCGAGCTGAGCCTGACCGGCCATGCGGCCAACCTGCCCGATGGGCGGGTCGAGGTGGTCGCCGAGGGACCGCGGGAGGCATGTGAGCGGTTACTTGCTGCGCTGCGCTCCGGAGCCGCGCCCGGGCACGTGCAGCAGGTCACCGAGCGGTTCGCCGACGCCCGAGGTGGCGTCACCGGCTTCGTTGAGCGCTGAGTTCCCGCTGGATGCGAGGGCATGGGTACCCTGCGCGGGCAGCCGGAGCAGTGAAGCAACCCGGGGACGTAACAGGGGAAGTAACAGGGAGGGTTCAGCACACCGTGCACTTGAAGAGCCTGACGTTGAAGGGCTTCAAGTCCTTCGCCTCGGCCACGACGCTGCGCTTCGAGCCCGGCATCACCTGCGTCGTCGGTCCCAACGGCTCGGGCAAGTCCAACGTTGTGGACGCGTTGTCGTGGGTGATGGGCGAGCAGGGCGCCAAGGCGTTGCGCGGCGGCAAGATGGAGGACGTCATCTTCGCCGGCACCACCGGCCGTCCCCCGCTGGGCCGGGCCGAGGTCACCCTGACCATCGACAACACCGACGGCGCCCTGCCCATCGACTACACCGAGGTGTCGGTTACCCGGCGGATGTTCCGGGACGGGGCCAGCGAGTACGAGATCAACGGCAGCAGCTGCCGGTTGCTTGACGTCCAGGAGTTGCTGAGCGATTCCGGTATCGGGCGCGAGATGCACGTCATCGTCGGGCAGGGCAAGCTCGATTCCATCCTGCAGTCCAAGCCCGAGGAGCGCCGCGCGTTCATCGAGGAAGCTGCGGGTGTCCTCAAGCACCGCAAGCGTAAGGAGAAGGCGCTACGCAAGTTGGACGCGATGCAGGCCAACCTCACGCGGCTTTCCGACCTCACCGCCGAGCTGCGGCGCCAGCTCAAGCCACTGGGCAAGCAAGCCGACATCGCGCGGCGGGCTCAAGCCGTGCAGGCCGAGCTGCGCGACGCTCGGCTGCGGCTGCACGCCGACGACCTGGTCGCCCTGCGAGGGGAGCTGGCCCGGGAAGAGGCTGATGAGGCGGCCGCCAGGGCCCGCCGTGCTGAGGTGGAGGCAGCGCTGGACGGGGCCCGCAGCCGGCAGTCCGGCCTGGAGGAGCAGCTCGACGCCACCATGCCACGGTTGTCGATCGCCCAGGACACCTGGTATCAGCTCTCGGCGCTGGCCGAGAGGCTGCGCGGCACGGTCCGATTGGCGGCGCAACGAGTCCGGTACCTGTCCGCTCCCACTGACCAGCACCGCCCCGGTCGTGATCCCGACGAGCTGGACCGCGAGGCTGCAGCCGCGCAAGCCGCGGAGAGCGAACTGCACGCGGTGGTGGCGGAGGCCAGGGTGACGCTGTCCGTTGCCCTGGAGCGGCGCGCCGAGTTGGAACAAGCTGTCACTGATGCTGAGCGGGCACACCTGGCCGCGGTGCGGGCCGTCGCCGATAGGCGGGAAGGACTGGCCCGGCTCACCGGTCAGGTCGAGGCGCTGCATTCCAAGTCAGGCGCTACCGCTGAAGAGATTGAGCGGCTGTCCAGCGCGCTGGCTGAGGCCCAGGAGCGGTCGGCGGATGCTCAGCGGGAGTTCGATGAGCGGCAGCACGAGATTGAAGCCCTGCATGCCGGCGAGGTCCCGCTCGACGAGCGGCATGAGGCGGCGGTGGCCGCCCATACCACCGCAGCGCAGCGCGCCACTGAGCTCCTCGCGGCACATCGGGAGGCTGAGCAGCAGCGGGCATCCTGGCGGGCCAGGGTGGAGGCCTTGTCGGTGGGCCTGGCCCGCAAGGACGGTTCACAGACGCTGCTGGCTGCCGGGCTGCCCGGCGTGGCCGGTTCTGTTGCGACGTTGCTCACCGTGGATGCCGGCGCGGAGGCCGCGGTGGCGGCCGCCTTGGGTGCCGCGGCGGACGCGCTCGCAGTATCTGACCTGGAGGTTGCAGCCGCTGCGCTCACCATGTTGCGTGAACAGGACGCCGGCCGCGCCGGGCTGCTAGTCGGCGGTGCACCGGCCACCGTGGACCGGTCGACCTGGCCGCAGCTGCCGGCCGGTGCGCGGTGGGCGGTGGACCTGGTACAGGTGCCCGATGCGCTGCGCCCCGCATTGCACCGGCTGCTGGAGCGCACCGCGGTCGTCGACGACCTGGCCGCCGCCCAAACGCTGGTCGCCGCGGCACCCACCGCGCGCGCGGTCACCGTCGACGGTGACGTGCTCGGCACCCACTGGGCGCACGGTGGATCGGGTCGCAGCCAGAGCGTTATCGAGGTGCAGGCCGCCGTCGACGACAGTCAGGTCCGGCTGGCCGAGTCGGAAACCCGCGCGGAACGGCTTGCCGCTGAATGCGAGGCGGCAAGCGCCGAGGAGGCCGACCGCGCCGAGGACGTCGACAACACCCTGGCCGCTCTCCAAGAGTCGGATGCGCAACTGACCGCGGTGGCCGAGCAGCTCGCCCGGCTCGGCCAGGCGGCCCGTTCCGCATCCGCCGAAGCCGACCGGCTGCACCACCAGCGCGACGACGTGGAGCAGCGACGAGCCGGCGCGCTGATCGACCTGGCCGAGCTGGAGGAGCGGTTGCGGCTGGCCCAGGACGAGCCTGCGGACTCCGAACCGGACACCGCGGAGCGCGACGAGGCCGCGGCTGCGCTGGCGACCGCGCGCAACGAGGAGGTCGAGGCGCGACTGGCGCTGCGCACAGCCGAGGAGCGCGCCCGGGCGCTGGCCGGACGCGCCGAAGGGTTGCGGCGCAGCGCACAGGTGGAGCGGGCGGCCCGGCAGCGTGTGGCCGCCGTGGCGGCGGCCCGGCAGCGTGGCGCCGCGGTGGCCGGCGACGTCGTGCAGGCCGGGGAGTTCGCGTTGGACCGCATCGAGACCTCATTGGACCGGGCCGTGGCCGAGCGTGACGCTGTGGTGGTCGAGCGAACGCAACGGGAGCAGGAACTTGGCGACGTGCGGAGGCGAGTTCGCGAGCTCGCGGAGGACCTGGCCAAGCTCACCGATACGGTCCATCGCGACGAAGTGCTTCGTGCCCAGCAGCGTCTGCGCATCGAGCAGCTTGAGGTCAGGATCTCCGACGACTTCGGCATCGGCCTTGACGATCTCGTTGCCGAGTACGGGCCCACGGTCCCCGTGCCTGCACCGGCCGGCGAAGTGGCGGAATACGAGCTGGCGGCGCAGCGTGGCGAGCAGGCCAGTGCCCCGCAGCCGGCTCCTTATGATCGGGCCTCGCAGACTCGCCGGGCCCAGCGCGCCGAGCGTGATCTGGCCCTGCTCGGCAAGGTCAACCCGCTGGCGTTGGAGGAGTTCGCCGCGCTTGAAGAGCGCTACAAGTTCCTGTCCACCCAGCTCGAGGACCTCAAGGCCACCCGGCGTGACCTGCTCACCGTCGTCGCCGAGGTCGACGAGAAGATCCTCGAAGTCTTCATCGAGGCTTTCCACGATGTGGCACGTGAGTTCGAGACCGTCTTCGCCACGCTGTTCCCCGGCGGGGAGGGGCGGTTGGTGCTCACCGAGCCCGACGACATGATCACCACTGGTATCGAGGTCGAGGCCCGCCCGCCTGGCAAGAAGGTCAAGCGCCTGTCGCTGCTGTCCGGCGGGGAGAAGTCACTCACCGCAGTGGCCATGCTGGTCGCGATCTTTCGGGCCCGGCCGTCGCCGTTCTACGTGCTCGATGAGGTAGAGGCGGCGCTGGACGACACCAACCTGAACCGCCTGATCGCGCTGTTCGAATTACTCCGGGACCGCTCGCAGCTGATAGTGATCACGCACCAGAAGGCGACCATGGAGGTTGCCGACGCGCTGTACGGGGTAAGCATGCGCGGCGACGGCATCACCACGGTGATTTCGCAGCGGTTGCGGGGTGCCACTGACTCGGCCGGTGCCGCCTGACGGCGAGTGACGTCAACGAGGAGATCGCACCGTGCTGTTGCCATCGACCATATTGGACGAATCGCTCTTGCTTCTGCAGGAGACGCGCGCGTCGTGGAACGTTCAGTTCGAGCTGGGCACTGACCATCGCCTGGACGAGACCCGGCTTCGGCAGGCGGTACTGAGCTGCTGCCGACGTCATCCGCTGACCCGCGCTCGACTAACACCGTCACCACAGGGCGAGACCTCTTATCAGTGGGACATTGCCGATGAGGTGGATCTGGATCCACTCCGGGTGATGCAGTGCCCTGACAGTGTCGCGCTGGATCGGCTGCGGACCGAGCTGTACACCCCGGCCATTTCGCTGGACACCTCCCCGGGGTTTCGGGTTGTGCTAGCCCAGCGGCCTAGCGGGGATCTTGTGCTCCTGGCGGCGAGTCACATCCTCGCCGATGGAGCTGGTGCCTTGCGCCTGCTGCAGACGATCGCCCGGGCGTATCTGGGTGAGCCGGACCCGCCGGATCCGGTACCACTTGCCCAGGCCCGCGACCTCAACTCGTTCCAGCCGCCCAAGACCCGGACCGAGAAGTGGGCGCGGTACTTGGAAGGGCTGCGGCGAATTCGAGAGGCGCTCGATCCGCCAAGCCGGATCGCGGTGGTCGGGGGCACCGACCGCGACGACTTCGGATTTGTCTTTCGTACCCTCGACCTCAGCGAGACCACCACGCCGGGGCTCATGCAGCGGGCCCCCGGCACGACGGTCAACGACGTCCTGCTTGCCGCGTTGCATCTCACCGTGGGGGAATGGAACTCCAAGTACGGCGCTCCAACTGCTCGGGTGGGGGTCCAGATGCCGGTCAATGTACGCCCCGCTGACCGCTCGTGGGACGTCGTCAGCAACCTCACGTCGATGGTCAGCGTTTCCACCGTGCCCGATGATCGAGTGGATCTGACAACCGCGATTGCTGCTGTGGCCGAGCAGACCTGCGAGATCCGACGGAACAACCGTGCGTTTGGCTTGCATGACGTTCTCGATGTCACCAAGAAAGCGCCGTTGGTTGTCAAGCGCGCGGTGCCAAAGCTGATACAGCTGACCGGTGATCGGTTTGTCGACACCGCGATGCTGTCGAATCTGGGCCGTATCCCCGAGCCACCCACGCTGAACGAGAGAGATGACTCTGAGCTTCCCGAGCTGTGGTTCTCCCCGCCGTGCGATCCCGCCTGCAGCGTCGCCATCGGGGTCGCCACCATCGAAAAGCGGCTAACACTGGTCAACCGGTACCGCTATGATCAGTTCGACGCCGATGCCGCGGAGGAATTCACCGATTTCCTGATAGCCCAGGTCTCCTCCTAGCCCAGCTCATGCGATCGGTCGGTCAGCCGTGCGCGGGAGCTCTCGGCGCTGAGTAGGTTCAGTGCCGGAAGGCTCGAGAGTGAACAGCTAGCCGCGGAAACGAACGGAATGCTGAGCGTTAGCAAGGTACAGCGCCTGCTGGGCACAGCCGCTCACACACCGAATCGCGAACGCAATGATCATGTCCGCAACCACTGCAAAATACGGCCGAATGTGAGGGTGAGACCTTTCGTTCTCCAGCTCGTTGACAGCCCCGTCTGGCCCGCACAGTGTGACCACATGTGCGAGGCCTTCGCTCACGTCGCCGTGCTTGACATGGGCCTGGATGCCGACACGCGGGCACCCGGCGCTGCGATCACGGTGGCGCTGTGCGGGCACTGGAAGCACGAGCCACCCTGCCCGGTAGCGCCGCGCCATAACCATGTCGACTGGGTTGACGGCGAGGTGCGACTGCGGACGCTGTTTGTCGCCGAGCCGCAGACGGAGCCCGAGGTTCGGCGACGTATCGAGGCAGCCTTGTTGAGCGGCCAGCTCCGCGACACGGATGGTGTGACAACCCGGTGGCAGCTGCTCAGCAACGAGCCCAGCGCGGTCTCTGCCCGGGAAAAGGCCCACGCCCACCGCCTCACCCAGACCTGAGCAGTTTCGCCGAGCGGGAAGACCGTTCGTCGCCCAAGATTGCTGCGCTGGCTGACCGGGGCGTCCCACCGGTGCGTGTGGATGCCAGGATGGTCGGGTGTCAAGCGTGATGTGGATCTCCGTCGCCATTGCGGTGGTGTTGTTGATCGCGTTGGCCGTGGGTCTGCTGTTGGCCCGCCGCCGGCGAATCAACATCACTGACAAGCCGGACGAAGAGTTGGAAGCGCCACCGGCCACTCGCGGCTACCAGGCCGGGGGGCCGATCAGCTTCTCTTCCGGCGGTGGTGGTCCACCGGCCCCGGCCCCGCCGCAGAGGCCGGCCGCCTCATCCCCGCCGCAGGCCTCAGCTCCGGCCCCGCCGAAACCGCCCGCTCAGGTACCGCCGAAACCGGCCCCCCGGGCGCGACCCGCTCAGGTACCGCCGAAACCGGCCGCTCCGGCGCCGCCGAAACCGCCCGCGCAGGCGCCGAAGGCGGCCGCTCCAGCCCCGCCGAAACCGCCACCTGCGCCGGTTACGCCACAACCGACCGCTCCGGCCCCGTCAGAAGGTGCGGCTCCGCCGGCGAGTGTCGCGCCTCCGGCGCCACCCGCGGAGTCGGTGCCTATCAAACCGGCGCCCGTCGAGTCAGCGCCGGTCAAGCCGGCACCTGTCAAACCGGCACCTGCTAAACCGGCGCCCGCTGAACTGGCGCCCGCTGAACCGGCACCTGCTGAACCGGCAACTGCTGAACCGGCACCTGCTGAACCGGCGCCAGCTGAACCGTTACCTGCGCTTGTCGAGCCGATCGAGCCGTCTGCTGGCCGGTTGGTGCGGTTGCGTGGCCGGCTGTCCCGGTCCCGCTCGGCGTTCGGGCAGAGCTTGCTCGGCCTGCTCGGCGCAGGTGATCTGGATGAAGATTCCTGGACTGATGTCGAAGACACCTTGCTGCTTGCCGACCTCGGCGCGGCCACCACCACCGAGATCGTCGACCGGCTGCGGGCCGAACTCGCAGGGCGCGGTGTGCGGACCGCCGAGCAGGCCCGCGCTGCGCTGCGGGACGTGTTGATCGAGGCGTTGCGCCCTGAGCTGGACCGTGCCGTGCGGGCATTGCCACATCACGATGGCAGCAATGGTGCAAGCACTCCGGGTGTGGTGCTGATCGCCGGCGTGAACGGCACCGGCAAGACGACCACCACTGGCAAGCTGGCCCGCGTGCTGGTGGCCGACGGCCGCCGGGTGCTGCTCGGTGCGGCCGACACTTTCCGGGCAGCCGCCGTGGAGCAGTTGGCGACCTGGGGGGAGCGCGCTGGCGCGGAGGTTGTGCGGGGCGCCGAAGGCGCCGACCCGGCAAGCGTGGCGTTTGAGGCGGTCAAGCGGGGCAGCGCCGATGGCGTGGATACCGTTTTGATCGACACCGCCGGCCGGCTGCATACTAAGACCGGTCTGATGGACGAGCTGGGCAAGGTCAAGCGGGTGGTGTCCAAGCAGGCCGAGGTGGACGAGGTACTGCTGGTGCTGGACGCCACCACGGGCCAGAACGGTCTGGTCCAGGCGAGGGTGTTCCGCGAGGTCGTCGATGTCACCGGCATCGTGTTGACCAAGTTGGACGGCACCGCCAAGGGCGGCATCGTCTTCCATGTGCAGCGCGAGCTCGGTGTGCCGGTCAAGCTGGTCGGTCTTGGCGAGGGTGTTGACGACCTTGCGCCATTCGAGCCGGCTGCCTTCGTCGACGCGTTGCTGGATTGATTCGGACAAACGGCCGCTGTACGTAGGGCATACAGCCGACTCGAAATCTGGACGTAACAGTACAACCCCGACAGTTAACTTTGCTGACACGTTCGGTGTCCTTGGGCGAAACACCGACTGCCCAATCTTTGCTCCAAGCGCCACCCGATCGTGAGATACAGAGGAGTGAACCCGTGCTAGACACCGGTGACACTGCCTGGATGCTCATCAGCTCCGCTCTGGTGCTGCTGATGACTCCGGGCCTGGCGTTCTTCTACGGCGGCATGGTCCGCTCCAAGAGCGTCTTGAACATGATGATGATGAGCCTGTCCGCGATGGGGGTAGTGAGCGTTCTCTGGGTGCTTTACGGCTACTCGATGGCATTCGGTAACGACACCGGCCTCGGCTTGCTCGGCGACCCGGGCGAGTACGCGGGATTGAATGGTCTCTTCGGCGGAACCTACCTCGCCAGCGAGGGCTCCCCCATGGCGATCCCGCTGGTGGGGACGATCCCCTCGACGGTGTTCGTCGCGTTCCAGGCAATGTTCGCGATCATCACGGTAGCCCTGATCTCGGGTTCCGTATCCGACCGGATGCGGTTCGTGCCGTGGCTGTTGTTCGCCGCGCTGTGGGCGACGGCGGTCTACTTCCCGGTCGCGCACTGGGTGTTCTCCTTCGACGAGGTCACTGCGCCGGTCGGTGGCTGGATCGCCAACGACCTCGCAGCGATCGACTTCGCCGGTGGGACGGCGGTACACATCAACGCAGGTGCCGCGGGCCTGGCGCTGTGCCTGGTGCTCGGCAGGCGCCGCGGGTGGCCGCGTGAGGCGATGCGCCCGCACAACTTGCCTTTCGTGATGCTCGGTGCGGGCCTGCTGTGGTTCGGGTGGTTCGGCTTCAACGCCGGATCGGCTGTCGCCGCCAACGGCGTCGCTGGCCTGGCCTTCGTGAACACCATGGTGGCCACCGCCGCGGCGATGCTGGGTTGGCTGCTGGTCGAGCGGGTCCGCGACGGGCGGCCCACAAGCCTCGGCGCCGCTTCTGGCGTGGTGGCCGGCCTGGTTGCCATCACCCCGGCCTGCTCGTCGGTTTCCCCGGTCGGGGCGATTGTGGTGGGAGCGATCGCCGGCGCGGTGTGTGCGCTTGCGGTCAGCATCAAGTTCCGGTTCGGTTTCGACGACTCGCTCGACGTGGTCGCTGTGCACCTCGTCGGCGGCCTGGTGGGCACGCTGCTGATCGGTTTCCTGGCCACCTCCGTGGCACCCGCCGGGGTGGACGGCTTGTTCTACGGCGGAGGCGCCGACCAGCTGTGGCGTCAGGCCGTCGCGGCGGGCGCCGTACTGGCCTACTCGTTCCTCGTGACCCTGATCATCGCTTTGGTGCTGAAGTACACCATCGGTCTGCGGCTGGGCAACGATGCCGAGCAGGCCGGTATCGACGAGACCGAGCACGCCGAGGCCGGTTACGAGGTCAGCTCGATCTTCGCCGGCAGTGGAAACAGCCGAGTCACGCAGGCAGCCGCCCCCAGTAAGATCCCGGCCTCGGCCGGCCAGGAAGGGTGAGTGGCGATGAAACTGGTGACCGCGATTGTCAAGCCCTTCACGCTGGAGGACGTCAAGAGTGCCCTGGAACAGATCGGGGTACTCGGGATGACGGTCAGTGAGGTGCAGGGCTTCGGCCGACAGAAAGGGCACACTGAGGTCTACCGGGGCGCGGAGTACTCCGTGGACTTCGTGCCCAAGATCCGGGTCGAGGTCGTAGTGGACGACATGCAGGTGGACAAGACGCTTGACGTGCTGGTCGAAGCAGCCCGAACCGGCAAGATCGGGGACGGGAAGGTGTGGGTCATACCCGTGGAGACCGTAATCCGGGTCCGAACCGGGGAACGCGGTGTGGACGCGTTGTGAGCCTTAAGAGGGCCTGACACCTGGTGGGGCACCGGTGCACGTTGCCGGTGCCCCACCTAGCGTGCCACTAGATCGCACTACACCGCGACCCTGTTCGTGCGCGTGCCCGTTTACCCCGCCGAAACGTGGCGTTTCAGCAAGGGAAACACACTTCCCGAAGCCTCGACAGCGAGGTCGGGGTGCGGTTGAGGCGCGAGGTCCAGCACGCCAGACTCGTACGACTTCTCGTCGCTGGGCGGTGGAGGCGACGCCGGTATGGAAAGGCAAGGGCAATGACGCTGTCGGGGGCCCCGCCTCACGCCGGTGATCCGGGCACCTCAGCAGACGACCTGGTCAGGGCGCGTGCCGCACTGCTCGGTGCGAATCCGCGGCAGCGCCAGCTGCCGGCGCAAGCATTACGGGCGGCGCTGGTCGACCTCCACGAATTGTGGTTGACCTCTCGATGCTCGTCACTGGGGTTCGGCCGCGGTACCGCGCTGGTTGGGGTCGGTGCACTGGGTCGCCGCGAGCTGGTCCCGCATTCCGACCTGGACTTGTTGCTGCTGCATGACGGCAAGCGCGACGTGAGCGCGCTCGCCGACTCGCTGTGGTATCCGCTGTGGGACGCCCGCATCGACCTTGATCACAGCGTACGAACCGTCGGACAGGCCGTGCAGGTGGCGGCCACTGACCTGCGCGCTGCACTGGGGTTGCTGGACGCCCGCCTGATCGTTGGGGATGGTGCGCTGTTCACCACCATGGACACCGCCGTGCGGCGGGCCTGGCGCACCGGCATCCGCACCAGGCTCGAAGAGCTTGCCGAGTCGGCGCAGCAACGTTGGCTGCGCAGCGGGGACATCGCCCACCGGGTGGAACCGGACCTCAAGAACGGGCACGGCGGGCTGCGGGACGTGCAGCTGCTCGACGCGTTGTCCGCAGGACAACTCCTGGACCGGGTCGGGCCTGAGGTGTGCACCGCGCGTGATCTTCTCCTGGACGTGCGCACCGAGCTGCATCGGCTCGCCGGGCGAAGTCGCGATGTGCTGCGTGCGCAGGACGCCGACGAGGTGGCTGCCGCCCTCGATCTCGGTGACCGGTTCGACTTGGCCAGAAGCCTGTCCGGAGTGGCGCGGACCGTTGTCTATGCGATGGAGGTCGGGTTGCGCACCGCGCGTGCCGCGCTGCCCCCGCGGGGCCGCGCCCGGCTGACCGGATTGCGGACCCTGGGGCGCGGACCGGTACGCCGCCCGTTGGACGAGGGCGTGGTGGAGCACGGCGGTGAGGTGGCACTGGCTCGTGACGCCCACCCGGCGCGGGACCCGGCATTGGCGTTGCGGGTCGCGGCGGCCGCGGCGCGAACCGGTATGCCGGTCGCCACCGGCACCCTCACCAAGCTCGCCGACACGGCACCGGAGCTACGTCGGCCCTGGCCGCGCCCGGCGTTGGAGGGTTTGCTGTCGTTGCTGGGCGCCGGTCGGTCGGCGGTAGACGTCATCGAGGCCATGGACCGCACCGGACTGTGGGGACGGCTGTTCCCGGAGTGGGGTGCGGTCCGTGACCTGCCGCCACGGGATCGGGTGCACGTCTGGACGGTGGACCGGCATCTCGTGGAGACCGCGACCCAGGCGGCGCGGCTGACCACCACAGTCGCCCGTCCGGACCTCCTGCTGCTCGGTTCGCTACTGCACGACCTGGGCAAGGGCCGCGGTGGTGACCATTCCATCGTCGGCGCGGCGCTGGCCGAGCAGATCGGACACCGGGTCGGGCTGCCGCCGTCGGACGTGACGACTCTGTGTGCCATGGTCCGCCACCATCTGTTGCTGCCCCATACCGCGACGCGCCGGGACCTCGAGGATCCCGCGACCGCGCGGCGGGTGGCCGAGACCCTCGGGGGGGATCTGACCCTGCTGGAGCTGCTGGTCGCCTTGGCCGAGGCTGACAGTTTGGCCACCGGTCCTGGAGTGTGGACCGAATGGCGCGCCGCGTTGATCTCCGGCCTGGCCGAGCGTTGTCGCGTGGTACTGGCCGGTCGACCGGTGACAGCACTGGAGCCGCTCTCCGAGGAGCACCGCGCGCTGGCCGAGCAGGTTGCCGCGAGCGGCTCGCTGCACGTGACGGCGACCGTGACATCGAAATCCGCAGCTGCAGGGCCGGGTGCGGCCACCACAATCACGGTGGTGACTCCTGGCCGTCCCAGCGTGCTCGCATTGGCCTCGGGGGTGCTCGCGCTGCACTCGCTGCAGGTCCATTCCGCGGACATCCGGGTCGTCGACCTCCCCGCCGGAGGCTCCGCGGCGGTGGACACCTTCACCGTCTCGCCGCGCTTCGGGCGCTTGCCTGACGTCGCGCTGCTGCGTCAGGACCTGGCGCGGGCACTGGACGGCTCGCTGACATTGGCGGACCGGCTGGCCGCCAAGGAGCGTGACTATGGCGAGGTCCCGAGGTTCGAGACCACAGCGTCCGGAACGGGATCCGCCGAAGTCGACACCAGGGTCCTGTGGTTCGACGACGAGGCCACCGCAGCGGTGATCCTCGAGCTTCGCACCACCAACCACCGCATCGGGTTGCTGTACCGGGTTGCCGCGGCCTTGGAGAGCAGTGCGGTGACTGTTCGCTGGGCCCGGGTCGTCACGCTGGGCAGTTCGGTAGTGGACTCGTTCTGCATCACCGGCTCCGATGGTCGCAATGTGTTGTCGCCGGAGGCGCGAGAGTTGGTGGAACGGGCGGTGCTCAGTGCTGCTAAGTGAGCACCCAGCTACGATCCGGCCGCATGTACCGAACTCGCGATGAGGCCGCCCCGGTCAACCCGCCGTTCGAGATCGTGTTGCGGGGGTTCGACCGCCAGCAGGTCATTGATCACGTTGAAGCCCTCAAGACTCGTGTCGCGACGATCGGGGCCGAACGCGACGCTGCGCTGCAGCGGTCCGCCGACCTCAGCGAGCAATTCGAAAATCTGCGCCGAGAAGCGGTCGAGGCGACCACTCAGGTTGAGCGGCTACGTCGGGAAGCGGCGCAGGCGGCCACCCAGGTTGATCGTCTGGAGCGGTCCCCGCTGACCGCAGCGACCGCGCGAATCCAACGCATGCTGCAGATGGCCGAGGACGAGGCCGCCGAACTGCAGATCAGTGCCGAACAGGAAAGCACGTCACTGCTCGAAAGCACCCGCGCCGAGGCTGACGCCCTGCTGCACGAGACCACCCAGCGGTGCCAGCACCTGGAGGCGGAGTCGGAGCGCCGGCGTCAGGCATCAGAGGCCGAATTCGCAGCCCGATGCCAGCAGGTGGAGCTGGACGCCAATCGTCACGCGCTGGCGGCCGAGCAGCGGTCGGAGCACCACCTCGCTCGGCGCCGCGCGGAGACCGAAGCCTGGGTCAGCGATCATCTGACCCGCAGTACCGCCGCCCTGTACCTGATCATGCAGCTGGCGGCGCAGCGGCTCACCAGCCGGATGGCCGAGATCCAGCGCCAGGCCACTGCACTCAGCAACCTGCGAGCCGACATCGCTGATCAGGTATCCGCGGTACACCGCTTGATGGTGGAGGCGGTCGGTCTGGTCGATCAGCCCACCGCAGCTGAGGACGCTGAGGACGCTGAGGCTCCGGAGTTTGTAGAAGCTGTGGAGTCTGTGCAGGCAGCGGATCAACCCACAGCAAGGTTCGGGCTGCATCCGTAGGTAGCTCTACTTACTCCCGACCGCGGGGATTCACGCTAGCCGGCGGTGCCCGCCATTGCCACGCTGGTGGGGTGGCTCGGCAGCGATCGGGCGGACGCGGGGCTGTCGCCGGTAATGGGAAGTCGGGCGGCGGGTGTGTCGCTGGAGATCGCAACGGTCATTACTGGACCGCCGGCAGCTCGGGGTGGGGCTCGGGCCGCCGGCGGTCCAGGCTCTTCTCTCGGCGGCGGGCCGCTACGCTGGCAGTACAACGCCAGACTCCGGGGCCACCTCACCCCGCCGGACTCCAAGGGAGCGCGACCGGCGTGTTCGACACCCTCTCCGACCGGCTCACGTCAGCGCTGTCCGATCTACGGGGCAAGGGCAGGCTGTCCGAGGCCGACATCGACGCCACCGCCCGCGAGATTCGCATCGCGCTGCTTGAGGCAGACGTCGCACTGCCGGTGGTCCGCCAGTTCGTCGCACAGATCAAGGAGCGGGCCAAGGGCGCCGAGGTCTCTGCTGCGCTGAACCCCGCCCAGCAGGTTATCAAGATCGTCAACGACGAGCTCATCGGCATCCTGGGCGGGGAGACTCGACGCCTCGAACTGGCCAAGACACCTCCGACCGTGATCATGTTGGCTGGTTTGCAGGGCTCCGGAAAGACGACGCTGGCCGGCAAGCTTGCCCGCTGGCTGCGCAACCAGGGCCACACCCCGCTGCTGGTCGCCGCGGACCTGCAACGACCCAATGCGGTCACCCAACTTCAGGTGGTGGGTGAGCAAGCCGGCGTGCGGGTGTTCGCGCCGGAACCCGGCAACGGTGTCGGCGATCCGGTCGATGTCTCACGTCGCGGACTGGCGGAGGCCCGCGCCCGCCAGCACGACATCGTGGTGGTGGATACCGCCGGGCGGCTGGGCATCGATGCCGAGTTGATGCGCCAGGCCGCCGACATCCGCGACGCGGTGCAGCCCGACGAGACGCTGTTCGTCGTCGACGCCATGATCGGCCAGGATGCAGTGACCACCGCCGAGGCGTTCCGCGACGGCGTCGGCTTCACCGGCGTCGTGCTCACCAAGCTCGACGGTGACGCCCGCGGTGGGGCGGCGCTGTCGGTGCGGCAGGTCACTGGTGCGCCGATCATGTTCGCGTCCAACGGGGAGAAGCTGGAGGAGTTCGATGTCTTCCACCCGGATCGGATGGCCAGCCGGATCCTGGGTATGGGAGATCTGCTCACTCTGATCGAGCAGGCCGAGCAGGCCTTCGACGCCGAGCAGGCCGAGCAGGCCGCCTCCAAGATCGGTAGCGGGGAGCTGACCCTGGAGGACTTCCTCGAGCAGATGCAGGCGATCCGCAAGATGGGGCCGATCGCCAACCTGCTCGGGATGCTGCCCGGGGCGGCCCAGATGAAGGAGCAGCTCGCCGAGGTCGATGACAAGCAGCTGGACCGGCTGCAAGCCATCATCTGCGGGATGACCCCTGATGAGCGAGCTGATCCGAAGATCATTAATGCCTCCCGGCGCCAGCGCATCGCCCGGGGCTCCGGGGTGACGGTCAGCGAGGTCAATCAGCTGGTCGACCGGTTCTTCGAGGCTCGCAAGATGATGCAACAGATGGCCGGGCGCTTCGGGTTCCCCGGGACCGGCCCCGGGCGCCGAAACCGCAAGGGCCGCAAGGGCAAGAAGGGTAAGGGACGTGGCCCGACGATGCCGAGGGTGCGCGGTGGTTTGCCCGGGGGCTTGCCCGGTGCGCTACCCGGCGGATTGCCTGGGGGGATGCCCGACCTATCCGGCTTAGACCAACTGCCGCCCGGTTTCGACCTGTCGAAGCTGAGGTTCCCCAAGAAGTGAGGGTGCCTTCTTGTGGGCCTTCTACGGCGTACCGAGCCCAGGCCATGCACCTTCGCGGGGTCCTGCTGCCATCCGGGGAACCCGGTGAGCTGTGGGTGGCCGACGGCCTGATCTGCACCGAACCGGTACCCGGGGCGATCACCGTCGTCGACGGCGGTTACCTGCTTCCCGGCTTGGTCGATGCGCACTGCCACGTCGGGCTCGGCCCACAGGGGCCGGCCAGCCTGGCCGAGGCCGCCGAGCAGGCCGCGATCGATCGGGACGCCGGCACCTTGCTCATCCGCGACTGCGGAGTCCCAATCGACACGCGGCCGTTGCAGTCCCGTGACGACTTACCACGGATCATCCGGGCTGGGCGTCACCTTGCTCGCCCCAAGCGCTACATCCCGACCATCGGCGTGGAGCTGGATGAACCCGGGCTGCTTGCACAGGCTGTGCAGGAGCAGGCGGCGACCGCCGACGGCTGGGTCAAGCTGATCGGCGACTGGATCGACCGCTCGATCGGTGACCTGGCTCCCTTGTGGCCCGATGACGTGCTGGTCGAGGCGATCGCCGCTGCGCATGCCGTCGGGACCCGGGTCACCGCGCATGTCTTCGGTGAGGACGCGTTGCCGGGACTGATCGCCGCCGGGATCGACTGCATCGAGCATGGCACCGGCCTGTCCGCCGACACCATTACCGAGATGGCCGCCCGCGGCACCGCCCTGGTGCCCACACTGATCAACATCGAGACGTTCCCGGCGATCGCCGACGGCGCCGGGAAGTACCCCCGCTACGCGGCGCACATGCGCGCGCTGCACGCTGGTCTGCGGGACGCCGTCGGTTCGGCTATCGAGGCGGGGGTTTCGGTTTATGCCGGCAGTGACGCCGGTGGTGGTATCCGGCACGGTCGTCTGGTCGACGAAATCGAGGCGTTGCGCACGGTCGGGCTGGACGGTGAGCAGGCTCTCGCGGCGGCGAGCTGGGCGGCCCGCGACTGGCTGGGTGTGCCCGGTCTGGTGCCCGGTGCACCCGCCGACCTACTGGTCACCCGCGCCGATCCGCGCCTGGATGCCAACGCGCTGCGGGATCCGGCGTTGCTGCTGCTGCGTGGGCGGACACTGGGCGACATGGGTCCATCTCGGACGACCTCCGATGACGAGGAGAGCCGTGAGCACCCCTGAGCCTCCACAGCGGCCTGTGGTGCCACCCCCGCAGGGACCTGCCGTGGCCGGGACCATCCCGCCGCCACCGGAGGCGATGCCGGCCCTGCGAGACGGCCGCCGTGGCTGGCTCATGCTCGGGTGCTTCGCCATCGGCGAGGTGACCTTCTTGGCGGCGTCACTGCTGGTGCTGCTGCCTTATGCGCTTGCCTCCCCACGCCAAGCTGCGGACGGGCCGTTGCCTCCCGCAGCGTTGGTCGTCGCGCTCGTAGTGCCCACCGTGCTGGCCGCCTTGGTTGCGGCGAGCGGTGCTGTCTTGCTCGGTGCGGGGAACCTGGCGCAACGGCTGCGTAGCCAGCTGTCGATGCGGTGGCGACTGTCTGATGTCGGCATCGGGCTACTGCTGGGCATCGTCGGCTTAATCGTCACCATCCCGGCCGCTGGCATCTGGGCGCGCTGGGTCGGCACCAGCCAGGCGAACTCGGCGGTGGGGGAGGCCTTCAACGGCCTGCGGCTGCCTCTCGGGATGGCGATCATCCTGTTCTTCGCCGTGTGGCTGATCGCGCCGTTGTGCGAGGAGCTGCTCTACCGCGGCGTGCTGTGGCGGGCCATGGAGTACTGGCAGTGGAATCGTTGGGTGATCTTCGGATTGACCACGGCGCTGTTCTCCGTTGCTCATCTGGAACTGCTGCGTACTCCGCTGCTGTTGGTGATCTCGCTACCGATTGCGCTGGCCCGGATGCTCACCGGCAATCTGCTGGCCAGCGTTGTCGCCCACCAGGCGAACAACTTCCTGCCCGCGGTCGGGCTCCTGCTCATCACTCAAGGATTAGTTCCCGTGTGAGCTGATCCCTTGCCGGCGTGTCGTGCTCTCATGCCGCTGTGTCGTGCTCTCATGCGCGATACGTGGGCAGGTGCCACGGATACCTGGATGGTCTGGCACAATGAGACGCTGTTGTCACGGCGCGCCCTCTCACCGTGCTGCGGCAACTAACCTGACCTTATGGGCAGCGTCAGTCCGTGTCCCCACCATGGGCCGTGCACGCTCACCGTGACCACTCGTGCGTTTGACAGGAGTAGTTCGACCCGTGGCTGTCAAGATCAAGCTCATGCGACTCGGCAAGATTCGCCAGCCCTACTATCGGATAGTCGTCGCCGACGCCCGCACCCGCCGCAACGGCAAGGCGATCGAGACGATCGGCAAGTACCACCCCAAGGAGGAGCCCAGCTTCATCGAGGTCGACTCCGCACGGGTGCAGTACTGGCTCGGTGTCGGGGCCCAACCCACCGAACCGGTACAGCACATCCTCCAGGTTACCGGTGACTGGCAGAGGTTCACCGGTCAGCCGGGCGAGGAGGGAACGCTGCGGCACGCCGAGCCCAAGCCGGATAAGGCTGAGCTGTTCAACCGGGCGCTGGCCGAGGCGGGCGAGGTGCCGACCACCGAGGCCACCACGCCAAGGAAGAAGAACCCCCGCAAGGCCGATACCGGCACCGCCACCACTCGGGAGCCGGCCCCCGTGACGGCGCCTGAGCCTGCCCCAGCCGGAGCCGACGACCAGGAGGACACTGCGAAGGCAGCGGACGGGCAGGTGTGAGAATGCTGGCGGATGCGCTCGAGCATCTCGTGAGGGGAATCGTCGACAACCCTGACGATGTGCGCGTCCAGCTGGTAACCACACGGCGGGGCCGCACTCTCGAGGTGCACGTACACCCCGATGATCTCGGCAAAGTGATCGGTCGGGGCGGCCGTACTGCCACGGCGCTGCGCACGGTGATGAGCGGTATCGGCGGGCGTGGGGTGCGGGTAGACGTCGTCGACACCGACCGCTGACCCTGCGGCAGGGGACTCCACCATGCAGCCGGGCGGCGACACTCAAGGCAGGGACACTCAAGCCGGGGACACTCAAGCCGGGGACACCCGAGGCGCGGATACTGGGCCAACGCGGGTAGTCGGTCGAATCGGTAGGCCCCACGGTGTCCGCGGGGAGGTGACGGTGCAGGTGCGCACCGACTCGCCGGAGGAGCGGTTTGTTGTCGGCGCGCAGCTCGGTACGGGCGCTGGCCAGACACTCACCGTGGACACCGTCCGCCCGCATGCGGGAAACCTGCTCGTGCGATTCGTCGGGGTGGCTGATCGCGCTGCGGCAGCAGAGCTGCGCGGTGCCCTGTTGACCGTCGAGGCCTTCGAGTTGCCTGACCTGGATGACCCCGACGAGTTCTACGACCACCAGCTAGAGGGTCTGGCCGCAATTGGGCCCGACGGCGCGCAGCTGGGCACGGTGCGCGAGGTCGTGCACGCCCCAGCCAGCGACCTGCTGGTGGTGGATACCGACCGTGGCGAGGTCCTAGTGCCTTTCGTGAAAGCCATCGTCCCCGAGGTGGACCTGTCAGGTGGCCGAGTGGTGCTCGACCCGCCTGCAGGATTGCTGGACTGATCGAGGTCGTAGCTGTGCGCATTGATGTCGTGACGATTTTCCCCGAGTACCTGGCTCCGGCCAGGGAGGCACTGCTCGGCCGGGCCATCAAACGGGATTTGATCACCTTCACGGTGCATGACTTGCGGGACTGGACCCACGATGTGCACCGCGCGGTGGACGACACCCCCTATGGCGGCGGGCCCGGCATGGTGATGCGCCCAGATATCTGGGGCGAGGCGTTGGACGAGGTACTCGCCGGTGAACCGGCGCCGCGGTTGGTGGTGCCCAGTCCCGCCGGACGGCGATTCACCCAACAGCTGGCTACCGAGCTGGCCGGGCAGCCGCGGATCGTTTTCGCCTGCGGTCGATACGAGGGCATCGACCAGCGAGTGATCGATGATGCGGCCGAGCGGGTGGTCGTCGATGAGATCTCGATCGGTGACTACGTGCTCGTCGGGGGCGAGGTGGCCGTGCTGGTGATGGTTGAGGCAATCGCTCGGTTGCTGCCTGGGGTGCTGGGCAACCCCGCCTCGGCACTGCAGGATTCATTCTCTGATGGTTTGTTGGAGGGGCCCTGCTATACCCGCCCCGAGGTATGGCGCAGCCGTGAGGTCCCCGCCGTGCTCCGCTCGGGCAACCACGCCGCGATCGCTCGCTGGCGCCGGGACCGCGCAGTGGAGCGCACCGCGAAGCGGCGCCCCGACCTGCTGGCTGCGCTGCCACCCGGTGCATTGGACAATGCGGACCGTGCCCTGCTCGAGGGATTGGTCAGCCCATCCGGATACCCGCCAGACAGCACCGGATAGCAGCTGCCCGGTTTCGTCGCAGGCGCCAGCGTCTGGCACACTGGACCGGTTCCCGGCAGCGGAAGCAGGGCAGGGACGGCCCCCACGGTGGTAAGGCTCCGCTGCCACCGACGTCGCTGGTTCGCGTCCACCCGGGCGCCTTAGACCGTGCAGAGCACATGATGACGAGGACGGATCCCCGATGAACACCCTGGACGCGCTGGATGCGATGTCGCTGCGTTCCGACATCCCCGACTTCCGGCCCGGTGACACGCTGAAGGTGCATGTCCGCGTCATCGAGGGTTCCCGACAGCGGGTGCAGGTGTTCCAGGGCGTGGTCATTCGCCGTCAGGGTGGAGGCATCCGGGAGACGTTCACCGTGCGTAAGGTGTCGTTCGGTGTGGGCGTAGAGCGTACCTTTCCGCTGCACACCCCGAACATCGCCAAAATCGAGGTGGTCACCCGCGGTGATGTTCGACGCGCCAAGCTGTACTACCTTCGCGATCTCCGGGGCAAGGCAGCCAAGATCAAGGAGAAGCGTGAGACGCCGTCTGCGTCCTGAGCCGCCTGCTGCGGCCGTCTGCCGATAGCCTGAGGACGTGGCCCACCTGGCTCACTCGACCGAACCCGCTCGCGGCGACGATCCCGAGGACTCCCGCGGCCGCCGAGTGCATCGGCATCGCCTGTCGAGGAAGAAGAAGGGCTCGTTCTGGCGCGAGCTGCCGATCCTGGTGATCACCGCGCTGGTGCTCACGTTCCTGATCCAGACGTTCCTGGCCCGGGTATACGTCATTCCGTCGGCTTCCATGGAAACGACTCTGCATGGTTGTCCGGGCTGCACCAACGACCGGGTGCTGGTCGACAAGCTGACCTACCAGTTGCGCGATCCGCGACCCGGTGACGTCGTGGTATTCCGCGGCCCCGACTCGTGGGGCAGCAGTATCGAGTTCTCTAACCCGCGGTCGGACAACGTGCTCATCCGCGGTCTCCAGCAGGCCGCCTCTCTGATCGGTCTTGCCCCGCCGGACGAGCGAGACTTCGTCAAGCGGGTGATCGCGGTGGAGAACCAAACCGTGCAGTGCTGTGATCAGCAGAACCGCGTCATGGTTGACGGCGCCGCGCTGATCGAGCCCTACGCCGTATTTCTCGGCAGTGAGCCCCAGGAGGAGTTCGGCCCGGTCACGGTGCCGCCGGGTGGTCTGTGGATGATGGGGGACAACCGGAACAACAGTGCGGACTCGCGTCGGCACGTTGCTGACGAGCGGTTTGGCACTGTGCCGGTGGACAACGTCATCGGTAAGGCTCGGGTGATCGTCCTTCCGCTAGCGCGGTGGCAAGGCGTCGCCGACCCCGATCCGCAGCAGACTTCGGTGCTGGGCGCACCGGTGTCTTTGGTGCCGTCCTGGCCAGGCGGCCTCCCGTTGGGCGCTGGCCTGGTGTTGAGCTGGTCCGTGCTACGGGGTGGCTGTGGCCTGCGTGAGCGGGTGGTCGCCCGCGGGCGCGGCTGAGGGACCGTGTCTGCCGCCCCGCCCAGTGCCCGCCAGGCCCTGCCGCGCCCGCCGAGGGCGGTGGTGCGCAGGGACGGCGGGATGTGGACCCTGCAGGCGGTCCTGCACCGCAAGGGCCTGGGCCCGGTCGCCGGCGTGGACGAGGCCGGGCGAGGGGCGTGCGCCGGGCCGCTGGTGGTCGCGGCATGCATGCTTCGGCCGGCCGACGCGGCGGCGCTGGACGGTCTCACGGACTCCAAGCTGCTCACTGCGGCGCGCCGGGAGCACTATCACGACTTGATCGTTGCTAGGGCGGTGGCACGCAGCGTGGTGGTGATCCCACCCGACGTGATCGATTCGCTGGGCGTGCACGTGGCCAATCTGGAAGGCATGCGTCGTGCCGTCGCTGGCCTTCCGGTGCATCCCGGTTACGTGCTCACCGACGGATTTCGAGTGCCCGGCCTGACCGCCCCGAACATGGCGGTGATCGGCGGGGATCGGGCCGCGGCGTGTGTGGCGGCGGCCTCGGTGCTCGCCAAGGTGACCCGGGACCGCATCATGTGCGCCGTCCATGAACGGATGCCGTGGTATGGCTTCGACGAGCACAAGGGCTACTGCACGCCCGAGCACAACGCATCCCTGCTGGCACATGGACCGTCGGCGGAGCATCGGTTCGGCTACGTCAATGTCGCGCTGGCGGCGCGCAGACACGGACTGACCGCTCCACCGCGCAGGACGGCACGGGCGAGGCCTTGGCCGATAGTGGAGCCGATCGTGGAGCCGGAGGTGGTCCAGAATGGGGAATCGCCGACCACGTGACGGTATGAGCAGGAGGGTCAGCACTCGATGAAGCGACCGATGGGCTGTCGATGAGCGCCGAGGATCTCGAGAAGTACGAGACCGAGATGGAACTGTCGCTGTACAAGGAGTACCGCGACGTCGTCAGTCAGTTCGCCTATGTCGTGGAGACCGAGCGGCGGTTCTACCTGGCCAACGCGGTGGACGTGCAGGCTCGCAACGCCGACGGCGAGGTGTACTTCGAGGTACGGATGTCCGATTCGTGGGTGTGGGATATGTACCGGCCCGCCCGGTTCGTGAAGAACGTTCGGGTGATCACCTTCAAGGACGTGAACATCGAGGAAGTAGACAAGCCGGACTTGCGGCTGCCCGAAGGGGGACCGTTCGGCGGTTGAGTAAATCCAGGACTGACTATGCGCAACCGGGATCGGTCGCATCGATGGACAGTGGCGTACCGGCCGGGATCACGTATGTGACGTAGAGCTCCACCGGTTCGGCGCCAAGGTTGCGGCCCGAATGCGCGTGCCTGTTGCCGGCGGCCTCGACGAACGACTGACCAGCTGAACTGACCTGTACCGAGCAGTCTCCAAGGGTGCGGGTCAGCGTTCCCTTGTGCACCACGGCGATCAGCTCACCAGGATGGTAGTGCCACCCGGTGGAGCCACCTGGCTCGATGACGATATGGCGAACCACGACGTCGGTCCGGCCTCCATTTCTCACCTCGATCGTGTCGTTGGACGTGCCCTTGCCCAGCACGGTGCCGGTCACGCCGGACCCGGGGGTCGCTGACGCCGCAGCGGGCATCATGGCCACGGTCGCGCCACACAGCAATACCGACAGCATTCTCCGCATGACGACGCTCCTCATCCGGTGTGTGGCGATACCACTTCTCCGTCATCAGAATGGTCTGACATTGATCCCGCCGGGTCTATCGAGTTTCTTGTTGAGGTAGCGCGCCAGTTGGGAGGGTCATCGCGGGCCGCCGTTGACGACCATCAAGCCGGTACGCGATAGGAGATCCGGATGCGTCGGTGACCGGCGGTCGCTCTGCGCGGCAAGCGGAGACCAGTGAGTCCGGTTGCCTCCTCCTCAAGGCATCCTCGCGGCGTCTTCCCGGCAGTTCGACAGGGTATGAGGTAGCGGGCGCGGTTGTAGCGAGAAGGCGTGTAGGGATCACCTAGTCATGCGCTTGCCGCACTTCTTGCAGTAGTAAATG
>JALZDN010000105.1 GCA_030862525.1 Actinomycetota bacterium | reverse complement strand
TGGTAGAGGTTGTCACCCGCGGCGGCGATCTGCTTGGTAGCAGGGTTTTGGTCCAGCAGCACCCAGCCGGTGACCGGCGGCCCGGTATACCTCCAGATACTGCCATTGTTGTGAAGCTGATAAAGGTGATTAGCAGCCGAAAAAGCCGCGACAATGGAGACCGTTGCGGGGTTTTCGTCCAGCAACTCCCAGCGGATCGCCATATCACTTCCCTTACTAAGCTTCGGCTGCGCGCCGACTTGCGACATGGGAATTCTCCTACCATGAAAGGCCGAGCGGTCTCATGCTGGCTGTTCGATTTATCATGTGGTCAAGATTGGGCCACGCATCGCGACGTACGGTCTCCTCCGTCGGTCCAAACAGCAACCACAGGAAGGAGGACCAACAACGTCCGGTAAGTACCCCCATGCCCAAGCCGATAGGGTGAAACTTGCGGACCTGTGTCACCTGACCGCCCACTACCGCTTCCTACGGGCGGTGGCCGCGGCACCGAGCTGCCGGCGCAGGTTCTTCACGAGCGTCCTCTCGTCGTTGCCGAGCAAGTCGCTGACAAACGCAGGGAGCGTCGGGGTACGAGGGCCTCACTCATCCAGCGGCACCGGCATCATGCCAAGCTCATCTGGATGGTCGGACGTCGGCTTCTGATCCCTCGGCCGCTAACTCCGAGCAGATCCAGTTTCGTGCGGAGCACGGAGCGCCGCGACAGCCTCAAGTCGCAGATGATCTTAGATCAGGGGTGAAGGGCGGCGCGTGAGCCGGCCCAGGGGGGCCGGGAGTGGATGATGTGGCCCTGCTGACTCCCAAACGCGACCACCGGCAGCCCGAGGGGCAGAAAGGGAGCACTGCCTCTCTGCGGCGATCCCGGCCGGCCGTAGTAGAAACCCCGCTCGTTCATCCGGCATCAGTTTCACCTGCCGGCAGTCGCATAGCTGCTCGCCGGCCACGGCTGGTTCCGCGTCCCATCATGTCCGTGGTACCGCAGCCCGGCCAGCGGCTAGTGCGTCCGCGCCTCCACGCATCCGGCCCTACAAAAAGACCCATACGTGTATGTGTTTCTGTACTTTGCGTAACGGTCTCGAGGCGGTAGCGTCGATATCGACCGCGTACGGTGGGTGACGTCCCCTCCCACCCCGAGGTCCGGCCCGGATGGTTGGTGTGCTCGCGTGTCTACGCCACCGCCAGACCGCGGCTGCCCACTGCCCGCTGGCGGAGCCAGAGCTTGTACAGATGGAAGGACTGCTCGTAACGCCCCCGCCGGCCGGCCGGGCGTGATCGACGGGCTAGCAGCTCGCGCGTCGGTCGCCGGACCCCGATGGCGTTCGATATGCACGAGGGAGTGGAATGATCCAGCTTGAGGACGTCACCAAGGTCTACCGGATGGGCTCGGTCGAGGTAAGGGCACTCTACGGTGTCGACCTGTCCATAGACGACGGTGACCTGGTCGCGATCATGGGCCCGTCCGGGTCGGGTAAGACCACGCTCATGAACATCCTGGGCTGTCTGGATATCCCCACCAGCGGGCGCTACCTGCTCGACGGCACCGATGTCAGCACTCTGAGCGACAACCGGCTGGCGAAGATCCGCAGCCGCAAGATCGGGTTCGTGTTCCAGTCGTTCAACCTCATCTCGCGCACGAGCGCAATCCGTAACGTCGAGCTGCCTTTGGTCTACGCGGGAGTGCACGATCGGCGCACCAGAGCCCGGTCGGTCCTGGAGCAGGTCGGGCTCAGCGATCGCGAAAAGCACATGCCCAATGAGCTTTCCGGTGGCCAGCAGCAGCGGGTGGCGATCGCGCGGGCGTTGATCAACGATCCCACGATGCTGCTTGCCGACGAGCCCACGGGCAATCTCGACACCGCCTCCAGCGTCGACATCCTGAAGTTGCTCGGCGCGCTGAACGATGCCGGCCGCACGGTTGTGATCATCACTCACGAAGAGGAGATTGCCCGGTTCGCCAAGCGGGTCGTGCGGCTGCGCGACGGGCGCATCGAGAGTGATCAGGTACAACGGAACCGGTCGGAGGTCAGCGCGTGAATCTGCGGGAGGCGTTGCGCATCGCGATGCGTGGGCTGCGCGCCAACCGGTTGCGCTCCGCATTGACGATGCTCGGCATCATCATCGGGGTCGCGGCGGTGATCCTGCTGGTGGCCCTCGGCAACGGGTTGAAGACTTCGGTCAATGCGCAACTCGAACCGCTGGCCAACCTCATCACCATCGTGCCGACGGTCGGCAACGTCCCTGGCGGTGCCGCCCCGAAGGACCTGATCGACGCCGACGTCGCGGCGTTGCAGGATCCGGCACTGGCAGACCAGATCGACGCCGTGATCCCCGCCACCACCGGCAGAGCGCTGATCGAAACCGACGCCTGGAGGTTTCGGGCGAACGTCGTCGGCTCCACCGACAGCTGGATCGAGGTGAACAACCAAGACATGGCGGCGGGGTCGTTCTTCGACGAGGCCCAGTCCCGCACCGGCGCCAAAGTGGTCGTCCTGGGACCCAGCGTGGCGACCTACCTCTTCGGTGATGACCCCGCGGCTGCGCTGAACCAGACCGTCCGGATGAACCGCCAGACCTTCAGGGTCATCGGGGTGATGCAGTCCGTCGGGGAACCGGGCGACAGCGTCGCGGTCATGCCGCTGGACACCGCGCGCCGCTACATCTTCGGCGGCGGCGACAAGATCAATCAGATCGTCGTGCAAGCCGCCCACTCGTCCGTAGTGCCCGCCGTCCAGGATGAGGTGATCCGCATCCTCAGCGAGCGGCACCGGATCAAGGACTCCGCCAACCGGGACTTCGAGGTCCAATCTCTGCGCAGCAGGCTTGACTCGTTCAATCAGATCCTGCGCATCCTCACCCTGTTCACCGCGGCCGTCGCCGCCATCTCGCTGCTCGTTGGCGCTATCGGGGTCCTGAACATCATGTTGGTCTCGGTCACCGAGCGAACTCGGGAGATCGGAATCCGAAAAGCCATCGGCGCCACGCGGCGCGCGGTCCTCGAACAGTTCCTTATCGAGTCCATCGTTCTGGCCGGCCTCGGCGGGCTTATCGGTGTTGCCGTCGGGGTCGGCCTGTCGGCGCTGGGCGCCCGCCTCGCGCCCTCCTTCGGCCCCACCTTCGAGTCGTTCGCCCCGGCCGTGACCATCCCCTCCATCGTGGTGTCGTTCGGCATCAGCCTCGCGATCGGCCTCATCGCCGGCGGCTACCCGGCCAACCGCGCTGCCCGGCTCCGACCCATCGAAGCGCTCCGTTACCAGTGACTCGCACGACTCACCCGCTCCGCCGCGTAACACCCCGTAACTCACCGCGTTCTCAGGCGTTGCACAGCGAAGAAGCCCAAGACAGGGGGGAATCTCGCTGTGACCATGATCCCAACCAGCCCGACGACGCGGTCACCAGCTCGGGCCTTCACTGCTCGGATCTTGGTGGCGATCGGGATGGTGGCCGTGCTGGGTGCGGCGGTCGGATGCGGCAGCGAGCCGTCGCCGCCGCCGACCGGACGGGTGGAGCGGGGCGCGGTCGTCACAAAAGTGTCGGCGTCGGGTTCGTTGGCCGCCATCACGGAGAAGAACTTGGGTTTCCCGAAGGGCGGGCAGCTCGAGGAGGTGCTGGTCAAGGTCGGGGACCGGGTGAGCGCGGGCCAGGTTTTGGCGCGTATCGATGACTTCCAGCTTCGGCAGACGTTGGAGCAGCTGCAGTCGCAGCTGAATTCCCAGCAGGCGTTGTTCGGTAAGCTTGTCAATGCGACGACGGTTGAGGGCGCAGGGGAAACACTCGACCAAGCGCAGCAAATCCTGTTGGCGACGGAGAGGCTGGTCGATACGCAGCTGTCCGCCGACGCCTCGGCGGTAGACCAGGCGAACCGGCAGTTGGACTTCGACACTTTCCTGTTCAACAAGGCTCAGGAGCAGCTGCGTGCCGATCAGGTCTCCTGCGCCGCGACCGGGGGTATTCCCTACGCCCCGCCTTCGCCCGCTAACGGCCCTGGCAATGACGGGCGGCCTGACTCGTCGGTGGGGGTGGGGCCGGCTCAGGCGGAGCTGGACAACCCCGCCCGCGTAGGCCCCGCGACCGTGGGCACCACTCCCCCAGGTCCGGCCGGCAGCGCCAACGGCAACCCGGCATGTAACCGGATCCCGATGGATCAACAGGCGGTCATCAATGGCCGTCGTCAGGTGTTGTCGGACAAGACCACTCTTGAGGCCGCGCAGCAGAAGCTGAATATCGACCGCGCGTCCGGGCAGGTCTCGGTCGAGAATGCCCGCCAGAGCGTGGTCGCCGCGCGGAACAATCTCGATGCTGTGCGTTCGGACCGGCCGTTCGACATCGAACAGCAGGTTGCACTGGTGGCCAGTGCTCAAGCGCAGGTCGCTGCTGCCCAGCGGGATGTGGACAACACTGTGCTGCGCGCGCCGCTCGCGGGCACCGTGTCGGTCATCAACGGCGTGCCGGGCGAGTACGTCTCGTCCAGCCAGAACACCACTCCTCTGGCGCCGGGCAGCTTTGCGCCAATTCCCGGACTCACTGACTCCGCGGCGAGTAGCATTTCCCTGGGTAACGCCACTGGCCCTCAGCGTCCTGGTGGCAGCCAGTTCCTGGTCCTTAGCGAGATCAATACCTTCCAGGTGGTTGTCCCGTTCGAGGAAGCCGACGCGGCAAAGGTGGCCCCCAACCAGAAGGTCGACGTATCCTTTGACGCCGTGCCGGACCTCACCCGTGCCGGAACGGTGGTTGCCGTAGCTCCCACTGGCAGCAGCATCTCCAGCGTGATCAATTACTACGTCACCGTCGTACTGAACGAGACCGATCCGCGACTCAAGGATGGCCAAACCGCTCAAGCACGGGTTCTGACCAACCAGGTCGAGGGCGTCCTCACCGTTCCTAACTCGGCTGTTCGCAAACGAGGCGACCAAAGCTCCGTCACCATCGTCGATGCCGATGGTGTACAGCAACAGGTCAGATTCCAAGCTGGCCTCGTCGGAGACGATCGCACCCAAGTCATCTCCGGCCTCAAAGAAGGCCAACAGGTCGTCCTCCGTGACGGCGTGTGAGGGACTGCACAACCCTTTGCGGGCTGACCGTTACGGTCGGCCCGCAAAGGCATGTCCTCATGTTGTGAAGCGAGCCGCGGGCGTCCCAGGCGGATTGAATACTCCCGGCTGAGCATCCGGGTTGGCGACACAGACCTCGCCTTCGAGCCCGTCTGGATCGCGGAAGAACGTGCTGAGGACGGGTCCGAAGTCGGTGACGAACCCGTCGCTTGCGCCGCACGCGATAAGCCGTCGCCGGATCTCCTCGAAAGCATCGAACGATGCGGCTTGAAGGCCGAAATGGTCAATGCGGCCCCGTCCGAACATCGGCGTCTGCCGTTGTGCCTCCGCGTTGCCGTCGATGTGGAACACGTTGAGCTCCGAGTTCGGCCCGATGTCGATGAACGACAGCCGCACGCCGGGGGACACTTCAAAGTCGCGCGACACCGTCGCGTCGAAGACCTCACGATAGAAGGCGTGCAGGCGGGCGGTGTCGTTGGTGAGCACCGCGACGTGGTTTACCCCATTGAGCAGCATGGATTCAGCGTACGTATCCATCGTGTCACGGGGCAGGGCCCTCCGCCGGATCGGCGCTGCCTAGGCGGGTGTCTGGTCAGGCAGGACTGTTGCCGTCCTGACGGAAGCCTGGTCGAGAAGCGCCGTCGATCTCCACGGTGGACACGCCATCGGCTGTGGTGTTACCGATCACCGTGCACCCAGTCGAGCCGTTGACGATCAATATCGCGCGCTGCAGGCCCGGGCCGGAGAATCTGTTCTGCCGTATCTCGACGTTCGGCCATCGGCGCAGGTTGATCGCCTGGAACCGGTGGTCGCACACGTGTTACCAACGAACGTGATCGACGGCACCTCGGCGGGGGCGTCACTGCTGCCGGGCTGGTCGTCGGTGGCGATCAGACATTGCGCATCGACGTCGTGGCAGGTGTTGTCCGAGACGACGACATCGAAGGTGGATGGTTTGCGGCCAAAGGTCTGGAAGCAGTCCGGGTGCGGGGAAGCTGAATAGCCCCGGGCGGAGATGTCCCGAATGGTGTTGCCGCTGATCCGGTGGCCGGTGCCGAAAAAGCGCATGGCGTCGGCGTCGCCATCGTCACGGGCCACCGTTTCGCTCACGGTGTTGCCGTTCACCGTGATCCGCTGCCCGGTGATCAAGGTGCCGCTGGTGGAGGCATGCTGCACGGTGTTGGACGCGATGGTCGTGTCCGAGCACGGCATGCAGGCGATTTCCACTGCGCTGGGTGTCGCGGATTGTGTTGTGTCGGGCGATGATCCCCGCTCCCCGCAGGAGCAGCCCATCGCCACCGGTGACCGTGAAGCCCTCTACGACGATGTGATCCGCGGCGATGTGCATGTTGTAGACAGTGGCCCGCTTGGACACAAGCCTGATCGGCGCGTCGCTGGTACCTGACCTGGTCATCAACACATCGGCGTCGACGAGATTTACCGCCGGTGAAACACAGCGTGTCGCCCGGAGAAGCGGCGTCTATGGCGGCCGGTACCTCATCGCTCTGGATGATTGTGCGCGTGCACTCGTTCACAAGGTCCTGGGAACTCTCGTCTGGTGAACTGGTGCAATCGGAGGTGAACAGCAGGCCCAGCGCCATGGAAGAGACCGACAGTGTTTGGATCGCCCTCGGGACTGTCACTGCGGCAGGACAGATGTCCATCCCTGGACGGCTGACAGCGGACAGTCGCGAAGGCGTTACGGTGCCGGTGCATCATTCACCACGCGGGGTCGCAAATGCCTCCAAGAGGCACGACCGAGCCTTTGTCTCGGCCCATGGCGCGCGCGTCGCGATGACGGCGATGGCCGAGGTCTTGAGGACTTCGGCGGTTCCGGTCAGCAACTCCAGAAAGTCCTCAAGGCCTGGGTTGTGGCCCACCAGAACCACCGTCGACGCCTGGTGGGGCAGTTCCTGGGTGATCCTCAGCAGCTCGTTGGCCGAGGCACCGTAGAGCCGGTCGTCGTGGCGGACTCGAGGTTTCACATTCATCAGTTGTGCGGCTGCAAGTTCCCAGGTTTGGACGGCTCGCACTGCGGGGGAGCACAATACGATATCGATCTCCGCGAACTTCCCGCGCAGCCAGCGGCCGACAGCGGGGGCGTCGCGGCGTCCCCGTCCGGACAGTGGCCGTTGTGCGTCAGGGATACCTTCGGGCCATGCTGATTTCGCATGCCTGACAAGAATGAGCGTGCGTGTCACAGTTTCCCCGCTTTTCGATGGGTCCACCTCTCGAGGTCATTCCAAGGCGAGGGTGCGCAGCACCAACCGCGCCGCGTCGCCACCCGACTCTTCGCCGATCGCGAGGGCGGCCGGAACGTCGAGATCGTTCACCAAGGCAGCGACGACGGCGTCCGATGCGGCTGCCGAGGTCCGCGCCGTCCCAGCTGCTGAGTACAAGCGGTCTAGCTGATCGGCCTCGGCGTCGATGTCGTCGGCGCGGAAGTCCCAGGTCTGTTGCCACGGCCGGTTGAGCAGCAGCAGCCGCACCGCTGCGGCGGGATGGTGTGCGAGCAGGTCCCCGATCAGGACCAGGTTGCCCACCGACTTGGCCATCTTCGCACCGCCCACCGTCACCGTCCCAACCGGAAACTCGGTCCGCGCGAAGGGCGCGACGCCGGTCGCCGCCTCCACCATGGCGGCCTGGTAGGCGTGGTGCGGGAAGCCGAGATCGGCCCCCCCGGTCAGGATGTCCACCGCGGGACCAAGCACACCCAGCGCTATGGCGGCGCACTCCGCGTGCCAGCCGGGGCGGCCGCGGCCCCACGGGCTGGGCCAGCCCGGCTGGTCGTCGGCGGAGGGCCGCCACACCGGGACGTCGAACGGGTCGTCGCATACCTGCTCGTCGGATGGATCGCCGAACTCGGCCGCGAGTTCCGCTGCGCGGTCCAGGCCCAGCCCGGCCTTGGCCGGGACATCGGCACCACGGAAGTAGACCGCACCGTCGCGCTGGTAAGCGCGGTTGGTGGCAAGCAGCGCCGCAGCCAGCTGTGCGACCCGTCCGACGTGGTGCCGGGCTCGCGGCTCGTATTCAGGTCTGCGCACGCCCAACGCGGTCATGTCCCGTCCGAACAGGTACTCCTGTTCCAAGGCGAACTCGTCGAAGTGCCGGCCGTGTTGCATGGCGGCACGGGTCAGCACGTCGTCGACATCGGTGACGTTGCGGCAGGTCACGGTCTCCGCCCCGGCCAGGCGCAGCACCGCAGCGGCCGCATCCGCCCACACGAACGTGCTGGCATGCCCGAGATGGGTCACGTCGTAGGGGGTGATGCCGCAGACGTAGAGCCGGGCCGGGCTCACGACCGGCAGCGCACGTCCACCCAGCCGGATCTTGTCAGTGTGCTCGCGACGACCGCGGTGATCCATGCCTCCATCCTGCCTCCTCTGCTCCAGTCCGGCGGGTGCCCTCACCCCAAGGCGAGCCGATGGACATCATGGGAGGGTGAACAGCCGTGACCGGGACCCCACCGGGCGGGCCCGCAATGCCCGGCCCAGAGATGCCCAGGGCCGCCTACTGCCGCACGGTGCGCAGGGGGTCGCAGGGCTTCCCGAGGATGTGGAGCTGAACCCGGACGAGGCGGTAAACAAAGCCCAGCAACTGATCGACGACGGTTATCCCTTCTATGCCCACGAGGTGCTCGAGGCGGTGTGGAAGGCCTCCGATGGGGCGCACCGCGAGCTGTGGAAGGGCCTGGCGCAGCTCGCGGTCGGCCTTACCCATGTGCAGCGCGGCAATCCGAAGGGCGCGGCGACGCTCCTGCGCCGCGGGGCCGAGCGGATTGATCCCTACGCCGTTGCGCCACCACACAGGCTGGACGTCGCGGGCCTGGTTGGCCGCGCTCGCTCCTTGGCCGACCGGATTGAGCGCGACGGGCTGGACGGAATGCGAGCCGACGACCTGCGGCCGAGACTGCGTTAAGACTCAGTCCACCGAGCCTGCTGCGCCGTCGGACGATTCCAACGGCAGGCCGGCGTCGCGCCAGCCGCGCATCCCACCGGCCAGGTTGCGTGCCGGCAATCCCGCTTCCAGCAACACCGCGGCCGCCCGCAGTCCCCGCCCTCCGGAGCGACACGTGGTGACGATCTGCGTGCCGGGGGGCAAGGCGGCGGCGTCGAGTTCCCCGATCGGCATGTGCACGGCCTCAGCGGCGTGGCCGGCATCCCATTCATGCTGCTCGCGGACGTCCACCAGCACGGCTGCACCTGAGGTGATCAGCCTATGCGCCTCGTCGAGACCGATCGGTTCGGTGGTGATCTGGTCGGGGGAGCTCATGGACAACCTCCTCGGCGTCACCGCCACTGTTACTCATCTGCACTACTCAACGTTACCGGGTTACTCACGTTTCCGTGCCGTCGATTGTCATGCCTGGCAGGCTCCCGGTGCAGGTGCGGAAGTCAAGCGCGAACGAGGAGAACACAGTGCGCATCGGGATGCCGCTGAACTACAGCGGCGGGTTCGCCGAGACCGTCGCGGAGCTGAGCGATTACGAAAAGGCCGGGTTGGACATCGTGTTCGTGCCCGAGGCCTACAGTTTCGACGCGGTCAGCCAGCTGGGGTTCATCGCCGCGCGCACCGAGCGGCTGCAGATCGCCTCAGGGATCTTGCAGATCTACACCCGTACCCCGGCGCTCACCGCGATGACCGCGGCCGGGCTGGACTACGTCTCGGGTGGCAGATTCACTCTCGGTATCGGCGCGTCGGGCCCGGTGGTGATCGAAGGCTTCCACGGCGTGCCCTATACCGCTCCGCTGGGCCGCACCCGGGAACTGGTGGAGATCTGCCGCCAGATGTGGCGCCGGGAGCGGTTGGAGTACCAGGGCCGGCACTACCAAATTCCACTACCCGTCCAGCCTGGAACCACCCAGCGGGGCAAGCCGCTGAAGCTGATCAACCGCCCGGTGCGGGAACGGATCCCGATCGTCATCGCCGCGATCGGACCGAAGAACGTGGCGATGACCGCAGAGATCGCCGAGGGGTGGCAGCCGATGTTCTACCTGCCCGAGCGGGCTGCCGAGGTGTGGGGCGACTCGCTGGCGCAGGGCTGCGCGAAGCGAGACCAGTCGCTGGGTGATCTCGACGTCGTGGTGTCCGCCCCGCTGGCTATCACCGATGACACGGACGCCGCTGCCGGCTTGCTCGACGCCATCCGCCCCACGCTGGCGCTTTACCTCGGTGGTATGGGCGCGAAGGGCCGCAATTTCTACAACAACCTTGTTCGCCGCTACGGCTTCGAGATGGAGGCCGAGACCATCCAGGACCTCTATCTGGAGGGCAATAAGGACGATGCGGCCGCGATGGTGCCCGACGAACTGCTTCGCCACACCTCGTTGGTCGGGTCGGTGGGTTTCGTGCGCGAGCGGTTGGAGGTGTTGCACGGGTCGGGCGTCACCACGCTGAACGTGATTCCGATGGCTGGATCTGCTGCAGAGCGGGTCCGGCTCATCGAGCGGATCCGCCACCTCGCCGCCGATCTGTAGCGACTGTGTCGCCGAGCCGTCTGACACAGTGGACGGTGCCGACCATTGTGGACAGGGTCTGGTTGGCGTGGCACCGTGAGTGAATGCGCGACCTGAACGCCACCTCAGCCGCCCTGCTTGGGCTGCTGCACGACGGTCCGAGGACCGGGGGCCAGCTGGTCGCGGTCGCCGGCGAGCGGTTCGGGTCGTTCTTCAGTGTGACCCGCAGCCAGGTCTACCGCGAGCTGCCGGTGCTCACTGACGCGGGCCTGCTCCGGCTCGGCAAGAGGGGAGCGCGGTCCAGCCAGCAGTACGTCATCACGGCTGCCGGCAAGCGCGCGTTCAAGTCCTGGTTGAACTCCACCTCAGGATCGGACAACCTGCGCAGCCCGCTGATCCTGCGCGTCGTACACGCCGGTCAGCTCACTCCCAAACAGCGGGCCAACTTGGTCAGCAGCGCCCGGGCCGACTATCTCGTTCACCTCGACCAGGCCAGAGCGGAGGCGAAGGCCGCCACCGATCCGTACATCAAAGCCGCGGCGGATTTCACCGTGGCGCACCGGCGGGCGGTGCTCAAGCTGCTCGACGCCATCCCCACGGACTGAAGGGTCGGGGCCGACTACCCTGGCTCGACGTGAACGCCGACGTCGCCGCCGAACTCAAGGATCTAGCCGCCACCCTTGCCGGGATCGAGGCTGCGCTGGATGTCGATCGGATGCGGTCCCAGGTGGCCACGTTGGAGCAGGAAGCCGGTCGGCCCGACCTCTGGGATGACGTCGAGCATGCCCAGCAGGTCAACAGCACACTCGCCCACAAGCAGGGCGACCTGCGGCGGGTGCTGGGATTGCGCCAGCGTCTGGAAGACGTGGAGGTCCTCTACGAGCTGGCCGAGGAGGGTGCTGATGAAGACGCCCGGCGGGAGGCCGAAACCGAGCGAGCCCGGTTGAGCGCTGAGATCGCGTCCTTGGAGATCCGGACGCTGCTGGCCGGCGAGTACGACCAGCGGGACGCTTTGATGACGATCCGCTCCGAAGCCGGCGGGGTGGACGCCGCAGACTTCGCCGAGATGCTGATGCGGATGTACCTACGTTGGGCCGAGCGGCACGGCTATCCCACTGAAATCTACGACACCTCATTTGCTGAGGAAGCCGGGATCAAATCGGCCACCTTCGTTGTCAAGGCGCCGTTCGCCTACGGCACCCTGTCCGTGGAGCAGGGCACTCATCGGCTGGTCCGGATCTCACCTTTTGACAACCAGGGCCGCCGGCAGACCTCCTTCGCCGGCGTTGAGGTGCTGCCGGTGACCGAGACCACCGATCACGTCGACATCCCTGAGAGCGACATCCGCATCGACGTCTTTCGATCTTCTGGACCTGGTGGGCAAAGCGTCAACACCACCGACTCCGCGGTGCGCATCACGCATCTGTCCAGTGGGATCGTGGTGTCCTGCCAGAACGAGAAATCGCAGATCCAAAATCGAGCAGCGGCCATGCGGGTGCTGCAGTCCCGGTTGCTGGAGCGCAAGCGCCAGGAGCGGCAGGCGGAGCTGGACGCGCTCAAAGGCGAAGGCAGCTCGTGGGGCAACCAGATGCGCTCCTACGTGCTGCATCCCTATCAGATGGTCAAGGACCTGCGAACCGAGCACGAGGTGGGCAACCCCGCTGCGGTGCTCGACGGGGACATCGACGGCTTTCTCGAGGCCGGTATCCGGTGGCGCCGCCAGCAGCAGACCGCCGGTGCCGCTTAGCGCTCAGCCGAACCCAGGGACCGACCCGCCGCCGGTTGCCGCAGATTATCTGGGTTGGCTGAGTAGACTCGCCGCTCGTGATCCGGCTCGAGCACGTCAGCAAGTCCTACAAGACTGCCACTAGACCCGCGCTCGACAACGTCTCGGTCGAGGTGGACAAGGGCGAGTTCGTGTTCCTCATCGGAC
>JALZDN010000066.1 GCA_030862525.1 Actinomycetota bacterium | reverse complement strand
ACCGCCACCGGCCTCACCGCCACCGGCGCCACCGCCACCGGCCTCACCGCCACCGGCGCCACCGCCGCCCGGGAGCTGTCCAGATCCGGTGGGCTGCCCGCCACCACCTACCTGCCCGCCTTGGGCGCCCGGACGTGCCGGTGGGCGTCGATCAGCAGTTGCTTCTGGCACGGGAGCGGTGGTCCGGCCCACATTGGTCGCTTTCTTCCCATTGCTCGCGACGTTCGGGGAGCCTGCGTTGTCGGCGGGGCGACCTGAGCCGTCGCTCGCGACCGTGTCACCAGGTGGGCTGACGCTGCCCGACACACTGCCGCTGGCAGCGGGGAGGTCGTCCCCCGGCGCCGTGACGGCGAGCGAGGTCATGAGCACACCGGCAAGCAGTCCCACCGCGGTGATGTTGAGCAGCAGCCCAGATTTGATCTTTTCGCGCAGCCTTCCACTATTGCCGGTGGACTCCCGGTCCTCAACGGACTCGCGCTGAGTGGGGATTAGCGGCGGCCGCTGCGGCGCTTGGTCCACCATCGGGTTTGGCAGGTTTTCAAGACTCGGGTGAGCCTCCGGATCAGGAACAACGACCACTGGCTCGATGGCCACGGTGGGCGTGGTGACCGGCTGGGCGGTCGGAGCCATCGACAGCGCAGCGCCTAGAGCGATCGAGGTTTGGGGGTCGGCATCCACCCGGACCGGACAGCCCAGCCGGGCGGAAACCAGTTGGAACACCAGCGGCATCCGGGAGGACCCGCCAACCAGGAGCACCGCTCCGAGCTCATCGCTGCTCACGTCAGCCGAGCGAATAGCGCGGGATAGCGAGTCGACGGTGTCCTCGATGGCCGGACGGATCATCTCCTCGAAATCCCCGCGCACCAGGCGAACCTGGGTATTGGCGCCCGGGAGCAGTACGGGGATGGTGACCTCGGTGTCTGAGGAGAGCGCCTCCTTGGCTTCGGTGCACTCCCGGCGCAGTCGCGCCAGCCCACTGAGCACACTCGGGTCCTCGACGTCCAGCGTGTCCCACTGCACTGTGCCAGGCTGAGCAGCGAGCAAGGCTTGCACGTGGCTGAAGACGGCCTCGTCGAAGTCTGCGCCACCGAGCTGCTGGAGGCCGTCGGCCGTTCCCAACAGCGCGAAGGAATCTGCGCCGGTCTTGCGGACCACGGCCGCATCGAAGGTGCCGCCGCCCAGGTCGTACACCGCGATCGTGGTGCCCGCCTCGATTCGCTGCTGCGCGGCATAACTGACCGCGGCTGCTTCCGGCTCAGCCAGGAAGGTCACATCGTTCAGGCCGACCGCATTTAATGCGCGAGACAAAAGGTCTTTTTTGAACGGCCCCCAGCCGGCCGGGTGAGTAATTGCGATCCGATCCGGAGGGCCTCCCTCACGCTCAGTTACACGATCGACGACCCAGCGGACCATCATCGCCGCCAAGTCCTGGGCGGCGTAGGGCTGCCCACCCACGAACAGCGGCGTGTCATCACCGATCCGGCGCTTGAACTCCCGGACTACCCGGTCGGGGTCAGTCAGTGCACGCCGCTCAGCGGCCTCACCAACGACCACAGCACCGTCTGCACCCAGAAAGAGCACCGAGGGCACCGAGGGCATCCGACTACCCAGAGCTACCGCTTCGGTCTTGCCCTCATCCCGCCGCCAGATGGCCGCCGCCGTGAAGCTTGTTCCGACGTCGACCCCCAGTGCGTAATTCACGACCCACGACCTCTCGACCACGGTTAGTCCCACCGAATGTCGGTGTCGTTGGTTTCATCGGTCCGCAACAGGAAGTTGTTAACCGCTCACTGCATGATCCAAAAATGTAACGTCACGCAACCCGGTAGCGATCGAGCCGTTAGTGATTCGTACGGGCAGTAGTCTCAAGAGAGGCAGTATGGTCCGACCGCACTCCGCACCTGATCTCGCGGTACCCAGCGCTCCGCCATCGGCACTCTGGATCTTTCGCCAGATCGCCGGCGCTCCGTCGGCGCCTCTCACTGCCGCGATAGTCGGGCCGGGAGGTACCGGGAAGTCGGTGCTGCTCGACGCGCTGGCACGCGAGTACCAGAAGGCTGGTGCCGTGGTGGTGCGCGGCAACCCCACTGCTGGCCTGCGGCTGGACACGCTCGACCCGAACGAGCCCGTTCTGGTGGACGATGCGCACCAGCTGGATCAGGCGATGCTCAACGAGCTGCGCACGTTCGCCGAGGGGGAGACCACCCGGCTGGTCGTCGCCTACCGACCGTGGCCCCGGTGTCGCGAGCTTTCGGCCCTCGGTGCGAGCCTGGCGCGCCGTCGATCACCAGTGGTCGTAGGGCACCTGGATCGCGGTAACGTCGGGACCCGAATCGCTGCCCGGGTCGGGTGCACTCCCCCCGACTCGCTGATCGACCTCGTTCACGAGCAGACTGGCGGGTTGCCTTCGCTGGTCAACCTCGTCACCCAGGCACTCCAGGACACCGGCAGATTCGATCCCCGGCGCCCGGAACAGTTCCGGCGCCCGGAGCGAGTCAATGTCTCCGCGGGCTTGGCCGAGCGACTCCGCTACCAGTTGGAGGCACTCGATCCCGAAATCTACAGGCTGCTGCAGGCGATGGCCGTCGGCGCCGCGCTGGATGCTGACGTCCTGGGCCCGTTACTCGACGCCGATCCGGCCGCCTTGACCGACACGGTGGAAGCGGCGATGGCGACGGGCCTGCTCACCAGCGGCGGTGAGCTGATCCCGTTCATCCGCAACATCGTGCTGCGGTTGATGCCGATGCTGCGAAGCCGGGAGATGCAGCGGCAGTTGGCCACCATCCAGCTCGACCGGGGTGGGTCCGTGCTCGCCGCTGGACGCCAACTGCTGGGCACCGGCGCAAGCGGCACCCGGGTGGCTGCGGTCCTGGAACGGGCCGGTGACGAGGCGATGCGACAGTCGCCGACGCTGGCCGCCGAACTCTACGCCGGAACAATTGACGCTGGGGCCTCGCCGAGTGCGCTGGGGGCCCGCCACGCGCAGGCAGTCGCGCTCGCCGGCGACCTCGATCAGGCGCTGAGGTTGGCTGACCAGGTGGTTTCCGACCCGTCCGCGCCCGATCGACAGCGGGGCGTCGCGGTGGTCGCCGCAATCCTGGCGCATCGCGGGCTACCGGCTCACAGTGCGCAGCTGTACTGCAGCATGCCTGCCGATGCGGGGGGTGGTGCCGTGCTTGCGGTGCCCGCGCTGATCGGGATCGGGGAGCTCGCCCAGGCCCATGCGGTACTTGACGGGGCGGATGCCGGCACCGGCCGGGGCGCCACCCTGATGGCCGGCGCAGAAATCCTGATGGCCCGAGGGATGCTCGCCACCGTCACTGGGACAGCGACTGAGCCAACCACTGGGACATCAACATCTACTGGGGCACTGTCACAGCTGGCCCGGGCTACGGTGCTGCTCGAACCGGCGGGCGAAACCGTGCTGCTGCCCGACACGCCGGCAGCACTGACCGCCGTGGTCGCGCTGCAGTGCGGCGAGCTGACGGTCGCGGATTCCACGTTGCGGCGCGCCGTCGCCGCCAAGCTCGGCGGCCGTCCAGCCCATCCCCGGCATCTGCTGCTGCACGGCTGGATGGCAATGGTCCGCGGCAAGCTCGATGTGGCGCACCGCACCCTGAACCGGGTGACTCGCAAGTTCACTCCGCTTGAACCACGCGACGAGGTGGTCGCTGCTGCCCTGGCCGTGGGCCTGGCTCGCAGGGAAGGTGATGCGGCCGCACTGCGTTCGGCGTGGCGACGGGCTCGCTGTGCCCTCGTCCGGCACCCGATCGATCTCTACATGCTGCAGCCACTGGGTGAGCTCGCCATCGCCGCCGCCCGAAGCAGCGAGTTGGAGTCAGTCGCGCCGCACCTCAAGGAGGCCGAGAACCTGCTCGACAAGCTGGGCGACCCAGTGCTGTGGGCAGCACCGTTGCACTGGCACCAGATGCACGCCGCCATCGTCGCCCAGGACCTCACGGAAGCGCAGCGGCACGCCGCCGCGCTGACCGCCGCCAGCACAGCCGCATCGAGCAGCCCCTACGTCGCCGTGTTGGCGGCTGCGGCAAGCAGTTGGCTGCAGGTGCTGTCCGGCGAGATCGACCCGGAGACGGTGCAGACCGTGGCACGACGCCTGCACGGCGTCGGCCTGGCGTGGGACGCCGCTCAGCTCGCCGCGCAGGCCGCGACGCGCACCACTGATCGCCGGGCGATCTCTGCCTTGCTCACCTGCGCCCGAGCTCTCAACGGCAGTCTGCCCAGTGGCGCGGACAGCTCCGCTGGGTCCGGCGAGGAGTTGGACCCTGAGACCAGCTCGCAGGGTCGAAGCATGAACGCAGCGCCTGCCCCGGCGGAGACGACCGTGGCTGCGGGCAGTGGACCAGTAGAGGTTCAATCGATCCTGAGCGAGCGGGAACTTGAAGTGGGCCAGCTCATCCTCGCTGGCCTGACCCACAAGCAGGTTGGGGAACGGCTGTTCATCTCGGCGAAGACCGTCGAGCATCACATGGCCAGGATTCGTCAGCGGCTCGGCGTTGGCACCCGCAACGAGCTATTCGACCAGCTACGATCCCTCATCGAGGGCTCGTGAGTGAGTAACAGTGTCACAGCATTCAATGCCACTCACGACTCGCTGGCGAGCCTGGTCACCATGCCCTCGCAGCTGCGCACCACCACTCGGCAGGCGTCGGCCGTCGCCCGGCCCGACAGCGGGTTCTCCGCTCGCCGGTGCCAGCGAGTGAGTGCCTCCAGGGCTACCTGTCGCAACTCGTCCGCCCCGGAGCCGGGGGGCTGACCCAGCCGCACCTCGGACGCGGCACCGGAGCCACCGAGCAGCCGCTCAGCTTCGGCCAACTCCGCCTTCGGCAGGGTGACCGCGCCGGACCGCAGAGCGGACAGCAGGCGCAGTTCGGCGAACTCGTGCGCCCCGGCGAGAATGCGTTCGACGTCCCCGAGTAACGGTCCGATGTCTGAGCGCGTGTCACCATGCAGCACGCTGTCCAGCGCCAGCAGTGCCGAGCGGGCCTTGAGCAGATCACGACGCTCGGTGAATTGTGTGTTGAGCAATTCCCGCAGTTCGTCCAGTCCACTACGGCGCACCAGTTCCTCGGCAAGTGCCGCCGGAGTGTCGGTGCCTTGCCGGATGAGCGTCATCGACAACCGGAGTCCGAACAGGCCAAATCGGTTCAACAACCCGTGCCTGATCTCTGCGCTCTCCACCGGCTGGATGGCGGTGATCGCGGCGGAATCGGCTCGCAGAAAACGGTCGCTGGATAACAACAACCCATCCACCTCTTCCCGCGGCGCACGAGACAGTGCAGCCAGCGCGTCGAATTCAACCTGCCGCATCGTCCGACCGGTTTGCGCCAGCAACCCCGCCACCGGCACGACGCCCTGACACAGCCCCCGCAACGTGGGGTCTGTGCGGTAACGCTGCGCGATGGTCTTCGCCGAGAACATCGCATCGATCCGGCCGCCGCCGATCTCGTCGGCCCGCGAGAGCACCGCGACGGTGTTCACCGAAGTCGCGCGACCCACCCCCTGATCCCGGAACGACTCCAGGAACTTGGCGTCCGTGGCGTGCAGGTGACGCATCAGGTAGATCACCGCGTCAGCCTCAGCGGGAGAGTCGTCCTCGGGGGTGAGGAAGCTGAGGGTGCGCTGCGAGTTGTCGGTGGATACCGACGCGATACCTGGCGTGTCGATCAAGGTAGCGGTGCGCAGACTTTGTGACGGCCAATGCACCACCAGGCGGTTCAGCGCCTCGGCGGACGTACCCTGAAGATCGATGGCGAGCGCCCCGTCCTGCCGGTTCACCGTTAGCGGGGTGGGCGGACCCTCCTTGGGATGCATCACGATCTTGGGGCTGCGCCCGTCGCAGTACCAAGTGACGACCCGGGTGCATTCCCCGGCGTCGGTCGGTGCGATCTGCTCCCCCACCAGGGCGTTGAGCAGTGTCGATTTGCCGGCCTTGACCTTGCCTGCGATCGCGACGCGCAGCGGCTCGTCGAGCCTGTCCAGCTGCTGGCGCAGCCATTGTGCGGTCTGCGGTTGATCACGGTAGGCCTCGACCGCCCGACGGAGCACGCCGCGGACGGTCACGGACAGGCTGCGTTGACCTCCCACCCGCACCGGACCGCTCATCGAGCCGGAGTCGCTTGCACCGGATTTTCTGGGGGCAGCAGCGTGCGCACCTTCTGCTGCAGCGTCTCCAGGCGCTCCAGTTCGGCTTTGATCTCGGTCAGCCGGCGTTCCCGGTCTCCCTTGGTCGTCTTGACCGACTTCTCGGCGGCGCGCAGCGAGTCAGTGAGCGACCGGCTCGTCTCCTCGGCCTGGGTCGTGAAATGGTCCCGCAGATCGCGCTGTACCCGCCGGAGCATGTCCCGGGACTCCTTGCTCGCCTGGAAGATCACGTCGTCGATGTATCGACGCACCGCCGTCTTCGCCTCGTTCTGCCGTCGGCTGACGATACGGCGGCGCTCATCGGTGATGGTCTTACCACCCAGCAGCAGGCCTGCACCCACCGAAAACGGGTTGATCAGCGACAACCCAACGAGTGTCCCGAGCATCCCGAACATCAGGACACCGACGTAACCGCCCCGCAGCCCGGTCAGCGCCTTGCGCCCGATGCCGAATGATTCGACCTCGCGCAGCTGCATGGTTCGCACCGCGCCCAACGCATCGCCCACCTCGGTACGCAGCTTAGGCAGTACCCGATTCTCGTCCTCGGCGAAATGGTCGGCGACCTGCGTGGCCAGCCACCGCGCCCGCTGGGTGGCCCAGACAAGGTTCGCCGACGCCGCCGAGGACACCTCCTGCTCCACCCAGGTCGCTAGTTGATCCCACGTCTTCGTCGGATCACCGCCGCGATCTACCTCCTCCTCGGCCAACCGCACGATCTCGCGCATCCGGTCCCGCAGGTCGAAGTCGATGTCGGCATTGAGGTCGGCGACGCCGTCATTGAGGGTGTGCTGCCAGCGCGCGGACCGCTCCTTCAGCGCCGCGGAGCGCTGTTGGGCCTCGGTCAGCTGCTTGATCACTCCTTGGGCCGCTTCGGGGTTCAACTGGGCCGCCTGCTCGGCGCGCAGCCCGCCGGCAAGCTGATCGGTGACCACCAGCACATCGTGCACCGTCGACCGGCGCGCCAGAAGATCCGCCTGGCCAACGACGTGCTCACGCAGATAACTGATCAGCGCCGGGAAACCTGACTCAACATCGAGGTCGGCGTCCTGAACGCGGATCGACTGCACGCGCAATGTGGAGGAGACCGACATCAGCTGCGCATCGATGTCCACCGTCGCCAGGTGTGCCCGGTCAAGGTCCGCGATTCGCCGCCACTCCGGATACAGGTCAATCTTGGTGAGCACGCACGCCACATTGGGGCACACTTTGACGGCTTGGCGCAGGAACTCCAGCTCGGGTGCGGTGTACTCCTGCGAGGCGTCGGACACCAGCAGGACGGCGTCGGCGGAGGGCAGCATGGCCATCGTCGCCGCGCCATGCACGGAGTTCAGCCCACCGACTCCTGGGGTGTCCACCAACTCCAGCCCACCGGTCAGGATACGACGCGGGAGGCCGACCTCGGCGTAGCTCCACCCCTCCCGGTTGCCGGGATTGCCGTTCTCCGAAACATGCTCGGCGAGCTTGTCGATGGGTACCTCGACGCGCTCGGTTCGCCGGTTGCTCGAATCGTCACCCTCGGGGTTGAGGAGGCGGACCATGGCGGCCACCGGGGTGTCGGCGTGGCGGACCACGGTGGGCACCGACGTGGCCATGTCGTCGTGAACCGGGCACACCGGTGCCTTCACCAAGCCGTTGACCATCATGCTCTTGCCTTGTTTGAATTCGCCGACCACCAGTACCCGGACCTGCTCGTCGAGCAACCGGGCGCGGGCCTGCTGCAGCCGGGCGTCGAGATCCGATCGGTCGTACCGGGCAATCGTGGCAAGCGCCAGATCCACGGCCTTGAGCGGCGCCGATGGCGTCACTGCTCCTCCTCGTCATTGCCCCCGGGCAACCGGACAGCAGTTCCGCCACCCTCCGATGTGGAAAGAGTGGCGGAACTGCTGTTGCCTGGAGTCACCGGGAGGGTAACTCGTGCAGATTCTGCCCGAGCACCCTCGAGCCTGCTCACGCGCCGGTCTCAGCCATATCGGCGTCGACTACGTCGTTGTCCTCGTTGTACGAGCCTTCGACACCGACCTCGATGGTGTCGTCGTCAGAGGCATTGACGTTCGTTTCGTCGTTGTCCTGGTTGTACGAGTCCACAACGGCAGTGTCGTCGTCGGAGTTGAGTGAGCCCTCGATGTCGTCGCCTGCCACGGCGCTGTCATCGATCGTGCCGCCCTTGTTGTCGACCGCGTCGTTGTCCTGGTTGAACGAGTCCTCGATCACGTTGACGTCGTTGTCCTGATTGAACGAGTCGTTGATCGTGACATCGCCATCCGCCTGAATCTCCGTGCTGTCCCGGTCATCGACGTTGACGATCGTGTCCCGGTCGTCCACGTTGAGGTTGACGTTGGTGTCCCGGTCGTCAACGTAGGTGTAGTTGTACTCGTCGGCCGGATTCACCACGGTGTTTTTGACCTCGTAGTGCTCCGTGATGTGCTTGATCTGCCGAACTGGGTCGTCGTCGTGGTCCGACGAAGGGTAATAGCCGCCATTCTTGACATGCACCGCCGCGTGGTCCGCCACCATCGGGGCTACGTCGCGCACATCCTGACCACACAGGCCTTCCAGGCCATGCCGGGCCAGCGTGCCTTCGGGGTCCGCTACGAACTCCGTCTGGGCGTCCTTGTCACGCAGCAGGTTCATGAGAAATTCAATAAGCGAGGAAACAGACAGCACGTCATTCACCTCCATTCCTTCTTTATGTTGCGCGTGTTCGAATATCACAACCCGAGCACGGGCCCGCCACCCCGGGAGGAAGGCGGCGGGCCCGTCCTGGTTAACGCTGCTGGACGAGCTCGCTCATCCACTCGAGTCTCAGATGGTGCCGTTCAGGATGTCCAGGTCGAGGTCCAAAACGTCGTTGTCCTGGTTGAACGAGTCGTCGATATCCGTCACGGTGAAGTCATCGTCGGAGATGTCGACGTTGGTCTCGTCGTTGTCCTGGTTGAACGAGTTCACGACGGCAGTGTCGTCGTCGGAGTTGAGCGAGTTCTCGATGTCGTCGCCAGCCACGATGCTGTTGTTGATCTCGCCACCCGCATTGTCGATACCGTCATTGTCTTGGTTGAACGAGTTCTTGAAGGTATTGGTGTCGTTGTCCTCGTTGAACGAGTTCGTGAAGTCGAAGTCGTTGGTCACGGTGGTGTCCTGGTCGGCGAAGACGACGGCGTCGCCACCGTCGCCACCGTCGGCGCTGGAGTTGGCTTCGGTCTCGTTCACACCCAGCGCGTCGCCACCGTCGGCGCTGGCGTCGCCACCCCGGCCCGTCGTGCCACCATCGCCGCCGGCGCCCAGGCCGAAGGCCGGGCCACTGTTGCCACCATCGGACTCGACCTCGGAGTCGCCACCTTCGACATCACTGAACAGGTTCAGGTTCAACAGACCAGCCTGGGTGGCGTTGCCGCCCTCGGAGCCAACCTCAGAGTCGCCGCCGCGACCGCTCTCAGCCCAGCCGTTGCCGTCGCCACCGTTGGCGTCGCCACTGTCGCCGCCGACAGCGGTGCCGCCGTCACCAGCGTCCACCTCGTTGTATCCGAAGGCCAGCGCGTTGCTCTCGCCGCCATCGCCGCCCGAGGTGTTGGTCGGGACGTACTGCACGGGTGCGACTTGCTGGGAGAAGTTGAAGTCAGCCATGATTTTGCTCTCCTTGATCGTGAGTGGAGTCTTCGTCCGGTGATGCTCACCGGGTGTGTTGTCCGGCTGACGAGAACATTAGAACCGCGACGACTCCCCGCCATCGGGGTTGCCGCCGGGTTGTCCGCAGACGGCATACCGGGACTGGGGGTGCCCCCCAACAGCCGGTTAGGGGATCTCCCCCCGGCGGTGGCGCGTCGGGCGCCAGGGTAGATTTGATGCCTGATGCAGGCAGAACGCGGCGATTCCCCCCCGTCGGCACCACCGGCACGTCCGAGCCGTGCACCACGGGCTCTGCCCTCGGAGCTTGCCGCGCAACCTCGACCGCGGCTCATCGACCTCTCCTACTGGCTGTGGCTGGCGGCCTGCTTGATAGGAGTGATCACCGCAGCTGCGACCCTGCGCTACTTCGGTGACCTACAGGACGCCATGTTCTCGATCGTCGAGCGACAGTTCCCCGACGAGGCACGCGCGACCAACGCGGAGGTGGCCACCGCCGCAGTAGCGATCTTGATCGGCGCCGGCGTGCTGGCCATCCTCGTCCAGATGGCGTTGGCGATGGCGATGCACTCGGGCCGCGGCTGGGCCCGCTTCGCGCTCATCCCGGCTGCGCTGCTCGGTGCACTCTATAGCGCTGCCGTGTTCGGCACTGCGCCGACGATGACCAAGGCCGGGCTGCTGGCCACCACCGTACTAATGGTCATCGCAGTGGTGCCGATGTTTCTCCCCGGCGCGCGGGCGTGGTTCGCCCAGCGGGGCCTTACTCGATCAGGCAGCCCCGACTACAGCGAATGAGACCCAGCGGGTGTAGTCAGGCGCCGAAGGAGCGCTCCACAACGGCCCTTGCTCGCCGGGTGGTGCGGCGGTACTCGTCGACGACCTCGCCGGGGTCGGCTCTGGAGGAGCGCGCAAGCACCCGCGCCACCGCCAGCAACTCTCTTCCGGAGCTGGGTAGCTGGTCGGTCAGCTTGCCTCTGACAAGGGTGAGCGCGTTGCGGGTCCGGGTGGCCAGCTGCCAGGCCGCCAGCAGCGCCTCCGCATCGGACGTCATGAGCAGGCCCGCGTCGGTGGCGGCCCGCAATGCCGCACTGGTCGACTGGGTGCGCAGCGCCGCGACTTCATGAGCGTGCTGCAACTGCAACAGCTGGATGGTCCACTCCACGTCGGCCAATCCCCCGCGGCCGAGCTTGGTATGGGTCGTCGGGTCGGCGCCGCGGGGCAGTCGCTCGGAGTCGACCCTGGCCTTCATCCGACGGATCTCGGTTGCTTGCCGTGCGGTCAATCCACCCGCGGGGTAGCGCACCGGGTCGATCTCTGCGATGAACCGCTCCCCCAGTTCTACATCGCCGGCTACCGGAGTGGCCCGCAGCAGGGCCTGCGCCTCCCAGGTCTGCGCCCACTGGGCGTAGTAGGCGCGGTAGGAGGCCAAGGTTCGCACCAACGGGCCCGAGCGTCCCTCCGGACGCAGACCGGTGTCGACCACCAGAGGTGGGTCCTGGCTGGGTGAGCCGAGCAACTTGCGCACCGACTCGGCGACCGAGGAGGCGAACCGCACCGCATCGGTCTCGGCGTCTTGGCCGGACTTACCGTCCGGTGACGGCTCGCAGACGAACAGCACGTCGGCATCAGAGTTGTAACCCAGCTCGGCGCCGCCGAGCCGCCCCATCCCGATCACCGCGATGCGAGCCGGCTGCGCCTGCCTGCGCTGGGTCTCGGCGTGCAGGGCGGCGTCCAGCGCCGCGGCCAACGTGGCAGTCCACACCGACGACAGTGCCGCGCACACCGCGTCGACGTGAAGCAGGCCGAGCAGGTCAGCGCAGGCGATCCGGAGTAACTCGCGGCGACGCAGCGCCCTGGCGGCCATCACTGCCGCCTCCGGGTCCCGGTGCCGGTTTGCGGTGGAGCGCAGCGACGTCGCCACCTCCGCCGGATCACGCTTGGCCATCTCGTTCGGATCGGCGAGCAGCTGCAACGTCTCCGGCGCCCGGACCAACAGGTCGGTCACCATCCGGGAAGTGCCCAGCAAGGTCATCAGCCGCTGCGCCACGGCACCCTCGTCGCGCAACAGCCGCAGGTACCACGGGGTTTCATCAAGCGCCTCGGACACCCGGCGGTAGGCGGCCAGCCCACCGTCGGGATCCGGGGTGTCGGCGAGGAATTCCAGCAGCACGGGCAGCAGCGCGGACTGGATCGCCGCACGCCGGGAAACCCCGTCGGTCAGCGCCCGCAGATGCCCCAGGGCGCCCTGCGGTGAGGCGTAGCCCAGCGCGGCCAGCCGCGCCTTCGCCGAGGACTCCGACAGCCGGTAGGCCTCGGTGGGGACCCTGGCCACGGCTTCCAGCAGCGGCCGGTAGAACAGCTTCTGGTGCAGCCGCCGAGCGCGGTGCGACTGCCGGGTGTACTCCGCGCGCAGCATCCCGACGGCATCGCGGCGCCCGTCCGGACGGATTCCCGCAGCGCGGGCCAGCCAGCGTAACGCTGCGGTGTCGTCGTCAGCCGGGAGCAGATGGGTACGGCGCAGTTTCTGCAGCTGCAGCCGGTGCTCCAGCAGACGCAGGAACCGGTAGGAGGCCGCCAGGTTCGCGGCGTCGTCGCGGCCGACGTACCCGCCCGCGCTCAGGGCCGCCAAAGCCTTCACCGTGGATCCGACCCGCAGCGACTCGTCGGTACGCCCGTGCACCAACTGCAGCAGCTGGACCGCAAACTCCACATCCCGCAGACCGCCGTGGCCGAGCTTGAGCTCCCGATCCACCAGTTCAGCCGGAATATGGGCGGCGACCCGGCGGCGCATCGCCTGAACCTCGGACACGAAGTGCTCCCGGTCCGCCGCAGTCCAGACCAACGGTGCGACAGCCGCCACGTAGCGATCGCCGAGTTCGGTGTCTCCCGCCACCGCGCGGGCCTTGAGCAGCGCCTGGAACTCCCAGGTCTTGGCCCACCGGCGGTAGTAGGACAGGTGCCCTTCCAGGGTGCGTACCAAAGCGCCGGCTTTGCCCTCCGGGCGCAGCGCCGCGTCCACGTCGAAGCACGTCGCCGCCACCCGCATCGTTGCGGAAGCCAACTTGGTGGCAGCGCTCAGCTCATCTTCGGCGCCGCCCACGAAGATCACGTCGACGTCGGAGACGTAGTTGAGCTCGGCACCACCGCACTTGCCCATCCCGATCACGGCGAGCCGGGGTGGCAGCCCCTCCGGTCCCGCCACCTCGGTCACCGCGACGGCCAGCGCGGCGTGCAGTACCCCAACGGCGAGCTCGGCGAGTGCCGCACCGACCTGCTCGAACGACAGCACCTGCAGGTCGGGCTCGACCACGGTGGCAAGATCAGCGGAGGCCAGCTCGGCAATCAGATCGCGGTATGCGGCTCCCAACGCCCGCTGGGCGTTGACCCCGGTTAGCGATGCCCTGGTGCCTTCCACGGTGCCTGGCCGCGGGCCGGTGGCATCCGCGCCGACCGCGGCAAGCAGCCGTTCGGCTGCTCGGACGGCCCAGTCGGGCGCGACCGCGTCTGACGCGGCCAGCCGGCGCCAGCGGTCGGGCTTGGCAACCAGATGGTCCCCGAGCGCAGTCGACGAACCCAGCACGCTCAGCAGCCGTCCGCGTACGCCGGGTTCCTGGCACAGCGCGGCATCTAACTCCGCCCATCCGCCACCGGCGGCATTGGCCAGCCGGAGCAGGGTGCGCAGCGCCAGGTTCGGGTCGGGTGTACGCGACAACGCCCATAGCGCGGCCTCCGCGTCCTCGCGGGGTTGGCCGTCGCGCCACCAGCCCAGCTTGGCGAGGGTGTCCGCGGCGCTCTCATTGATGAAGCCCAACCGCGCCAGCGCCAGCGCGGTACGCCTGCCGTCAGTTGCCATCGACGCGTTAGTGGCCCAGTAGCGGTAGAGCCGGGCGGTCTCCGGGTCCGACGGCCCCTGGTTCGCCTACAGCCAGCTCTCCAGCGGCCAGCGCCACGAACCGGGTTGCCAGTGGTTGCCAGACCTCCGCCATGTTGGCGTGTACCTGCTCCAGATGTTCGGGCTCGAGCTGCCAGGCTGGCACCGCGGCAGTACCCGCAGTGTGGCGCCGTGCCCAGGACAGCACCGTGGCGGGCGAGGTCTCGATGTGAAACTGCAGGCCGTAACCGGCGGCGCCGATCCGGAATGCCTGGTTGGGGTACTGCGGGGACGAGGCGAGCAAGGTTGCGCCTGGCGGCAGCCGGTGGATCTCGTCGTGGTGGAACTGGATGACGTCAGGGGTCAGCGGTAACTGCGCGAACAGCGGGTCGTGCGCGGCGGCATCCCGCTTGGCGACAAGCCGGGTGCCGGCCTCCGGGCCGTCGACTCCACGCCGGACCGCGCCGCCGGTAGCGACCGCCAGCAGCTGCCCACCGAGACAGATCCCGAGGACCGGCAGCCGGTGGGCGACCGCGTCGGCCAGCAACCACCGCAGTGCGGCCAGCCACGGGTAGTCGGCGTCGTCGTGGGCGCCCATCTGGCCGCCCATGCAGACCACTCCCTCGACGCCGTCGAGGCTCTTGGGTACCCCGTCGGTCGCGGGCCGGCACAGGATGAGGTCTGCTCCTGCCCCCACGAGCCAGTCACCCAGCCGCTCCGGAGGGTCGGCGTCGGAGGGCTGCAACACAAGCAATCGAGTGCCCACCCCCCAAGGCTAACCGCGCTCCCCCGAAGCGCGTTCTGGAGGCAGACTGCGGTAATCGAGGCCTGCTTTACCGGGTCTGTCTCCAGACTGCGGGCGGAACGCGAACTCCACCGCGTCGTGTACCGCGGCGGACCGGATCACTTTCCAGCAGCGGCCGGACCAGCGCGACGAATGTCGCGACGTCGTGATGAACCGGGTGTCCACACCTTGCCATGGTGATCCCGAACAGCGTGGCTCATCGAGCGAATTCTTGAGCACAGACCGCCTCGTTGTCGTGGACCGTGCACACGGCCACGACACACCGTGCAGGAGAGCGCGACACGCCAAGGAAGGGGGCTTAGAGGACTGGTAGGTAGGTGCGGAGCTCGTAGGCGGTGACATGGCGGCGGTAATTATCCCACTCGGCGCGCTTGTTGCGCAGAAAGAAGTCGAACACGTGCTCCCCAAGGGCTTCGGCAACCAGTTCGGAGTTCTCCATCTCCACCAGCGCCTCGGACAGATTCTGCGGCAGCGGCGCGTAACCCGCCGCTCGACGCTCCCGCTCGGACAGCGCCCACACGTCGTCCTCGGCGGCAGGCGGCAGCTCGTAGCCCTCCCGCACCCCGCGCAATCCCGCGGCGAGCACGACCGCGTAGGCCAGGTAGGGATTGCACGCCGAGTCCGGGGTACGGATCTCCACCCGCCGACTGGATGCCTTGCCCGGTGAGTACATCGGCACCCGCACCAGGGCCGAGCGGTTCGCGTGACCCCAGCACACCGCGGTCGGGGCCTCCCCGCCGGTGATCAGTCGCTTGTAGGAGTTCACCCATTGGTTGGTCACCGCGGTGATTTCCCGAGCGTGCTGCAGCACCCCGGCGACGAAGGCTCTCCCGGTGCTGGATAGCTCGTAGGGGTCGTCATCGTCGTGGAATGCGTTGCGGTCACCCTCGAACAGGCTCATGTGGGTGTGCATGGCCGACCCCGGGCGGGCGGTGTAGGGCTTGGGCATGAACGAGGCCCGCACCCCCTGGGTGATCGCGACCTCCTTCACCACATACCGGAAGGTCATGATGTTGTCGGCCATGGTCAGCGCGTCGGCGTAGCGCAGGTCGATCTCCTGCTGACCCGGGGCCCCCTCGTGATGGCTGAACTCCACCGAGATGCCCATCTGCTCGAGCGCCTCGATGGCATGGCGGCGGAAGTGTGGCGCAGCATCGTGGCTGGCCTGGTCGAAGTACCCGCCGGAGTCGGCGGGTACTGGCTCGGAACCGTTGTCAGGTAGGTCACGCAGTAGGTAGAACTCGATCTCGGGGTGCACGTAGCAGGTGAACCCGGCCTCGGCCGCCCTGGACAGCCCCCGGCTCAACACGTGCCGCGGGTCGGCCCACGACGGCGAACCGTCAGGCATCGCGATGTCGCAGAACATCCGGGCTGAGTAGTGCTCCCCGGTCGGGTTCTCCCACGGCAGCACCTGGAAGGTGGACGGGTCGGGCTTGGCGACCATGTCGGACTCGTAAGCCCGGGCGAAGCCCTCGATGGCCGATCCGTCGAAACCGATGCCTTCGGCAAAGGCTCCCTCCAGCTCGGCCGGCGCCACCGACACCGACTTGAGGTAGCCCAACACGTCGGTGAACCACAACCGAACGAACCGGATGTCGCGTTCTTCCAGCGTGCGCAGCACGAATTCCTGCTGGCGATCCATGCGCGAAGGGTAGAGGACCGTTGGTGACGGCCGTGTTGTCCGCCCCCTACGATGCGACCATGACGCGCCGACATCTGCGCCTTCTCGCCCTGCTCGCCGCATTGGTGATCGCACTGATCACATCCTGCGACAGGATCGCCGGGCAAGGCGCGGACCTGCCCGACGGCGCTCGGCTGCTCGCTGATTCCGCCACGGCGATGCAGACGGTGAACAGCGCCCGGTTCAACGTTGACGTCCAAGGCAGTGCGCCAGAGATCCCGTTTCAGTCCGCTCAGGGCCAACTCACCCGGGAGGGATCAGTCAAGGGCACGGTCAATCGCAACCAGGGTGGACAGATCGTCGAACTCGAGGTCGTGGTTGTCGACGAGCAACTCTACCTGCGTGGCGCCACCGGTCCATTCCTGAAGCTATCGGCCTCCAACCTCAGCGGAATCTACGATCCGCGTCTGATTCTCGATCCGGACCGCGGCATTGCGGCGGTGCTCGCCAGCGGCACGGAAGCCAGCACCGAGGCCCGTGAGCAAGTCGGCGGGGTGGACAGTTACCGGGTAGAGGTCAACTTTCCGGCGCAGCCATTGGGCGCCCTGCTTCCGGGACCGCAAGACGAAGCCAAGACCGGTACCTTGTGGATCGCGGCCCAGGGTTCCCGGCTGGTGCAGGCCCAGTTCCCCGCTTCCGACGGCACGCTCATGGTCCGCTTCTCCGAATATGACGCCCCGGTCGAGATCACTGCGCCCGCCTGACCCCGGCTTCCTTCGATGAACGCGCCGGCAACGGCAACCCTGGTCCGCCGCCGCGGGCTGGCGCTGGGTGTCGGCGCGCTGGTCACCCTGCTCGCGGCACTGGACGCCTATGTTGTGGTCAGCTTGCTGGTCGACATCATCCGCGACCTGCAGGTGCCGCTGAACCGCTTGGAGCGGGCCACCCCGATCGTCACCGGCTTCCTGCTGGGCTATGTCGCCGCGATGCCGCTGTTGGGCCAAGCCTCCGACCGCTTCGGCCGGCGCCGACTGCTGCAGATCTGCCTGATCATGTTCGCGGTCGGGTCGGTAGCCACTGCGGTCGCGGAAACATTGCCGCTGCTGGTGGCCGGCCGGGCGCTGCAGGGTATCGCCGGTGGCGCGTTGCTGCCGGTATCCATGGCGCTGACCGCTGACCTGTGGACCGATCGTGGACGATCCACCGCGTTGGGCGCGCTGGGCGCTGCCCAGGAGCTGGGCAGCGTGCTGGGCCCGCTGTACGGCGTGGCACTGGCCGCGCTGGTTGGCTGGCGCGGTGTGTTCTGGGTGAATGTCCCGATTGCCCTGGTCGCGATGGTGGTGGTGCGGCTGGCGGTGCCAGCTGCGACCAGAGCCGGGGCCGGCGCGGGGCAATCCCGGGACCGCGCGCGGCTGGACCTCGTCGGTGGCGGGTTGCTCGCGCTCACGCTGGGGCTACTGGTAATAGCGCTGTACAACCCCGAGCCTGAGCGTGGGGTGCTGCCGCCATGGGGTTGGCCGGCGCTGGGCGTGGCGGCCGTGACCGGGATCGCCTTCGTGCTGTGGGAGCGGTGGGCTACGGTACGGCTGCTGGATCCCGACGGTGTGTGGTGGCGGGTCTTTCTCGGGTCGCTGGGTGTGAGCCTGGCCGCCGGTGCGGCGCTGATGGTGACCCTGGTCGACGTCGTGCTCTACGCGCAGACGTTGCTGGGCCGCGACGCCACCGGCGCGACCGTGCTGCTGGTGCGGTTCCTGGTGGCACTGCCTGCGGGCGCGCTGATCGGTGGGTTTGTCGCAAGTCGGGTGGGTGACGCCGCGGTGGCCGTCACCGGCATGCTGCTGGCCGCCGTGGGCTATCTGCTGATCGCGGGATGGCCCGTAGATGTCCTGGCTGTCCGCCACGACCTCGGTCTGCTGACCCTGTCTCGGCTGGATTCCGACCTGGCGCTGGCCGGGTTCGGACTCGGGCTGGTGATCGCGCCGCTGTCCGCGGCAGCGCTGCGCGCCACCCCAGCTGACCGGCACGGGGTCGTGTCCGCCGCGGTGGTGGTGGCCCGGATGACCGGCATGCTCGTCGGCGTCGCGGCGCTGTCGGCCTGGGGACTGCACCGCTTCCGCGAGCTCACCGCCCAGCTGGCCACTCCGCTGCCCTTCGGAGTCAGCGGCGAGGTGTACCAGCAGCAGCTCGCCGAGTACCAGCTGGTTCTGGAGGCCGCCCTGCGCACCCAGTACCGGGAGATTTTCTTGCTCACCGCGGTGGTGTGCCTGCTCGGTGCGGTGGGCGCCCTGTTGATCAGCAATAGAGGTGCTAGCGGCCACTCAGGTTCCGGCGACGCACGTCTTGCGTTCCGGCAAAACGAGCCGCACTAGGTAGTTCGAGACCGTTTCGTCCACACACTGCACTCCCTGCAGTGCCACCGTGTGCTGGTTGCCCTCGAAGCTGAGCAGCCTGCCGTTGAGCTCGTTCGCCAGCTCCACCCCAGCCTGGTAGGGAGTGGCCGGGTCACCGGTCGTGGAGATCACCAGCACCGTCGGCAGCCCGTCCACGTTGGGTTTGCCTGGCTGGAAGGTGGGTGGCACCGGCCAGAAGACGCAGGCGTCGCGGGCCGAAGACGGTGGGTTGCCGTCGTCGAGGAAGGGTGCCGCTTCCCGGTAGCGTCGATCGGCCTCCCGGACCACTGCCGGATCGCTGACCGGCGGGTCGTCGAGGCAGCGGATTGCCTTGAAAGCGTCCAGACTGCCGGAGTAGCCGTCGGTGTCGCGCTGATAGTAAATGTCGGCCAGAGCCAGCAAGGTTGAGCCGTTCCCAGCGATCAGCTCGGTCAGAGCTCGGTCGAGAATCGGCCAGAATTGGTCGCTGTAGAGCGCCTGGATCGTCCCGATGGTGGCGTCGTTGTAGGACAACTTCCGGTTGCCTAACGGCAGCGGCGCAGTGATCAGCGGCCGCAACAATTCCTGGAACCGCTGATTGGCCTGATCCTTCGGGGTGCTGCCCAGCCAGCACTGCGGCTGGTCGAGACACCAGCCAACGAACGAGTCGAACGACTGCTGGAATCCCGCGCCCTGGTTCACCAGGCTCTCCACCAGGTTCTCGTCCGGGTCCAAGGCGCCGTCGAGCACCATCGCCCGCACATTGCCGGGGAACTGCTCCGCGTAGGCGGTACCGATCCGGGTGCCGTAGGAGTAACCGAGGTAACTCAGCTTCTGGTCGCCCAGCGCCGAGCGCATCACGTCCATGTCCCGCGCGACGTCCCTGGTGCCGGCGGTGGCGAGGACGTCCTTGCCCAACCGCTGCGCACATAGCGCTGCGTAGTCCTGGTTCTCTGCCTCGGTCTGGGCGATCCCAGCCGGCGAGGTGTCCAGATCGAGGTCGAGCCGCTCGGCATCCTGCTCCTGCGTGGTCCGGCAGATGATCTTGGGCTCGCTGGCGCCGATTCCTCGAGGGTCGAACCCGACCAGATCAAACCGGCGGCCCAAATCCGTGCCGCCCACCGCACTGGCCAGCGACGCGACCGCGGCCATCCCCGACGCGCCCGGACCACCGGGATTCACCAGCAGGGAGCCCAGCCGCTCTTGCTGATTATCGGCGGGACGGCGCAGTAACCCGAGTTGGGCGGTGACCCCTTGCGGGTTGGCGTAGTCCAGCGGCACCTCCACCCGGGCGCACTGCAGCTCGGGATCCGCGAACGACTCCTCGGTGCGGTCGGTGGTGGCGAACTTCTGGCAGCCGCCCCAGGTCACCCTCTGGCCGTAGAACCGTTCCAGCCCCGGGGGCACCCGGCCGGTCGGTCCCGCCTCGGACTGGACGCCCGGATTAGCTCCGGCGGCGTCGGCGGACTGGCGATCACCGGCGGCCTCGGCGGCGCACCCACCGATCGCGAGCGTGGTCACCAGGACAGCGGTCAGGCGCAATGGGCGCGACACGCAGGGCATTCAGCGGATTCTACTGAGCGCCGAACAGCTGTGGGGGTGGGGCTGCGGGTGACCGTGCTGGATGATGAGGGTCATGCCGCAGCTACGTCTGGCCTTAGCTCAGGTGAACCCCTGCTTGGGTGATCTGCCGGGCAACGCCATGATGATCACTGCGGCGTGCCGGAAGGCCAGCGACGCCGGTGCGCACCTCGTGGTCTTCGGGGAGATGGCGCTGACCGGTTATCCGGTGGAAGACCTGGCGATGCGCGAATCATTCGCCACCGCATCGACGCGTGCGATGAATGGTTTGGCGACGCTGCTCGCTGACGACGGTTGCGGCGAGTTGGCAGCCATCGTGGGATATCTGGACTGCGACACCCAAGGTCCTCGCAACGCGGTCGCGGTCTTGTACCGCGGCCAGGTGGTGGCCCGCCAGTTCAAGCACCACCTGCCCAATTACGGGGTGTTCGACGAACGCCGCTACTTCATCCCCGGCACCGCCCTGACCGTGTTCCGGCTGCATGGTTTGGAGATCGGGATGGTGATCTGCGAGGACATCTGGCAGGTCGGTGGCCCGATCACCGCACTGGCGCAGGCCGGGGTGGACCTGGTGGTCGCGCCCAACGCCTCGCCTTACGAGCGCGAAAAGGACGACACCCGGCTGGCGCTGGTGGCCCGCCGCGCCATCGAGGCGGGAGCACCGCTGGCCTATGCCAATTTGGTGGGAGCCCAGGACGAGCTGGTCTTCGACGGTGACTCGATGGTGGTCGGTGCCCGCGGCGAGCTGCTGTTGCGGGGGCCGCGGTTCTGCGAGCAGATCTTGGTGCTCGACCTCGAACTGCCCGGCGGGTCGGCCCGGGCAGCGGGCCGGTATGCCGAGCTAGACGTGTCCCGGGTGATCCTCACCGAGGATCCATTGCCGGCCTACCCACCTGCGCCCGTGGCGCCGAGTGCCGAACCACTGTCCGACGAGGCCGAGGTGTGGGGCGCGCTGGTGACCGGCTTGGGTGACTACGCGCGCAAGAACGGATTCCGCTCGGTGGTACTCGGGCTGTCCGGTGGGATCGACTCCGCGGTGTGTGCCGCCCTGGCGGTGGATGCACTGGGCGCCGACGCGGTACACGGAGTGTCCATGCCGTCGTTGTATTCCTCCACACATTCCCGATCCGACGCCGCCGACCTGGCCGAGCGCACTGGCCTGCACTACCAGGTGCAGCCGATCGGGAAGATGGTCGACGTGTTCGTGGGGCAGCTGGGGTTGACCGGGATCGCCGAGGAGAACGTCCAGGCCCGCTGCCGGGGGGTGACCCTGATGGCGCTGTCCAACCAGCACGGTCATCTGGTGCTGGCGACCGGGAACAAATCCGAGCTCTCGGTAGGTTATTCGACGATCTACGGCGACGCCGTTGGCGGGTTCGCGCCGATCAAGGATGTGCCCAAGACCGCGGTGTGGGCCCTGGCGCGGTGGCGCAACGCGGTGGCCGACAAGCGGGGTGAGACCCCACCGATCCCGCCGAACTCGATCGGCAAGCCGCCCTCGGCCGAGCTACGCCCCGGCCAGGTGGACACCGACTCGCTGCCCGACTACGTGTTGCTCGACGCCGTACTCGACGATTACGTGGAGGGCGACCGCGGTTTCGGCGATCTGGTGGCCGCGGGGTTCGAGTCGGACCTGATTGAGCACATCGTGCGGCTGGTGGACGCCGCGGAGTACAAACGCCGGCAGTATCCGCCCGGCACGAAAATCACCTTAAAAGCCTTCGGCCGAGACCGGCGATTGCCCATCACCAACCGCTGGCGGGAACGCTCCCCCTCCTGACCCTCCCCCGCGTGTCCTCCCCCCATGCCCGGCGTGTCCTCCTCCCATGCCCGGCGTGTCCTCCTCCCATGCGCGCTGTGCCGGTTTCCTTGCACGCTCCGCGCGCCGTAATTCGCGCAGCGAGCCGCCACCCTGTGAGTCTCGTCGCACGCTCATGGCAGCCCCTCACATTCGGTGTCACGCTCTGAGGTATCAACCACCGGCACAACCCGGGGACCAGCGACGAACGCAGGCCTCGAGGGAGGACGGTCAACGATGACCGCAGCTGCTGTCGAGCCCAACCTGTACGGCGGACCGATCGACCCGGACCGGAAGGTCAAGCGGATCCGGATCCAGGACCTTCTCGCGGCCAAACAGCGCGGGGAGAAGTGGGCGATGCTCACTGCCTACGATTACTCCACCGCGGCTCTACTGGATGCCGCGGGCATACCGGTGTTGCTGATCGGTGACTCCGCGGCCAACGTCGTGTATGGCTATGAGACGACGGTGCCGGTGACCGTCGACGAGCTGATACCCCTGGCGCGTGGTGTGGCCCGTGGGGCACGCCGAGCGCTCGTCGTTGCTGACCTGCCTTTCGGCTCCTATCAGTCCTCACCGACGCAGGCCCTGCACACTGCGGCGCGTTTTCTCAAAGAGGCCGGCGCCCATGCGGTGAAGCTGGAGGGTGGTCGCCGGGTGATACCTCAGATTGAGACGCTGGTTGAGGCCGGCGTGCCGGTGATGGCCCACCTCGGGCTCACCCCGCAGTCGGTGCACGCCCTGGGCGGTTATGCGGTGCAGGGACGCGGCGAGCAGGGCGAGCGACTCGTGGAGGACGCAAAGGCGCTGGAAGCGGCGGGCGTGTTCGCCATCGTCTTGGAGGTGGTGCCCGCCGAACTCGCCGCCCGGATCACCGCAGCCACCATGGTGCCCACCATCGGCATCGGCGCCGGGCCCGACTGCGACGCCCAGGTCTTGGTGTGGCAGGACATGGCGGCCTTCCGCGTTCCCGGCGGCGGCCGTACGCCGAAGTTCGTCAAGGCCTACGCGGAACTCGGTGCTGGGCTGCAGGAGGCCGCTTGTCACTTCGCCGAAGATGTCCGCTCAGGCGCGTACCCGGGGCCAGAACACACCTACAATTGACCACTTCCCGGCGTGTCCGGCTCTCCCGCACGGTGTGTCGTGGACTTGTACACACCGTTTGATGCTGTCATGACGTGGTTTGCTCAGCGAGGACGTCGGCATGGCAGGGTTGCGGCGCACACCAGCAGCCCAGCGCTCGCCCCGTCAGCTCTCCAGCGCTGATTCGAGCGAGCAGCTCCGGCTGATCGTCGAGCCATGCCCGGTAGCGGTGCACCATCGCCTCCCGGTCGGCGCTGGCCTGCTTCACGAATGGATTGGCGAAATCCGACCGCGGCCAGCAGTGGCGTGACCCTGAGTGACCGACGTAGCTGATCATACCGTGGTCCCTCAGCCAGGGCACGAGGTGGCGATGCGGGCCGCCGCGGCGCACGTTGACCACCACGGTCCGGCCGTGAAGCACGTGCAGCGCCAATTCCCGTTCGGCCACGGTCCACCGCTGGGCATCGTCGGGCAGTTCGTAGACCACGAGCCGACACGTTAGAAGACCCAGCCCCTCAGGCCGATCCGGTGTGCGCGAGATGCGGGCACACCGTACCTGCGAGCCGGACACGCGCGGTAGGAGAGCCGGACACGCGGGGCATGGGAGGAGGACACGCCGGGATGGGTTAGAGGTCGGTGATTCGGATTCCGGCGTGAGTGCGGTATCGCTTGTTGATTGCGAGAAGGTTGGCGGTCAGCGCCTCCACCTGACCGGCATTGCGCAGCCGCCCGCCGTAGATGCCGCGCGCGCCGGGTATCGCGTCGGCTAGCGCGCACACCAGATCGGTGGCCTCACGGTCGTCACCCAGCACCAGCACGTCGATGTCCAGGCTGGACACCTCGGGGTCATCCAGCAGCACCGCGGAGACGTGGTGAAAAGCTGCAGCCACGCGGGACTTCGGCAAGAGGGCCTGGGCCTGCTGAGCGGCGCTGCCTTCAGGCACGGCATACGCAAACGGGCCCTGTTTGTCGAATCCAAGCGGGTTCACGCAGTCGATCACGATCGTGCCGGCGAGCCACGAGCGCAGCGATTCAAGCAGGGCAGCATGGCCAGCGAAGGGAGCCGCCACCAGCACCACGTCCGACTCCGCGGCGCAACCGGCATTGTCCGCACCGCGCACTCGCTGCGAACCGGAGCGCGCCCGCAGCAAGGCTGCGGCCTGCTCAGCGCGGCCGACATCCCGGGATCCGATCACCACCGACAATCCGCCGGCCGCCCAGCGGTAAGCCAAACCCCGCCCCTGCGGGCCAGTACCACCGACCACCCCAATGGTGAGCGCAGACAGATCCAAGCTGCCTCCTTCGCACCGCGCCCGTCATCCGGAGCCGAATAGCTGCTCGCAAGCCCCTCAGACTGCTATTCGGCTCCGGATGGCGCTTGAGCGGGACGGCGGGGTATCGGGTCCAAGCAGGACACCAAGACCTCCCGGGACTGCGGATCGGTGACCACGGCGTCGTTCCGATCCCGGTACACCAGTTCACCGCTGGCGTCGATCTCGAGCAAGTACCCGGCCTCGGCGAGCTGGCCCTCATCGAGGTCGACCAACCGTTCGGTGCGGCTGGGCACCACCCGGTAAATGGGCCACGGGAGGTCGCCGTAGGCCTGATGCAACTCATCGATCAGGTAGGCCATCTGCTGCTGCCAGGGCAGTGGCATCTCCTCGGCCAACGACCGTGGCAGCACGACATAGCCCTCATCGACCCCGAGCGTCGCCAGCGCGAGGTGGTCCCGTAGCGGAGTGGCCGAAGCCGGCCGACCAGCCGGTCGCGAAATTGGATCCGACGCGTACACCGTCACCTCCGAATATCAGGCCTTCGCAGCGACCGGCACCCCGGGCCGGACCGCGAGCGGCATCAGTTCGTGCTCGTCGAAACTCACGGCCCGCTGGCGCAGCGGCACCGTTTGATTGGCTGCCTCGACCATCTGACCGTTACCTAGGTACATCGCAACGTGGTGGATACTGTCCGGGTTCGAGGTGTCATAAGCCCAGAACAGCAGGTCCCCGGGCTGCGCCTGGCGCACCGGCAACTGTGCACCGGCCCAGTATTGCTGTCGCGACACCCGAGGCAGCGTGACCCCCGTTGACTCGTAGGCCCGCAACATCAGCCCCGAGCAGTCGTAAGAATGGGGGCCGGTGGCGCCCCAGACGTAAGGCTTGCCGACCTCGCCAAGCGCGAACTGCATCGCCCTCCCGGCGACCTCGGAGGGCGCCGGGAGCGGCGCCACACAGGAGGCAGGGACGAACTCCGCGACGTTGCCGCCCACGGCGCTGATCACGTTGACGGCCAGCGGTTCCCACTGGTGGTAGCGCAACGGGAAGGCGGATCGCTCGATCGCCTGCGCGATGTCCCCTGGCCGCCGGGTTTCCCAGTTGGGCACCATCAGCAGCACGTCGTAGAACTTGTTGATCTGGTAGACGGGATCGGTGACCTGGGCGACGCTGCCCCAGCCCATCGAGGGGCGCATCTGGAAGATGCCCAGCGAGTCCCGGTCGCCGTAATTGAGATTGTGTAGTCGCGACTCGGTCATCCCGGCCTGGATGGCGATCTGCCACGCTCGTGGCGGCAGCCCACGCTGCTTACCGATCGCGATGATCAGGTCGGCGATGGCCCGCTGCTCGCTGTCGAGGTCGCTGGCCTGGAGGGCCACCTGTGGCGTTTCGCGCGGATCGGTAGAAGCAATCACCGAGCCACACGGCACCCCGAACGTCCAGTCACCGGAACCGACGCCGCCGAGCAGCACGGAGATCGCGGACACCGCGATGAGGCCGCCGAGCAACCCGACGACCAGGAGCCCGATCAACCACCGCCGCACGGTCAACCCGCCCGCTGGTAACCGGCCACCCGCCACCCGGCCGGGGTGGAGACCAGCAGCAGCCGCATCACCACCCCGGTGACCGGCACATCCACCTCAGCCGAACTCGCGCCCGAGCTGATCGTTCGAGGCTCGCCGACGATCTTGGCCGCAGGCACGTTCGCCGGGTCGATAGACCGCAGTTCGGGGAGCAACTCATCGGTGGTGTAGGGCCTCAGCTGCTCGACCCACCGCGCCGAGTCGATTCCGTTCGGGACGGTCAAGAACGCGCGCACCCAGGACTTCGCGACGAACAAGGCCTCGATCGGAGCCGGGGCGCTGGGGTGGGACGGCGGCCGAGACTGCGGCTGAGACTGCGTCCTGGGGGGCGCGCCGGGCACCGCCACACCGGAAGCAGGGGCCGACGAGTTGACCCGTGGGGCACTTGCCGGCGCTGCAGCCACCGGCCTCTTACTCACGTTGTCGGGCAGAGCCATCCCGAGCCCGACGGCGATCGCGACCAGCGCGAGTACAGTGCCGGCGAGGTGCCTGGGGGAACGAAGCGGCCAACCCCAGAACGTGCGGTAGACGGCCGCGCGGCCACGGTGGGTGCGGATCGGCACTGCGCTGACCTCCCTCGCTCAGTCTGTGGCCCGGGCGCTGTCACCATCAGCGGCGTCCACGCCGACTTCCAGGCCCGCCGAGGGCCGGTACACCACCCACACCGGCCGCCCGGCCACCTCTTCCAGTTCGGCTTGCCGCGGAGCGCGCCCATCACCCGACGCCGACGGCACGTACACCGGCTCCTCACCGACCCGAGTGCGACGAGATCCGGCCGAACTGAACCCGGTGGGCAGCGCAGACGCCTGGATTGGCCGGGATCCGATCTCGTCAGGCCGACTCGGTGCCGCAGCACCGTCTGCGCCAGGTCCGTCGAGACTCCGGGGACCGCGCACCGGGGTCGCCAGGCCACCGCCGCGGCGATCCGATCGGTCGGCCACGACGACCACCGGTACGGCCGCCTCTGGACGGACTCGACCACCGGAGACAGGTTCTCCAGTCGGTGCTTCCTGGTCAGCCTCGGTGCCGCGGGTTTCCTCCCAGAACCGCTCAGACGGAGTGGACTCGACGCCTGCCTTGTGCCGTCGCAGCCGGGCCAGCACACCCGGTGGGGCGGCGGGAAACGCACCCCCCACCGCACCGACCGAAAGCTCCATCATCTGCCACATACGGCGGACCGGTCGGGACACCAGCAACATCACCAGCGTGATCATTCCGGCGAGCAACATCTCCGCGAGCACCGAGATGTTGCGGGAGGGGTCGAACACCCACACCATCACCAACGTGTGCAGCGCGGCCAGCGTTGAGAGCACGACGACGTTGAGCAGCGCGGCACCGACGACGCGCCCGACGCCACGCAGCAGTTCGTGGTACAGGATCGCAATCAGGCCGATGACTGGCCCCAGCAGGATGACCACCCGGAGCAGGACCTGGGCCAGCAGCAAGGCTGCCTGGGCGAGAAACTGGAACAGCCCGAACATCATCGACTGCAAAGCGGCCAGGAACCCCACGCCGATCCGGTTGCCGTCCACGCCTTGGAAGTGGCCGTAGGCGCTGCCGGTGCGGGCGGCGATTGCCTTGTACTCCTCCTTTTTGCGCTCGGCGACGCCGGATTCGGGATTGTCCGCGCCGTCGGCGATCTCCTGCTTGGTGAAGGCCTGCGCGCGGACCAGGTCGCGGCCCAGCTGCGCGGCCTGGGGCCCGTCCGGGGAACCGAACTCCCCCCGCAGCCAATTGCGGTAAATGATCTGGTCGTGCAGCAGAGTGGGCAGCGCATCGCGCTGCTCGATACCGACCTCGTCGAGGAACCCGGTGCGGATCTGGTTGCTGCCCTCGACCAGCACCCCGTCCAGCACCTGGGTGTAC
>JALZDN010000091.1 GCA_030862525.1 Actinomycetota bacterium | reverse complement strand
GCTTGACCTTCGGTAGCTGCCGAAGGTCAAGCGGAGGCTGCTGCGGGGCCGCAACTGCGGTTGCCGCTGTCCGGGAACTCGACATCACTGACGTTCTGGTCCCACGCACACGTCCGTGGTGCCGAGTTCACGGTGCCGTGCGCCTCCTGATCATCGACGCGCGCCCAGCCCTGATCCATCGCAACGCCTTGCGTGCGTGCCGGAACCGGTCGGCAGGGGGTCTGACAGCCGAACGCGGGCCAACTAGACCCTTGTGCGTAGCTGAGAACTTGCATTCCTGACTGTAAATTACCTATCATCCAGTTCCGGAGAAGCAGTGCGATTGCCGCGCTGCCGGCTCAGGCGGAGGCGGAGGATATGGGTATTGATCGCCTGGAGGACGAGGACTATCCGGCCCTGAGCGTGAGTCAGGCGGCTGAGCTGTTGGGGGTTCAACCGGCCTTTTTGCGTCGCCTGGATGCCGCTGGGGTGGTGCCTTCGGATCGGTCGGTGGGCGGGCATCGGCGCTACTCGCGGCGTCAGTTGGCCCGAGCAGCCCGGATGCGTGAGCTGTTCGATCAAGGCCACACTTTGGTCGCGGCTGCGCAGATTCTCGGCTTACAGGATGACCTCGATCGAGTCCGCGATGAGCGCGACCAGGCCCGCGATGAGCGCGACCAGGCCCGCGGGGAGCGCGATGAGGCGCGTGGACGGTTGGGTCAGACCCAGGACGACGTGCTGAGTACCCATCGGCACCGCGGGATCGGGGCTCGACGCGGCGGTCCGGGCGCGGCATCGGACGGGTCCTCGGACCAGCCGTCGGCTCGGCCCACGCCGAGTTCGGGCTGAGTGGCGCCCACGTGGACCTTGCGTGCCAGGTTGACGGCAACGTACCAACACGTCAACACCGGCTCCGTCGCTGGCCTTGCCATCTCGGGAACATAAATCCTATACTGCTCGTTACAAGAAGTGCCTTGGCTTGGTGCTGGGGCACTGAGTAACAACTGGTCGAGGAGGCGATGACGATGCTGATGCGTACCGACCCGTTCCGGGAGCTGGACCGGCTGACCCAGCAGGTCTTCGGCGGCCAGCAGGGCACCTGGTCACGCCCGGCGGTGATGCCGATGGAGGCCTACCGGCAGGGTGAGCAGTTCGTGGTGCACTTTGATCTACCCGGGGTGGATCCGGAGTCCATCGATCTGAACGTGGAGCGCAACGTACTCACCGTCAAGGCCGAGCGGCGGCCCACCGCGAACGCCGAGGGCATCGAGACGCTGGTGGCTGAGCGATCCTATGGGGTGTTCTCCCGGCAGCTGTTCCTGGGCGAGACGCTGGACACTGACCGGATCGAGGCGCACTACGACGCCGGCGTGCTGACCTTGCACGTCCCGGTCGCCGAGCAGGCCAAGCCTCGCAAGATCGAGGTCAGCGCTGGGAGCGCCAAGCAGCTCACCAGCTGATACGCGGCCGCATCCATGGGTTGGGCCGCGGGTGCCGCCGGATGGGGAAGTCGGACCAGCCATGCTGACTGCCGGTGACCCAGGTTGTCATGGGCTGCGTCGTCGGTCAGCACCTGGTGTGGGCTTCCGAGCCCTTCACGACCACTGAGTAGGCATGCGGCACTTGTGGGGGTCAGGTCGCCTGGCCCCCGCGGCCCCACTCGCGGGGACGTCTGATGACGCAGATGATCGGAACGACAAGGAGGAGGTAGCCATGGTGCTTCCGGTGCTGCGCCGCAACCACGCGGTGGAGCAACAGGGCCAATCGGCTCGGGGGCGGACCCCGACGGTGAGCCACTGGTCACCGTGGGCTGAGTTCACCGAGCTGCACGACCAGATGGGCCGGCTGTTATCCGAGGCGTTTGGTGACGCGGACCGGCCTGGTGCGTGGCGGCCGGTGGCGGATGTGGAGGAGACCGCCGAGGCGTACCTGGTTGAGCTAGAGCTGCCCGGGGTGAAGCGCAAAGACGTCTCGGTGGAGTTCGGCGGCGGAGAGCTGGCGGTCACCGGTGAGGTCAAGGAGCGGGAACGGGTGGAATTGTTGCGGACCCGGACCCGACCGGTGGGCCGGTTCGACTACCGGGTGATCTTGCCCACGGACGTGGAGCAGGGCCAGGTGGCAGCGTCGTTGTCGGACGGGGTGCTGACGGTGCGAGTACCCAAGAGCGAGAGGTCCGGCCCGCGCAGGATCCCGATCAGCAGCTGACAGGGCAGGCAGGCCGTTCGCCTACGGCGAAGCCGCCGCGAGGCTGCCCGAGCAGGCACGCCGGTACCCGGTCTGGCGAGCGCGGCCGGGGACTCCAGCAGCAACCCTTTCCAGTTGGAACTGGCCCAGGTTCACCAGCGGGGCACGCCCTCATATGCCCGCGACGTGGGTCATCGGGCTCAGTGGGTCATCGGGCTCAGCAGTCACCTGGTAGGACTGCTTAGGGCCAGCTTGCCGAGCAGGTCACGGGCCTTCTCCGCGTGCCGCGGCTGGCACAGCACGTCGTAGCGTCCGGCGACGATCTGGCTGGCCGAGGTGAAGTCACGCTGGCCCCGAGTGGCGCCGTAACCCCCCGCGGCGAAGACCACACCGAACACCAGGCCGCTGACCAACCCGACCACGATCGGCGCCCAGGAGCCGGGTGCGGGGCTGAAGAGACCAAGCAGCAGGCCGACGAACAGCCCGAACCATGCACCGGAGGCCGCCCCGGACAACAGGACCCGAGCCCAGGTGAGTCGCTCGATGACGCGCTCGACAAGCATGAGATTGACGCCCACGATCGTCACATCCTGCACCGGGAAGGCATTGTCGGCCAGGTAGTCAACGGCGCGCTGAGCCTCTTTGTAGGTGGTGTAAGAGCCGACCGGCCAACCGGTCGGGGCGGTGGGCAGAGCAGGCAGAGCCGGATTAACCGGAACCGACCCGCTGAACGGGGCAACTCGATTCGTCATCACGGTGTCACCTCCGAAGTCCGAGCCACTCGAGGCAGGAGTCAGGCAGCAATAGCCAACATACTTACTACTGTCATTGTAGATTATGTGTCGGAACCAGGGCAGTCCAGCCTTTGTTGATCCGTCACGCGGATCAACCAGTTCCCCAGCGCTTCCGGGTGGATCCTGACAACGCCGAGCCGTGAAGCACCAACGAACCGAGGGAGCGGCTGGCACAGTGCGGCAGCATAGGAACATTCGGCACGCGGCGGTCGGGGCGAGGACCGACCGTTCATAGGTTGCCGAGGTGCTGCCCGCGGCGCATCACGGCTGAGCACCTTGCGAAGCCGGAAACAGCTAACTTACGCCAAGCGTTGCAGGAGATGCCGTCCCGGAACCGGTGCGCCCGGGACAGACGAGAACGGGAGGCGATGACGATGCTGATGCCTACCGACCCATCCCGGCGGCGATGCCGATGGAGGCCTACCGGCAGGGCGCCTTCCACGAGCGACGGCTGCCGCACTCGTCCGGCCACGGCGATTATTAGCCGCCCACGTGCAGTGTCATGTGGCTCGCGCGGCGATGCGGTGCCCTCCGCCCGGTTGCTACCGGTGCGGCCCCCCGGTCGCCGCTAACGCCTGCTGCACCCAGCTCCGCAGCGCCGGCGCCGCGGCAGCACCGACCTGGCGGGACAGCTCCTGTCCGCGGTTGAGTATGAGCAGGGTGGGGATGCCCTGTACCGCGAAGCGGTGGGCGAGTGCTGGCGAGCTGTCGACGTTGACCTTGACGAGTTTGAGCTGTCCGGCCATCTGGCTGGCAAGTTGCTCGAGTGCCGGGCTGACCATTCGACAGGGACCACACCAGGGCGCCCACAAGTCCACCAGGACGTGGACCGTGGCGCGTTCGGCGATCTGGGCGAAGTCCTCGTCGCTGGCGTCGACGATCCACGGCAGCGGCTTGTGACAGACGCCGCATCGCGGGCTCCCGGTGGCCGCCGCCGGCACCCGGTTGGTCGTCCCGCAGTGCTCGCAGCGAACCGTCGTCGTTCTTGTCGTCGTCATCGGCATCCCCTCGACTTTCGGCTCATCGCCTCCTCGCCAATGCGCAACGTTTGTCGTGGCCGCCGCTGTGCTCGTGGTCGCCGCGGTTGCCCCGACAAGATTGCCCTGCACCGTGACTGGCCAGCGTGCGAGTACCTGTAGACCGGCCAGCATCGCCACTCGAGGACGCGGAGCAGGGACTTTTCAGACTCGAGGTGCGCAACAGATGCTAGTCGTCGGGTAGGTCTACGGCGCGAGCCCATGCGCTCAGCTGGAGATCTCAGACGGCGGACGGAGGAGGGCGCCCGATGGACGTGGAGCAAACACCGCTGCCCGGGGTGGGGATCCGGTACGACTTCGCCACTGCTGCCGGTCGACGGCTTGGATTGGTGATACATCGGGACGGCCGGGCCGACGTGATCATCTACTCCGAGGACGACCCGGACAACTGTTCGGAGTCGGTGATGCTGCAACCGCAGGAGCGCGCGGCGCTGGTGGAGCTGATGGCCACCCCACCAGGAGAAGCCGATCCTCACTCGCGCACCCATCATCGCGTCTGGCACCTCAGCGAGGACGAGCCGTACTGATGGGCGGGGGCGGACAGCTGCTGGCCGTGGCGGCGTCGACGCAGTTGCCCTCGGTGCACGTGCTACTGGAATTGGGCGCGGTGCTGTTCGGGCTGGGTCTGCTCGGGCTGCTCGCCCACCGGCTCAGGGTGTCTCCCGTGCCGCTGTACCTGTTGGCCGGGTTGGCGTTCAGCGAGCACGGTGTCCTGCCGTTGGCCGCCGGGGAGGAAGGCCGGCAGTTCATCGAGGTAGGCGCCGAGCTCGGGGCGGTGTTGCTACTGCTCAGCCTGGGGCTGGAGTACTCCGCCGACGAGCTGGTGGCTGGGTTGCGTCGCAACCGCGCGGCTGGACTCCTCGACCTGGTGCTCAACGCCGCTCCTGGGGTCGCGCTGGCGCTGCTGCTGGGGTGGGGCCCGGTCGCCGCGGTCGCCCTGGCTGGAGTGACGTATGTGTCCTCCTCGGGGATCGTCGCGAAGTTGTTGGCTGATCTTGGCCATCTGGGCAATCGGGAAACCCCGGTCATCATCGCCGTGCTGGTGTTCGAGGACTTGGCGATGGCGGCCTACCTACCGGTGCTGGCCGCGCTGATCTCCGGGCTGGGGGTACTTGCGGCCACCGCGAACCTGGGCCTGGCGCTTGGCGCCGTCGTCGCGGTGTTCGTCATAGCATTGCGTTTTCCTGGGGTGTTGGCCCGGCTCGTGTTCGGACCCGACGATGAGGTGCTGCTGCTACGCGTGCTCGGGCTCACCCTGCTGGTCGCTGGCTTGGCCGCCCAGCTCAACGTCTCCGCCACGGTGGGTGCATTCCTGGTGGGGGTGAGCTTGTCCGGCCCGGTCGCGGAAAGCGCGGTGGCACTGCTGCGCCCGCTACGGGACCTGTTCGCCGCGGTGTTCTTCGTCTTCTTCGGCCTGCAGATCAACCCCGCCGAGATCCCCGGTGTGCTTCCGCTCGCCGTCGCTCTGGCCGCGGCCACGGCGGCGACCAAGGTCACGACGGGCTGGTGGGCCGCCGCCCGGGCCGGCATCGGACGCCGTGGCCGATTACGCGCCGGGATCGCGCTGATTCCTCGAGGCGAGTTCTCCATCATCATCGCCGGTCTCACCACCGCCGCAGCAGGCGCTGGGCTCGTCGCTGTCGATCAGCGCTTCGGGCCCCTGGCCGCTGCCTACGTGCTCCTATTGGCAGTAACCGGACCGCTGCTTGCCCGCCTTCTCGAGGCGCTGCCCTCACACCACCGACCGCACCCGACCGGGACGAGCGCGTCAGTGAGCGGCCCCGAGAAACCGAGACCCGGAGACCACCACCACGGAGAGGTGGCGCGACGTATCACCGGCTCCGACGTACCCAGAACCGAAACCGAGCAACGGTCACCAGCGCACGATGACGCGGCTGGCCATGCGATCACGCAGGAACACCGGTCCGATGACGATGACCGGAACGGCGTGGACACATGGTGACCGGGCCTCTGACGAACTGGCCAGGTACGCCTACTGTTGCCTAGGCAATAGACCCCCTCAGCGCCGCACTGACGGGGGCGGCACGACGGGGCCGCAGTCTCCGTCCGGCGCGTCGTCGAGATCCACGATCACCGGTGCATGGTCGCTGGGAGCGCTGCCCTTGCGGGCCTGGCGGTCCACCCACGCCGCGCACGCCCGCGCCGCGACGTCTGCACCGGCGAGCACGAGGTCGATCCGCATTCCCCGGTCCTGGTGGAACATGCCGGCCCGGTAATCCCAGTAGGTGAAGATCCGCTGTCCGGGCCAGCGTTCCCGCACCACGTCGTGCAGTCCTAAGGCGCGCACCGCCTCCCGTTCCGGAGGTGTGACGTGGGTGGAGAGGGCGTAGGCGGCCGGGTCGTATACGTCCTCGTCAGCGGGCGCGACGTTCATGTCGCCACAGATCACAGTCACCGCAGGATCCCCGGCGGCCACGGTAGCCCGCAGCGCGGCCAGCCAGTCCAGCTTGTAGCGGTAGTGCGGGTCGCCGGGGGCGCGGCCGTTGGGCACGTACACCGAGCTGACCCGCAACCCTGCGCAACTGGCGGACACCGCCCGCGCTTCGGGGTCTGGACTCAGTCCTATTGGATTGGCAGGTTCGTCAACCAGCCCGGTGACCACGTCGTCCAGCCCGACCCGGGAGGCGATGGCCACCCCGTTCCACCGTCCCTCACCATGGTGCGCGACGGCGTATCCGCGCTCGCTCAGCGCGGGCCGGATCAGCTCGTCGAAGGCATCGGTGGGCAGCTTGGTCTCCTGCAGGCACAGCACATCCGGCGCGCGGGCATCCAGCCAAGGCAGCAGCCGCGGTAGTCGGGAGCGCACCGAGTTCACGTTCCACGTCGCCAGCCGCACACCACTCACGCTATCGCCTACCCTGATCCTGGGGATGGCCGCTAGCGCCGGGCGAAGATGGGTTCGGCTAGGTGGGCTACTCGAGTGCGCCGGCGGTACATGACCACCTCGCGGAACTGGTACAGCACCGCCGCCGTCGGCGCATGCAACCACTCTCCGTGCAGGGGCAGGCGGATCACCGGGCGGTCGGATCCCGGGATGGCCACGAACACCGGCTCGACGTCGAGGTCGGTGAACGGGACAGTGCAGCCCCGGTCCTCTTGGCGGGCCTCCCGAAGGTGCAGCGGTCCGGCGTGCTCGCCGGCCCAGATCACCACCGGTGTGATCACGAACCCGGAGCGGGCTTCGTAGTCGTCCAGCAGGCCGAGCACCGACTTCGGCGGTAGTTGCATCCCGAGCTGCTCGGCAAGCTCACGGCGAGCCGCGTCCGGCGCTGATTCGCCGGTGCGGATGCGTCTGCCCGGCAACGCGTATGGTCCTGGATGGTTGCGTAGCGCGGTGGCGTGCCGGGTGAACAGTATTTCCGGACCGCTTCCACCGATGACGACGGTGATTGCCACCGCGGCCCGCTTGACTCCCCAGCGTCTGACTCCGTGCCGGGGGAAGCGCCGCAGCGGATCCCGGATCTCCTCGCGCAGGCTCACGCTGTGACGGGCAACAGATCCGGAGCCTGCAAAGCCAGCGAACAGATCGTCCTCCTCATCTTGCGGTCCCCAGCTCGCAACGGGTACACGTCACAGGGCGACGATGGCATCCTGCCGCGCGTAGCTGAGCATGGTCGCACGGTCACGCTCGCCTCGTCGCCAGGGTGGGTGTACCGCACTTTCGCGCGCTGCCACGCGGTTCCATGAATGGCACAGCCAGCGACGATGCCCGTGCGTCAAGCCTCGGCGCGCTCCGGCCGCCGGGTCGCTGGTCAAGAAGTGATAACGGCTCCATACCCCGCTGAGGTAACCTGCGGGTAGCCGCAGATGGGTCCATGTCGTCCCGATGCGTGTAGCAGCTGAAATCGAGACGACGGGGAGGTCCTCGTGACCGCTAAGCACCTGCGTGAGGGATCGAGCCTCCGATACAGCCGACGTCGGGCAGTGGGTCTGTACGACCCCGCCTACGAGCACGACGCCTGCGGAGTGGCGTTTGTGGCCGACCTCGCCGGGCGCCGTGATCACGACATCGTGCGCAAGGCTCTCACTGCACTGCGCAACCTCGAACATCGGGGTGCCCGAGGCGGAGAACCCGATACCGGTGACGGTGCCGGCATCCTGTTCCAGGTCCCGGATGGCTTCTTCCGCGAGGTCGTTGATTTCGAGCTACCCGAGCCGGGTGGGTATGCGGTGGGTACGGCCTTCCTGCCGGCAGACGACTCCGAGGTGATCGCGGCCATCGAGGGCATCGCCGTTGAGGAAGGCATGCGGATACTGGGCTGGCGGAAGCTGCCGGTCAACCCGGAGGGAGTCGGTCCCACCGCCCGCTCGGCAATGCCCACCTTCCGGCAGCTGTTCTTGGCGGCCGCCCAGGACGGCGGCACGCCGCTGACCGGGTTGGAACTGGAGCGCCGCGCGTACTGCGTACGTAAGCGCGCCGAGCGCGACGTTGACGTCTACTTCGCGAGCCTGTCCGGGCGCACGATCGTCTACAAGGGAATGCTCACCGAGGAACAACTGGTCAGCTTCTACCCGGACCTGTCCGACGAGCGGGTCACCAGCTCGCTGGCGCTGGTGCACTCGCGGTTCTCCACCAACACCTTTCCGTCCTGGCCGCTGGCCCACCCGTACCGCTTCGTGGCGCACAACGGCGAGATCAACACCCTCCGTGGTAACCGGAACTGGATGCACGCGCGGGAAAGCAAGCTCGCCACCGACCTCATCCCCGGGGACCTGGACCGGATCTATCCGATCGTCACCCCGGAGGCTAGCGACTCGGCATCCTTCGACGAGGTCCTCGAACTGCTGCACCTGGGCGGTCGCTCGATGCCGCACGCGGTGCTGATGATGATCCCGGAGGCGTGGGAGAACCACGAGGAGATGGATCCCGCTCGCC
>JALZDN010000057.1 GCA_030862525.1 Actinomycetota bacterium | reverse complement strand
GAAGGAGTAGGGAACCGCCGCTCGTCCGGGCGGCGGTCGAGGCTAGAAAGGATACGGCTTAATGTTTGGACGCAAGAAGCCTGACGCAAAGACCACCGGAAATCCCGCCGGCTCCACTGAGACCGGCCGCACCACCTCATACCGGGTGGACCAGGACGCCGCACCTTCTACCGGTACGCCCAGAACGACGTCTTACGTAAATGCTCTGCAACGCAACACCCGCGGGTACGAGACCATCAACTGATTCGTTGGGGATCCGGCGAGATGGCCGGATCTCCAACGTTGCCGCCATGCTGGCCAACGACAGTACCATGGTGTGGTCTAGTTCTCGACCTGATCGATCTTGCCGCTCAGCGGCCGCCAGCCTCGTCAAGGAGACCGCTCGATGAATTATCCGAGTACCGTCAAAGAACTTACCGAAACGTTGCGTCAGGGCAATTACCTGGCGGATCGGGGATTGGCGACGGCGGTGTTCGTGGCGATGTCCCTGCAGCGACCCATCCTCCTCGAAGGTGAGGTGGGCGTCGGCAAGACAGAGATCGCCAAGGTTCTGGCCTCGGTGTTCGATCGTCAGCTGATTCGGCTGCAGTGTTATGAAGGCATCGACACCAACCAAGCTCTTTATGAGTGGGACTACGCCCGTCAGCTACTTTACATCCGGGCCCTTTCCGACCGGGATGTTGGCGACGAGGAGGCACTCGAGAAGCTTTTCGGGCCTAGATTCCTTCTCGAGCGTCCCCTCATGCAGGCCATCCAGGCCGGTGACCAGGCCGTGTTGCTGATCGACGAGGTCGACCGCGCCGATGACGAATTCGAAGCCTTCCTGCTCGAGGTACTGTCCGACTTCCAGATCAGTATCCCCGAGATTGGCACCATCAAAGCCGAACACCCACCGCTGGTGGTGTTGACCTCTAACCGCACCCGCGACCTGCACGACGCTTTGAAGCGGCGCTGCATGTACCACTGGATTGGCTATCCGGAGCCCGACCGCGAGGTCGAGATCGTCACCGTGCAGGCGCCCGAGGTGTCGGAGGGGCTCGCCCGCAAGGTGGTGGCAGCGGTCAACCGGCTCCGTGGCATGGACCTTGCGAAACCGCCAGGGGTCGCTGAGACCATAGACTGGTCACGTACCCTCGCATTCCTCGGCGAAACCGATCTGAGTGCCTCCGCCGCCGAAGACACCCTCGGCTCGATCGTCAAGGACCACGATGACCTCGCCCTTGTACGGGACAACCTTCAGGAAGTGACGTCCAATGCCTGACATACCTCACGGATCCGTCTGACACCGATGTCGCGCAATAACAATGGATTCGTGTCGGTGCTCGTCGACTTCGGCCGCGCGCTGCGCGCAAAGGGCTTAGCCGTCGGCTCGGGTGACATCCTGACCTTCTGCGAGGCAATGGCGCCGCTGGACCCCACTGACCTCGTCGACCTGTATTGGGCCGGACGGACCACTCTCATCAGACGCCGGGAAGATATAGTCGTCTACGACGAGGTATTCAGGGCTTTCTTCCTTGGGTCCGACAGCCCAGTCCAAAAGATGCTGAAGCTCAAGGCGCAGGCCGCCGCTGAAGCAGAGGCGCCGTTCGAGATGCCTGCCACGGAGCCTTCGGGCAAGGAGCAGGATGAGGAAACTATCCTCGGGTTGATGGCATCGAACGTCGAGACCCTCAAGCACCGGTCCTTCGGCGAGTGCACCAAAGAAGAGCTCGACTCGATTCGACGCATCATGAAGCGAATCAAACTGACCCCCCCCAAACGTCGTACCCGTCGGACGACGACAGCGAAAGACGGACGACGGCCGGACATGCGCCGGACAATCCGGAATTCGATGCGCACGAACGGCGAGATGGTTGAGCTGTACTGGCGCCGCCGCCGGATGCGTCTACGCCCGTTGATCCTCATCCTCGATGTGTCCGGATCGATGTCGGACTACTCGCGAGCCTTACTGCAGTTCGCCTACTCGGCCAAACGCGGCGCCTCTCAGCGCGCCGCCCAACGGGTTGAGGTGTTCTGCTTCGGCACGCGGCTGAGTTGCGTGACGAAGACACTTCAGACCCGCAAACCAGACGAGGCGCTGGAGCGTGCTGCCAAGCTTGTCGTCGACTGGGAAGGCGGAACGCGGATCGGCGACTCTCTCGACAAGTTCGTCCGCAATTGGGCTCGTAGGGGTATGTGCCGCGGCGGTGTCGTCGTGATCTGTTCCGATGGCCTTGACCGAGGTGATCCTGAACTTCTCTCCGACGCTATGGACCGGCTCTCGCGGCTGTGCCACAACATCGTGTGGATGAACCCGCACAAGGGCAACAACGCCGACTACCAGCCGCAGACGGTCGGCATGATGGCTGCAGAGCCGTACATCGACGTGCTGATGTCCGGCCACGATTTGAGCAGCCTTGAGGATCTCGCCACGCTGCTTCCAAAACTCGGCTAGGGAGGTCGGAATCTAATGTTGATCAGGTGGAGCGTCGGAATCGAAGCCGAGGGTGACCGCATCATCAAGCGTGAAGAAGTCGTTGAGTTGGCCGATGCCGTTGCCACGTTCGACGGCATCGCGACCGGTATCGGCACCAACCGCTACGGCGCACAGGTCGTCGTGTTCGCAGACTCCCGCGAAAACGCGATCGAGCGGGGCAAGGAGCGGTTCGCCGATGCAGTGCAGAAGGCTGGCTTGCCCGTGTATCCCATCGTGCGTGTCTTGGCGACCAGCGAGGATGAAGACGCAGACATAGACCTGGAAGAAGCGTGATCCCGGAAGTAAACGCGCCCCACGCCTTTTGACAACACGAGGACACCTTATGAACATGCAGGTCCGGACATGATCCGCCTCGGATCCCTCGCCGGCTACTCGTTCGAGGGCCCGCGGATCCTCGGGGGTTGGACTCCGCCGGCGAGGCCCGCAGTTTTTGCCATCATGTACAAGCCGGACCCCGATAACAAGCCGGACCGTTATGCGGTCATCTACGTTGGCCACGCCGACAACATGGCCGAAGCCGGCTTTCCGTTCAAGCACCCGCGGGCCAACTGTTGGATAAATCGGGCAGGCTCGCGCTGGAAGCTCCATATCTGTACGTACGAGGTTCAGGGATGGGCGCGGTCTCACCGAGAAGAGATTACGCAGGAGCTCACCGCCATCTACAACCCGCACTGCAACGAGGTAAAATATGATAAAGCGTGGCAGGATCATTGGATCGGCTCATATAAGTCCGAGCTGACCGGCCCACTCGCCCAGCGTGGTCCCGATGAGGCCCCTAAGTAGTAGCAGTAATTACAGTCACTAAACCGCGAGACGGCAGTGGGCAGCGGCCAATTATATGGTCGCTGCCCACTGGATTCTTCTGTCCTTGCTACCGAGGAGGACTTGAAGAGCCGGGTACGAATCTTCAATTAGTGACGAGGAGCGTCTCGGAAACCCACCGTGTCCATCAGACGGGAACGCCGCCGGCCCGAGGAAGGGACATTGCTATGTCCGTTAACCGGAGCAGGTGTTGGCGGAGCAAGCTTGGCCGCGATCTTTTCCGCACCGCCGTACAACAGCGGCAGTGCGCCTGCCACTACTCCACCCGTGCGGTTGATGTGTTCAACACCTGGAATAATTACTTCGCCCTGCTTGACGATCGTCTTCACGCTACCGAGGCAGTCATCAAGATTGTCAGCGATGCGGTTGAGCATCACGCCGATTATGAACAGGAAGATCGCCAGCACAGCGATCAAAGTTGCGATCGCGACTACTGTCATAACGATAATCATCTCTAGCCCTTTCCACCAGTCGGCGTACCGGAACCAGTCAGGGCCCTGGTCAAGAATAGGTGGTGCTGCAGGCCTTCTGCCAGGACTGCGTCGACCCTGTCAGCCGTGATAGGGATAAGCGCCGTATTAGCAGTGTTCTCAGGAATGGCCCGCAGAGTGTCCCGTACTCCCACCACGTTCTTGTCGATGACTCTCACCATCGACACCAGGACGCTAAGCAGAAGAATAACCACTATGATTACGCCGAAACCGAATAGAATCGCGACCCACCAGAAGGTGATCTCTTCGGGTGCATATCCAGCCATCACTAACCTCCAAGCCGAGCTCGGCCGCGTTCCAGTCCTCCGATGATGACCTCAGCGTGATCGATCGTCTGTCGCAGGTCCGCCAACGGCAACGTGTTCTGATAGGACTGCTGTAGCGCCGCGTTGATCTGTGGTGCCTGCCGGCCGATCCGCCCAGCGAGGACCAAGATGGGAGCCACCAACATCACTACTACTGCGATGACGGCAAAAGTGATCGCGAAACCCAGGTACCAACCAAACAGATGGGCCTCACCAGGCACGTGTTCTGCAAGCCACATCTCCGGCAACCTCCCTTCGGTAGCTGTTGTCATGGGGTCAAAAGACGAAGACCTAACGATCCGCTGTCGTCGTCACACAAGTCGTCTCAAGGTAACCCAGCAACGTTTGGGTTGCCTTTTGAACGTTGTGGGCCTCCTTGAGGTGATTAGCAACCTGCCGCATCAGGTAGTCCTTGTCGGACGCGGTGAATTGCGAGCTGCATTCTTGGTGGCCACACGTGAACTGGTGCATCCTGGAACTCCTCACATCCCGGCACTGGCGGCACCCGGCGTGGGTGCCCATCGCGCCAACTACACCTGCTCTGCCATTGACCTCACGGGTGCGAGGTTGGCATTAACCGAAGGTATGACCTCCGGAACCGTTCTCGTCTGATAAGCGATCGCGTTTACCCCAACGATGACCGCACCCAGCGTCCATGAAACGTGCTTGAGCTGAGCTATCACTCTCAACAGAGAGAGAGCAACTACGGCCACGATCAGCGCGATGGCCAGCAGCGTGACCCACGCGACTAAAGGCATGACTTCCTCCTAATCCTCGACCATCTGCTCAAATCCGCGCTTGCTGCTAAGCCCCCAGCAGCTGCCCGACACGCTTGACGTAACGGGTCGCGCCGATAGAGACCTCCTTGACCGTGCTGTCCGTCTCGGCCAGCAATGCCGGAAGGTTGTCGAGCTCCTCGGTCAGGATCACACCGTTGTACAGAATGTCGTCCACAGTCTCCCGGATCCGATTAACCGGGGTGACGATCCGCTTCATCAAAATCGCAACGATGGGCAACACGACGAAGAGCAGAATCAGGTTACCAATCCACCACAAGATCATGTCTGGTCTCTCTTTCGCTCATGAATCGTCATCACGAGGTTTTCTTGCCGAAGAGCCCGCCGAAGAACCGCTTCAGCGCCGTTACCCATGCCTGCATGGCAATACTGAAGCCCTTCACCGGAACGGCCTTACGCTCTGAGGGTTTCTCTCCCCGGGATTCCCGTCCGATGTCGTCGGCGATGCACTTGGCGAAGTTATTCATGATGACGCTCGTGACGTCCTGAATCATGCCTCTGCCGAACTGAGCAGCGGCGCCGGAGAGCTGAAGGTCCTGGGCCACCTTGACCTTCGTCCCGCTTCCAGACGGCACCATCGTGGATGTCACTTTCATCGTCGCCTGGCCCTTGCCCTTCTCCTCGGACCCGGACGCGTCCATCACGATCCGCTTGTTGGCCTCATCGCGCTCAACGATCTTGGCTGTGCCGGAGAATTTCATCGACACTGGCCCCATCTTGGTGGTCACTCTTCCCTTATATGTGTCGCCGTCGACGTCAGTCAGCTCGGCGCCGGGCATGCAGGGCGCTATCCGCGGCACGTCCTGCATGTGCTTCCACACCTGCTCGAGCGGTGCCTTAACCTCGAACTCGTTTTCGATCAGCATCGACTACTCGCTCTCCTTACCATGCTCGGTCCGCAGCAACTTGGGATCACGATTTTGTTCCCGACCCGGTGAAGGCGACGGGATCCTTCTCGAATGCTGTGCGACATCCTGGACAGCAGAAGTAGTAGGTGGTTCCGTCGTGATCCATCTGGTGGCGTGCAGAACCGACCTCCACCGTCATGCCGCACACGGGGTCGATCGCTTCCTCAATCTCCGGTGTCTCCGCGGGCGCACCCTTGACCAGTTCGCCGGCCGCTCGCAACTGCACCAACTCAGCCAGCACTCCCACCGCGATCTCGCGATGAGAAACCTTGCCCAGATCAAGGCCTGCTGGCACCTTCACCCGTTCCAGGGCCTCCCTGGGCACCCCTCGGCTCTCCACGTAGTCGAGCACCGACTTGGCCCGCGGGCGCGAACCCACCAGACCGATGTAGGCCGGACCCGCAGCAAGCGCGAGCTCCACAGCTTCCTCGTCGTGGTGCCCCTGGGTGGCTACCACGACGAGTGACCGCTCATCAACCCCAGCCAACTTGAAGTCCAGTTGGCTGACAACGCATTCTGCAGACGGGTGGCTTTCGGCAGAGCCGCCATCGGGGTCGACAAGTACCGTCCGCCATCCAATGGCCTGTGCCATCTGTACCAGGGCTTCCACCATTGGCGATCGTCCGACGACAACGAGGTGGGGCTTGGGCTCTACAGGCTCGATGTAGATCTCCAAGGCCCCCTCGCTCTGGCATGACATCGGCACGTAGCTGATGCCATCCCGCACTGCCACCGACTCGAGCTCGTCAGGAGTACCGAGAAACACGAGGCGCGGCACACCCTCTGCGAGGATGTGCCGGGCCTCGCGGACAACCACAGGTTCGGCGCAGGCGCCACCGATGAAGCCGAACACCTGCCCCGAGGCTGTGATGACAGCTCGGTATCCCTCCTTGCCCGAGGACGGGCCGCGCCGCCACACAACCGTTGCCAGCGCGAACGCCTCACCCCGCTTGGATAACTCACGGGCGTGCTCGAGGACGTCCCACCCGTCCATGGCCATCGACCCATCGATCCAATCTCTTTTAGGCGTCGGATTTGACCGGAGGTGCTCCCGATACGTCACGCTTGTACTTCAGGGCCTCCCATACGCGGTCCGGAAGCAGAGGCATGTCGATGTTTCGGACCCCGGTGTCGTCGATGGCATTCATTACCGCGTTCACGAACGCCGCGGGGCCGCCGACAGCGGCGCACTCACCAATGCCCTTAGCGCCGATCGGGTGATGCGGTGATGGCGTGACGACCTCGTGGAGCTCGAAGCCCGGAGTTTCCCATGCCGTTGGCAGCAGGTAATCCATGTAGTTCGAGCCGACGCAGTTGCCCTCAGCATCGTAAGTAATGAACTGCATGTTGGCCATTGCATAGGCCTCGGTCATGCCGCCCATGATCTGACCCTCGACGATCATCGGGTTGATGCGCACACCGCAGTCATCGACCGCGACCATACGCAACACATCCCACACGCCGGTCTCTGGATCGACCTCGACCGTCACGATGTACGCCGCGAACGGCCACGTCATGTTGGGCGGGTCGTAGTACGCGTTGTTCTCCAGCCCGGGCTCCATGCCATCGGGCATGTTGCCGTAGGCCGCCATCGAGCACTCCTGGATGCTTACGCCGTTGTTAGGAGCACCCCGCACGTAGAAGCGGCCAAGCTCCCACTCCACGTCCTCCTCGGAGACCTCAAGGAGGTGCGCCGCCAGCTTCCTCGCCTTGGCTCGAACCTTGCGGGCCACCATGGCGGTCGCAGCACCGGCGACCGGCGTGCTTCGGGACGCGTAGGTCCCCATGCCGAACGGTGTGTTGTCAGTGTCGCCGTGCTGAACGAGGATGTCGGCCGCCGGGATGCCGAGCTCGTGGGTCACGATCTGCGCGAACGTCGTCTCGTGGCCCTGGCCCTGAGTCTGCGATCCGATCTTCAGGATCGCTTTGCCGCTCGGGTGTACCCGTAGCTCCGCGGCGTCGAACATCTTGATGCCGAGAATGTCGTACTCGCGGCTGTTACCAGCACCGAGGGGCTCGGTCATGGTGGAAATACCGATCCCGAGCCGGCGACCCTGCGCGCGAGCTTCCTCCTTCTCGCGCAAGAAATCGTCATAGCCGACGGCATCAAGCGCCACGTCGAGACATTTCTCGTATTGCCCCGAGTCCAGCAAGAAGCCGTAGGGCGTACGGAACGGGAACTGATGGTCCTTCACCAGGTTGAGCCGCCGGAACGCTGCCTGGTCCATGCCCAGATCGTCGGCTGCGGCCTGGATCACCCGTTCCTGGAAGAACATCGCTTCGGTTACTCGGAAGGAGCACCGATATGCGACGCCGCCCGGTGCCTTGTTCGTATAATGACCCTGCGCGGTCATGTACCCGAATGGAATGTCGTAGGCAGCGAAAGCGGAATGGATCAGCCCGATTTTGAACTTTGTGGGCTGAGCGTCCGAGAAGGAGGATCCGTTGTCGCTATCACAATGGAACCGCACGCCAAGGATCTTGCCATCCTTGCGGAGCGCGAGCTCACCCTTGTAGTAGATATCGCGCGCGTAGTGGGTAGAAATGAGGTTACCGGTCTTGTCCTCAATCCACTTGACCGGCCGCGCGAGCAGGATCGAACAGAGGATCGATGCGACATACCCCGGATAGACCGGCACCTTGTTGCCGAACCCGCCGCCGAGGTCAGGCGAGATGATCCGGATCATGTGCTCCGGAAGTTCCGCGACGATCGCCACCGCTGCTCGGATGATGTGCGGGGCCTGGGTCGTCATGTAGACGGTCAGCTTCGCCGTCGCCGAGTTGTAGTCCGCGATCGACCCGCAGGTCTCGATGGGCGAGGGGTGCGACCTCGGGTAGTGCAGCTCCAGCTTCGAGACCAGATCGGCCTGAGCGAAGGCACGCTCGGTGCCTTCCCGGTCGCCGACCTCCCACCGGTAGCAGATGTTGTCCGTCTGACCCTCTTTGTCATCCCGAATGATGGGCGCGTCTTCGGCGACGGCCTGGTACGGGTTGACGATCACGGGAAGCGGCTCGTACTCGACGACGATGGCGTCGCAGCCATCCTTGGCAATGTAGGGATCGTCGGCTACCACGCACGCGATCTCCTGGCCCTGGAAGCGCACCTTGTCGGTGGCGAGCACCGGTTGGGTGTCGTAGGACAGCGTCGGCATCCACGCCAGGTTGTGCTGGGCTGCCATCTCACCGGTGAGCACCATGTGCACGCCCGGCAGCTGCCACGCCTTGCTCGTGTCGATCGACTTGATCCGCGCGTGGGCCAACGGGCTACGGAGGATCTCCATGTGCACCATGCCGGGCAACTTGAAGTCATCGGTGTAGTGGCCCTTACCCCGAAGGAAGCGGTCGTCCTCCACCCGCTTGCGGCTTGAACCCAAGCCACCGATCTTGATTTCGTCTAACGCCTGCGCCACGTCACATCTCCTTTGTCGTCGACTCTAGCCGTCAGCGACTAAATGATCCTGCCTCGGACCGCAGTTTCTCCGCAGCCCACAGCACCGACTTTACAATGTTTTGGTAACCGGTGCAGCGACAGAGGTTGCCGGCCAGTCCCCAGCGAATGTCTTCCTCGGTCGGGTTGGGGTTCTCGTCGAGAATCGCCTTCGCCGCCATCATCATCCCGGGCGTGCAGAAACCGCACTGCAGTCCGTGCTCCTCCCTGAACCCCTCTTGAATAGGGTGGAGCTCACTGGGCAGGCCGAGGCCCTCGACAGTCTGGATCTCGTGGCCGTCGCACATGACGGCGAAAATGGTGCACGACTTCACGGGCAAGCCGTCCATCAGCACGGTGCACACACCACAGTTCGTGGTATCGCAGCCGAGGTGCGAGCCGGTCAGCCCTAGCACTTCGCGGAGGAAGTGGATCAGGAGTAGTCGCGGCTCGACATCGACAGATCTCGGTTCCCCGTTCACCACGACGTTTACCCGTCGCTCTTCCACGCCGCCTCCTTGACGTCACCCATGGTCTCTGAACCTACTGATTCAATTATCACGCGCTTCAGGCCGCCCGAGCTGCCCGACTACTCAACGCACGCGTGACAAAGGTGTGCACGACGTGCCGCTTGTACTCTGCGCTACCGCGAACGTCGGTCTTGGGCTGAGACGCCTCCACCGCCAGCCGCGCCGCCTGCTCGATCGTGCTGGCGTTCAGCGTCTTACCCGCGAGCGACTGCTCGGCCGCAGTGCATTGAATGTTGCTCGACCCGACACCGGTGAGCGCAATTCCTGCCCGGTTGATGGTGCCGCCGGAGGACTCCAGGACTAATGCCAAGCCAACCGTCGCGAAATCTCCCACCCTCCGCTCAAGCTTGAGGTAGGTACCCGTACGGGTGCCCTGCGGTGCCGGCACTCGCGCCTCGACCGCGATCTCGTCCGGCTCCAGCGAGTTCGTGAACGTTCCGACCACGAACTGCGACATGGGGATGGTGCGCTCGCCTCTCACGCTGCGAGCGATGACCTCCCCGCCCAGCGCGAGCATCACCGATGCCCAGTCACCCTGCGGATCGGCGTGACACAGCGAGCCGACCAAGGTTCCACGGGTGCGGACCATCGGGTCGGAGATGAGCGGCGCGCAGATCGACATGGTGGGATTCTTGGCCCTGAGCAGTTCGGACCGCTCCAGCGTCCGGTGCCGGCACAGCGCACCGATACGGAGCGATCCGTCCGCATCTTCCTCGTGATATTCCAACCCGGGGATATTGTTAATGTCCACAACGACCGCCGGCGCGGCGAAGCGCAGCTTGATCAGTGGGATGAGGCTCTGCCCTCCTGCGAGCACCTTCGCCTCGTCACCGTATGTCTGTAAAAGGCTGAACGCTTCCTCAAGCGAACGTGGCGCCTCATAGTGGAAACGAGACGGGTACATCCAATCCTCCTAGTCCTCAACGGTCCACGGGAAAGCTGCACAACGTTGGGCCCACCGTAGATATCCCCATTCTCGGACTCCACGAAGGACGATTACTGTCGACCAGCGCCAACCCGTTTAGGTGTCCAGCAACCCACGGCCGTGACGCGGAGTGGAGGTTTCGTCATCCGGGCCGCCCGGCCAGGAACGGGCCGGAGGCGTGGAGGGCGGGGTGGGAGTGGAGCGGGGCCTGTCGGCGGCCGCCGGGCGCGCCGGTTCGGCACGCTCTGGCTCGACAACGGCCGTCGGGATGCTCTCTTCCTCCGGCTCCGGTCGACGCTGCTGGTGGGGTGGCCAGGGACCGGGTACCGGTTGACCGGCCACTCGAAGCCAGTCCACCACCTCTGGCCAAGCCCAGATCGTGGGGCTCTTCCCGACCTTGGGAGCGTTCTCGATCAGCTCAAAGATCCGGGGGTTGCCTCGACTGTGGCCGTCGGACTCGATCGCCATCGTGTGCCCCTCTCGCTCCGGTGCCGGCATGTCTATCTGGCTTGCCCGCGGTCTTGTGGCGGGTATGCCTGTAGCGGGTATGCCTGGCACGCGTCCGTTTCTGTGACGCGGAGCACTAGTCCACACGGATGAGCTGGCACGTGTCAAGAGGATCTACGCGCCCCGAACGTGGCGGCAATCCGCGATGTACGGCGCAGCGTGTGGCCCGTGTCGATAGTTGCTTAACAGTGTGACTTGCGGGACCATGAGGCATGTCCGTGGCAGCTCCGTTGATCCTGCGCGACGGTGACCGAGGCCGACTGGAGGCGTTGGCACGCTCGACGTCGGTGCGAGCGAGCGTCGCGCATCGAGCGCGGATCGTGCTGATGTCCGCGGAAGGCCTGACGAACACCGAGATCGCCCGCGAGACCAAGTCGACCCGGCAGACGGTGATCAGCTGGCGTAACCGCTATGCCACCGGTGGGATCAACGCTCTCGGCGATCTGCCCCGGTCCGGCCGACCGGTGGTGGTCGATGAACTTGAGGTGGTAGCCACCACGCTGGCCAATGGCGGGCGTCCACCTGCGCACCTGGGAGTTGATCAGTGGTCATCCCGCCTGCTGGCCGAACAGCTGGGCATCTCCTTCGCCACCGTCGCCCGGATCTGGCGCAAGTGGGGCATCCAGCCGCAGCACGTCGAGACGTTCACGTTCGCCCCCGACCTCAAGCGGCAAGTCCAGGCTCGCGACCTCAGCGGCCTCTACCTCAACCTATCCCAGCGCGCTGCGGCGTTGCACCGGTCCGGCTCGCACAGCGCCGCTGGAGGACATCCCGCAGATCAGCCCGACCCGTGGCTCAAGCTCGTCGAGGTCTCCCTCGGCATCATTACGCACCAGGCCATCCGCCGCGGAACCTTCGCCTCGGTGCGCAATCTGATCGACGCTCTGGGCGCACTTACCGATGGCTGGCAGGACCGCTACGAACCCTCCCGCCGGGCCGTGGTCGGTGGCACCACGGCGACGAAACCGCACCGTAAAACTATTTCTGACACGCTAGATGACCAGGAAAAGAGATCTTCACCAGTGGTGGAAAGTGGGCTTCGACGGGGTGCGGATCGGCCAGCGCGCCGGCCACGGGACTCGATGGCGGTGCGGGCTGAGTTCCACGGGGCTCGAGGCCGCCGGTCCGGACCGACGAGTGGAGCGGGCGGCTAGCGCCGTTCGACCGATCCCCGCCGGTTCCACTCCGCGGAGGGAGGCCGGCTCGCACCGGGCCTCCTAACGTGGCGTCCATGTCGATCGCTCGCGACCACAACGCGCTCCAGGACGCCACGGCAGCTCGCCGTTCGGACACCGATCCGCCGTCGGGGATCGACCCACTGCGGGCCGTGATCTTCGACGTGGACGGGACCCTAGCCGACACCGAGCGTGACGGCCATCGGGTGGCATTCAACGAGGCGTTCAAGGCCGCCGGGCTGGGTTACCGGTGGAGCGTGCCGGAATATGGTGAGCTCCTGACGACGACCGGCGGTCGCCGACGCATCGAACGCTATCTCCAGTCCAAAGGGCACCCTCTTTCCGAAGCGACGGCGCTTGCCGCCGAATTGCATCGGGACAAAACCCGTCGCTTCACTGCACTGGTCCGCACGGGAACAATGGAGGCTCGGCCAGGCGCCGTGAGGCTAATCAGTGAGCTGCGGGCCGCGGGCGTCGCCACCGCGGTCGCCACGACCGGAACCAGTGATTGGGTGCTGCCGTTGCTCGACATACTTTTCGGACTCGATGCGTTCGACGTCGTGGTGACCGGTTCCGACATCACTGACCTCAAGCCCGATCCGGCTGTTTACCTGGAGGCGCTGGCTCGCCTGAGGCTGCCGCCTGCCAACGCTGTAGCCGTGGAGGACTCGGCAAACGGGGTGCACGCCGCTGTTGCCGCTGGACTGAGATGCGTGGCGGTGGTCAATGGGTACACCCGTGACCACGACCTGTCCGGTGCGGTGGCGGTACTCGACGACATGGCCCGCCCGGATGGGGTGTCAGTGTTGCGAGGGGACCCGCAGCTGCGTGACGGACTGAGCGTCGCCGCACTGCGCCGCCTCGTCACTGCGCCACCCCCTCACAGTGGTGGCGTAACGTCGGGTCCGCGATCTACCAGTGTGCGCTGCCAGGAGGTGCGTGAGTAGTGTCCGGACCGGTTCGGGTGGCGGTGATCGGGTCCGGCCCCTCGGGGCTGTACGCCGCCGATGAGCTGAGCAAGCACGGCGGGGTGTCAGTGGATGTCGTGGATCGGCTGCCCTGTCCGTACGGGCTGTTGCGCTACGGCGTGGCGCCGGACCACGTGAAGATGAAGTCGTTGGAGATCACCCTACGCAAGATCCTGGAGCGGCCCGGTGTCCGGTTCCTCGGTGGGATCGAGCTGGGTACCGGGCTCAGCGTGGACGAGCTACGCGAGTATTACGACGCGGTGATCTACGCGACCGGGTCGCCGGTGGATCGTCGACTGTCCATCCCCGGCGAAGATCTGCCCGGTAGCTTCTCGGCAACCCAGTTCGTGGCCTGGTATTGCGGTCACCCTGATGCCGAGGTGGACGTTTTCACCTTGGATGCGCGCAGCGCGGTAGTGGTCGGCGTCGGCAACGTCGCTGTGGACGTGGCCCGGATCCTGGCCAAGACCACCGAGGAGCTGCAGTCCACCGACATGCCCGATCACGTGCTGAAGGTGCTCGACACGAGCGCCATCAGTGACATCTATATCGTGGGCAGGCGCGGGCCGGCGCAGGCCAAGTTCACCACGAAGGAGCTGCGCGAGCTGGGCGAGCTGGCCAATGCCGACGTGGTAGTCGACCCCGCCGAGCTGTTACTCGACGACGCCGGCGAGAACATCGTGGCGACCAACAAGACGGTGCGGCGCAACCTCGAGACGTTGCAAGAGTGGTCCACCAGGTCGCGGCAGGGTCGGCCGCGCCAGATCCACCTGCGCTTCCTGCTCAGTCCAGTGGCCGTGCACGGAACCGGTCGGGTGGAGGCGGTGGAGTTCGAGCGCAATGCACTGGACGGCTCCGGCGGTGTCACCGGCACCGGTAAGCAGCTGACCCTGGGGGTCCAGCTGCTGCTGCGCTCGGTGGGGTACCGCGGGCTGCCATTACCCGGCGTCCCGTTCGACGAACGGACCGGGGTGATCCCGCACGTTGCCGGCCGGGTGCAGCGCAACGGTTTCCCCGCAATCGGCGAGTATGTGGTCGGTTGGATCAAACGCGGACCCACCGGAGTGATCGGCACCAACAAGGGCGACGCCAAGGAGACCGTTGAGCAGCTCCTCGCCGACGTTGACGCCCTGCCCCGTGCTCACCACCGTGAGCCGGACGCAATCATCGCCAAACTCGCCCAGCGGGGTCTGGGGGTGGTCACCTGGGCCGGTTGGGAGGCCATCGACGCTGCCGAGCAAGCGCTCGGTGTCGCGGCTGGACGCACCCGCATCAAGATTGCCGACCGGGAAGCGCTGCTCATCGCCGCTGCGAAGGCCCTGAAAGGCTGATTTCCCGCCAGTCGGCAGGACGGGCACAGCGAGCGAATTGCCTGTGCACAGCGTGCGGACACACGGTGCACCGCGTGCGGACACGCGGGCTTAGCTGGCAGTCCAGGCCCGTAGCTTGCCGGGCGGCCAGGTGTTCACCACCTGATCAGCGGTCACCCCGCAGACAGCGGCGCGTTCGCAACCGTAAGGCAGCCAGTCGAGCTGGCCGGGGGCGTGCGCGTCGGAGTCGATGGCGACCAGGCAACCGGCCTCGACGGCCAGCCGTAACAGCCGCTTAGGCGGGTCCCGCCGCTCGGGGCGGCAGTTGACCTCCACCGCAACGCCGTACTCGGCGCAGGCAGCGAAGACCGCATCGGGGTCGAACTGCGATTCCGGCCGCTTGCGCGAGCCGGTGACCATTCGGCCAGTGCAGTGCCCGAGGACGTCGACATGCGGGTTGGCCACCGCGGTGAGCATCCGCTCGGTCATCTCTGCGGCCGGCATCCGCAGCTTCGAGTGCACCGAGGCGACGACGAGGTCCAGTACCGCTAGTAACTCTTCGGACTGGTCCAGTGCACCGTCGGAGAGAATGTCCACTTCGATACCGGTGAGGATTTGGAACGGGGCGAGACTCTCATTGAGCGCGGCGACGACGTCGAGTTGGCGGCGCAACCGCTCAGCAGACAGCCCGTTGGCGACGGTGAGCCGCGGTGAGTGATCAGTCAACACGAGGTATTCGTGGCCGAGCGCGCGGGCGGTGGCCGCCATTTCTTCGATCGGCGAGCCACCGTCAGACCAGTCGGAATGGGTGTGGCAGTCCCCGCGCAACGCCGAGCGCAGGGCCGCCCCTTCCGGCCTCAGGCTTTCCGAGACAGCTAATGCGTCACCGGTGGCCTCCAGCCGGGACAGGTAAGCAGGCTGCTGTCCCGCGAGGGATTCGGTGACACAGCGGGCGGTGACCTCGCCGACACCGGCCAGCGAGGTCAGCGTGCCCGCCCGGGCGCGCTGCGCCACGTCATCCCGAGTGGCCAGCACCGAGGCCGCCGTTCGGAACGCCCGAACCCGATAGGTCGCCTCATGGGCACGCTCCAGGAGGAAGGCGATCCGCCGCAGGTCTGCGATGGGGTCCCGGGGTCTGGCCACACTTATTTCCGGAAGATGTCCTTGGCCTTGTCCACGGTGTCGGCCACCTTGTCCTTCAGCTGTGCCTTGTCCTTCTCCATTTTGCCCTCGCGGCGTAACTCGTCATCCCCCGTGACGTTGCCGGTGGTCTCCTTGACCCGGCCGGCGCCCTCATCGATCTTGTGCTTAATCTTGTCGTCGTTGGCCATGGAGCCGCTCCTATTCCTCGATGATTCTCGTTGCAGGACAATTCAGGCGCTGCGCGCCTGACGCGGGTGCGTGGCCCCGGCGAACTCCTCGACAAGCTTCGCGCAGAAGGCTGGCAGGTCAACGGGCTTGCGACTGGTCACCAAACCGTGGTCGACCACGACCTCCTCGTCGACCCAGTGCGCACCGGCATTGCGCAGGTCGGTCCGCAGGCTTGGCCATGAGGTCATCCGCCGGCCGCGCACGGCGTCGGCCTCAATCAAGATCCATGGGGCGTGGCAGATTGCGGCCACCGGCTTGCCAGCGGCGAAGAATTCCTTCACGAACCGCACGGCGTTGGAGTCGGTGCGCAGAAAATCCGGATTGGCCACCCCGCCGGGCAGTACCAAGGCGTCGTAGTCGTCCACCTTCGTCGCGGATACCACCTGGTCTACCGGGAAGGTGTCGCCCTTGTCCAAGTGCTCGAAGGCCTGCACGCTGCCAGCATCGGTCGACACCAGCGCGGGGCTGGCCCCGGCCTCGGACACCGCTTTCCACGGTTCGGTGAGCTCGACCTGCTCGATTCCTTGCGGGGCGACCAGAAATGCCACCCGCCGGCCTTGCAAGCTCTGAGACACCTGTCCTCATCCTTTCCGTCCATGGCCAGCCCGGCGTGGGCAGGGCTCAAGATGGCGACGAATCCAGCTACCCCAGCCCAGCGATCGACAAACCCTCCAGTGCCCCAGATGGGTGGCTTCACGCTCGCCGCGGCGCAGGGGCGCTACGGTGCGAAAGCGAAGAGCTCGGACCGAGAGCTCGGAAAGGAGCCCACCGTGTTCCGCCGCATTGCCCGTCCACTACTCGCCGCTGCGTCCGTCGTCGATGGAGTGGGCACTCTGGTCAACCCGAAGCCCAGGATCGAGGCGGCCACGCCGCTGCTGGCTAAGGGCCAGGGCATGGTGCCTACGAAACAGCCGGTCGATCCGGCGTTGCTGGTGCAGGCGAGCGCTGCTGTGAAGGTCGTCGCCGGGGTGATGATGGCGTTCGGGTGGGCGCCCCGCATTGCCGCGACAGTGCTCGCTGTGGAGATGATCCCCAGCACGGTGACCCAGCACCCCTTCTGGGCCGGGGGTTACCCCGACGACCGCAAGGCCCACCTGCAGCACTTCGTGAAGAACGCCGGCCTGCTCGGCGGTTTGCTACTGGCGATCACCGCCGGCAAGCCCGTTGCGGTCAAGCGCGTCAAGAAGGGCGCCAAGAAGCTTTCGCGCAAGGCAGCCGCCAAGGCCGCCGCTAAAGCAGTCAGGGCCAAGGCACGCTGAGCATCAGCTCCGCTGGCTCGGCAGGACCCCGTTTCGGTCGATATTCCGGAACGGGGTTCGCTCATGCGCGGCCTCATACGCTGTCGCACCATATCGCGAGGTATGCACCCTTCGTGGCAGGCTGGTTGCCGTCGGCGTGATCGAGTACGGGGAGGTCCGGTGGGCCACGAGGTACGTGGGGTAGTGGCGCGCGGCAAGGGCGCGCCGGTAACGGTGGAGACCGTGCAGGTGCCCGACCCCCGCCCGGGCGAGGCGCTGGTCGCTGTTCAGGCGTGCGGGGTGTGCCACACCGATCTGCACTACCGCGAGGGCGGGATCAACGACGAGTTCCCGTTCCTGCTTGGGCATGAGGCCGCAGGCGTTGTGGAGTCTGTCGGCGACGGCGTCGACACCGTGGCGCCCGGCGACTTCGTCATCCTCAACTGGCGCGCAGTGTGCGGTCGCTGCCGCGCGTGCCGACGAGGCAAGCCCTGGTACTGCTTCAACACCCATAACGCCGGCCAGCACATGAAGCTGACCGACGGCACCACGCTGTCCCCCGCGCTGGGCATCGGCGCGTTCGCCGAGAAGACACTGGTCCACAGTGGCCAGTGCACCAAGGTCGATCCCGCGGTGGCGCCGGAAGTCGCCGGGCTGCTCGGCTGCGGTGTGATGGCCGGGCTGGGCGCGGCGCTCAATACCGGCGCCGTCACCCGTGGTGACTCGGTTGCGGTGATCGGCTGCGGAGGGGTAGGTGACGCCGCTATCGCCGGCGCTGTGCTGGCGGGCGCGACAACGATCATCGGCGTCGACGTCGACCCGGGTAAGCTGCGGTGGGCCACCGAGTTCGGCGCGACGCACACCATCAACGCCCGCGAGTCCGATGTCGTCGAGACGGTACGGCAGTACACCGGGGGCTTCGGAGCCGACGTCGTGATCGACGCGGTGGGCCAGCCGGAGACCTGGGAGCAGGCCTTCTTCGCCCGTGACCTGGCTGGCACGGTGGTGCTGGTCGGAGTGCCCACCCCGGACCTGATGGTGCCCGACATCCCGCTGCTGGAGTTCTTCGGCCGTGGCGGGGCGCTCAAGTCATCCTGGTATGGCGACTGCCTGCCCGAGCGAGACTTCCCGATGCTGGTGAACCTGCACCTGCAAGGACGGCTGCCACTGGAGAAGTTCGTCTCCGAGACGATCAGCCTGGACGACGTGGAACGCGCCTTCAAGAAGATGGAGCGCGGCGAGGTGCTGCGCAGCGTCGTGCTGCTACCCAGCTCATGAGTGCGACCGAAGGGAGCCCAGGATGATCGAGCGGGTGGTCACGTCGGGCACCTTCAGCCTGGACGGCGGGACGTGGCAGGTGGACAACAACGTCTGGCTCATCGGCGATGATCGAGAAGTGATCGTCGTCGACGCAGCGCACGACGCGGAGGCGATCGCCGCTGCGGTGGGCGATCGGCAGGTGCTGGGCATCGTGTGCACGCACGCCCACGACGATCATGTCAGCGCCGCACCGGAGCTGGCCCGCACACTGGCCGCGCCGGTGCTGTTGCACCCCGCGGAGCACGTGCTGTGGGGGCTCGCGCACCCCGACACCCCACCACCGGGCGCCGAACTCGCCGACGGCGACGTGCTGCGGGTCGCAGGTACCCCGCTGCACGTGCTGCACACCCCCGGGCACTCCCCCGGCTCGTGCTGCCTGCATGCCCCCGACCTGAATGTGGTGTTCAGCGGAGACACCCTGTTTCGGGGCGGTCCGGGCGCCACCGGTCGGTCATATTCGGACTTCGACGAGATCATCGGTTCGATCCGCACCCGCCTGCTGACGCTGCCGGCCGAAACCGAGGTGCGCACTGGGCACGGCGACTCCACGACCATCGGCACTGAGTCCGAGCATGTCGGCGAATGGATCGCCGACTGAGCGGCGATAGTCAGCGAGCCGGGACCGCTCGCATCGCGGGGACCTTGATTCGCTGATCGAAGCCCGCCGGCTCGATGACCCTGGACTCCGTGACAATCGCAGTCACCAGGTCGGCAGGGGTCACGTCGAAGGCCGGGTTGAGGGCAGTGGATTCGGCCGGTGCCATCCGCCAACCTCCCACCAGGAGGACCTCATCGGGGTCCCGATGCTCGATGGTCACCGCTGCACCCGAGGGTGTGTACGGGTCGAGGGTGGCGGATGGAGCAGCCACCACGAAGGGGATACCGGCCCTGGCCGCGGCCAGCGCGAGCGGGTAGGTGCCCACCTTGTTCACTACGTCATAGTTGGCAGCGATCCGATCGGCTCCGACGATGACAGCGTCCACCCGTCCGCTGGCGATGAGCCCCGGGCCGGCAGCGTCGATGACCACCTGATGCGGCACCCCCAGTTGGGCAAGTTCGGTCGCGGTGATTCTGGACCCCTGCAGCAACGGGCGAGTTTCCCCGACCACCACCATCCGGACCAGCGCGTCGGCGTGCAGCGTCCGGACCACGCCGAGCGCGGTGCCCCACTCCACACAGGCCAGCGCGCCCGCGTTGCAGTGCGTGTGCAGCACCATCGGTCGATCGCCGACGTAGCTGCGCAGCAGGGCAGCACCGAGCCGGGACAGCGTCGCGCAGGCCCGGACATCGGCGTCCACCAGTGCATGGGCGGCGGCCAGCACCGCAGCGTCGCCTCGCGGCACCGCGGGTAGTACCTGCTGCACCGCCCAACCCAGGTGTGCCGCGGTAGGGCGGGCCCCGGCGATGCGATCGGCATCGGCCCGCACGGCATCGGCGTCATAGCCCTGTTCCGCCGACCGCGCCGCCGCGAGAGCAACCCCTAGCGCCCCTAGCGCTCCCAGTGCAGGCGCACCACGCACCACCAACCGGTGGATTGCGTCCACCACCTGGCTGACGGTGTGCAGCACCACTCGCCGCTGTTGCGGTAGGGCGGTCTGGTCGATCACATCGACGTGTCCGTCGACCCATTGGATGGTGCGCATCAACATCTGGCTCCCGGGTTCGGTCTGCGGGCACCGTACGCGCCCCGCGGGTGCCCGCGCACCGCCCAACGGGCGACCCCCGCAGCAGTAGAGATCAACGCTGAGTAATCTCGGCGTACTCCCGCTCGGCGTGTCCGGTGTAAACCTGTCGTGGTCTACCGATCTTGGTTTTGGGGTCACTGATCATCTCGCGCCAGTGCGCGATCCAACCCGGTAAGCGACCCAGCGCGAAGAGCACCGTGAACATTTTGGTGGGGAAGCCCATTGCCCGATAGATAAGACCGGTGTAGAAGTCGACGTTGGGATAAAGCTTGCGCTCGACGAAGTAGTCGTCGGCGAGCGCTTTCTCCTCCAGCCTCAGGGCGATTTCCAGCAACGGGTCGTTGACCCCCAGCTTGTTCAGGATCTCATCCGCGGTCTCCTTGACGATCTTCGCACGAGGGTCGTAGTTCTTGTAGACGCGATGCCCAAAACCCATCAGACGCACGCCGTCGGAGTGGTCTTTCACCTTCTTAACGAAGGTGTCCACATCACCGCCGTTGATGCGGATGCGTTCCAGCATCTCCAGCACCGACTGGTTCGCCCCACCGTGCAGAGGGGCGGACAGCGCATTGATCCCTGCCGAGATCGACACGAAAAGATTGGCCTGTGATGAGCCGACCATCCGCACGGTGGATGTTGAGCAGTTCTGCTCGTGGTCAGCGTGCAGGACGAACAACAAGTCCAGCGCATCGGCCACGACCGGGTCGACCTCGTAGAAATTTGTGGGGAGCCCGAAGGTCATCCGCAGGAAGTTGTGCACCAGGTCCAGCGCGTTGTCCGGGTAGAGAAACGGCTGACCGATCGACTTCTTGTAGGCGTAAGCCGCGATGGTGGGCAGCTTGGCCAGCAGCCGCACCGTGGAGATCTCCACCTGTTCGTGGTCGAACGGGTTGAGGCTGTCCTGGTAGAAAGTGGACAACGCGGACACCGCGCTGGACAGCACCGGCATGGGATGTGCGTCGCGCGGGAAGCCGTCGAAGAAACGTCTGAGGTCCTCATGGAGCAAGGTGTGCATGCGGATCAGATCGGTGAAGTTCTCCAACTGAGCGCTGGTCGGCAATTCCCCGTAGATCAGCAGGTAGCTGGTTTCCAGGTAGCTCGAGTGCTTGGCGAGCTGGCCGATCGGGTAGCCCCGATAGCGCAGCACGCCCGCGTCACCGTCGATGTAGGTAATCTGCGAAGTGCAGGCAGCGGTGTTCACGAATCCTGGATCGAGGGTGACCATCCCGGTGTTGGCCCGCAGTGTGCCCAGGTCGATGCCGGAGGCGCCCTGGGCTCCCCTGATGACTGACATTCGGTGTTGGCCGCTCGGGTAATGCAGGGTCACACTGTCGTGATCATTATTGACGGCGTGATCATTATTGGGCTCGTCACGACCGTTGCTGGACGGTTCAACCGACACTTCGGACGCGGTGGCGTCAGTCATGGCAGTCCCTCTCGGTTCTTAGGCGACACTTCTTGGGCCTATCACTTCTTGGGCGACGCGGCGCAACGCTGCGGTAGCCGGTCGGACCGCACAGCGACATTGCCTACAGCGACATTGCATGGGGGCACACCGTCGGGAACGCCGACATACTCCAACGTAACTCACTCGCGGGGCAGCTTCGCCGGGTCGAACTCGACCCGACCCACGAACGCCCGATTGAGTAGCCAGAGCAGGAGCCCGACCGCCAGCAGGATGCCTGCGAGCAGGTATTGGCCGGGGTCGCGACCGGACAACGGGGTTACCAGGTAACCGCACAGCAGCGCCCCCAACCATGGGCTCCACGTCGGGGCACGGAAATGCTCGTGCTCGACGGTCTTGCGGCGCAGCACCAGGCAGGTGATGTTGACCAAGGTGAAGACCGCGAGCAGCAGCAGCGATGTTGTCCCTGCCAGACCGGCCAGCGGGACGAAGCTGACCAGGACCACGGCGATCGCGCTGGTGAACAAGATCGAAACCCACGGGGTGCGCCGGTTCGGATGCACGGCACCCAGCACGCGCGGAATGATCCGCTCACCCGCCATGCCGTACACCAGCCTGCTGGCCATCAGCATGTTGATCAGCGCCGTATTGATCACCGCGAAGAGCCCGATGACGGCGAAAAGACCCAGCGGGAAGCCGGGTGCGCCGACCCGGACAACCTCGAGCAGCGCGCCGCTCTCCAGGGAAGCCAGCCGGTCGGCGGGTACCAGCAGCGATGAGGTGATCGTGACCAGCAGGTAGATCACTCCGGCGGCACCCATGCCGAGCAGCATCGCGCGGGGGAAGATCTTGGCTGGTTGCTTGCACTCCTCGGCCATGTTCACCGAGTCCTCGAAACCGACCAGTGCGAAGAACGCCAGCGCAGTGGCCGAGGTGATCGCCAGCAACACACCAGAGTCTGCGGTGTCGATCTGGGTGAGCCTGCTCGGCTCGCCTTGACCCGAGCCGACCGCATAAACACCGATCACAATGATGATCAGCAGTCCTGACAGCTCGATGCAGGTGAGTACCAGGTTGGCCTTGAGCGACTCACCGACACCGCGGAAGTTGATCAGTGCTAGCAGCACGATAAAAGTGATCCCGACCGCCCAGACCGGCAGCGTGATGAACTCCCTGAGGTACGTCTGGCCGAACGCCACCGCCGCCGTGGAGGCGCTGGTGATGCCCGAGCTCATCACGGCGAAGGCGACGATGAAGGTCAGTAACGGGATTCCGAAGGCCCGGTTGACGTACAGCGCGGCACCCGCCGCCCTGGGGTACTTGCCTACCAACTCCAGGTAGCTGAACGCGGTGAGGAAGGCAACCAGGAAGGCGCCGAGGAACGGCACCCATAAGGCGCCGCCGATCTGCCCCGCGACGCTGCCGGTCAGCGCGTAGATCCCGGTACCCAGGATGTCGCCGATCACGAAGAAGAACAGCAGCTTCGGTCCGATCACCCGTTTGAGCTCGGTCTGAGCTTCTCCACCCGGGGCCGTGCCCTGCGCCGTCGTCTCGCTCATGAAAGCAGTCTGACGGCCGTCGAGCGCCGAGTCACGCACCGTGGGGTGGGCGCAGTGTCATCGTGGGAAGCCGTTATTGGCGTCGTCACGGGGCAAGCCGCGCAACCGTCCACTCGCCGTCGTCACTGACGTGGTAACGCAGCCGGTCATGCATGCGGTTCGGCCTGCCCTGCCAGAACTCCACACTCACCGGTCTGATCCGCACTCCTCCCCAATGCGGCGGCAACGGGACCTGCTCGGCCTCGGCGAACCGGGCAGCGACCAGCTCCAGCGCATCGTTCAGGGTGCGCCGGTCCGGCAGCACGGTGGACTGCGCTGAGGCCCACGCCCCCAGCTGCGCACCACGCGGGCGGGTCTGCCAGTAGGCCGTGCTCTCCTCCCGTGTGGTCAGCTCTGCCGGCCCACGCAGGTGCGCCTGGCGGTGCAGCGCAATCCACGGAAACGTGGCCGCAGCGAACCTCGTGGCGTTGATGTCGTGCATCTTGCGGGAGGTGTAGTTGGTGTAGAACACCACACCCCGCGCGTCGAGGGCCTTGGCCAGCACGGTCCGCGAGCTGGGCAGCCCGTCGGCGTCCACGGTGGCCAGCACCATCGCGTTGGGCTCGGCAAGGCCCGCGGCCAGGGCGTCACCGAGCCACCTCGCCAGCTGCTCGTGCCAGGTCCGGGCCAGCTCATCTTCGGCCAGCTCACCGGCGGGGTAGGCGACCCGCATCCGGGCCAGATCGGCGGCCGGTTCACCCCGTTGCGTCCACCCAGCTGCCATGCCGCACTCTCCCGGTTCACGATCCGACTGATCTGAACCTAGGTCGTCGACGGCTGCCGCGACCTCATTCGGCCTCGTTCGGGGGAGGACACGTTGCCGTCGGGCAAGTCTGGGGTGCACAGTTAGTGAGCTCGCGCGGCGCCGCGGTGTGGCGTTCGCCCCAACCCGATGGCAGGTCGGCGACCCGCGCGTACCCACATTGAGGGCGATCGCGCGAGGAGGGCCGAGTGACTGCGGTAAACGGGCTGGTGACGGACACCCCCACAGGTTTCAAGTCAGGGCTGGAAGGCGTGGTCGCCTTCCACACCCAGATCGCCGAACCAGATCGGGACGGTGGAGCGTTGCGCTACCGCGGCGTGGACATCGAAGACTTGGCCGGGCACGTCACCTTCGGCGACGTCTGGGCGTTGCTGACCGATGGACGCTTCGGTCACGGCCTGCCGCCCGCGGAACCGTTCCCGCTGCCGGTGCGCACCGGCGATGTCCGGGTCGACGTGCAAGCCGCGCTGGCGATGCTCGCCCCGATCTGGGGCTACCGTCCGCTGCTGGACAGCTCCGACGCGCAGGCCCGCGCGGAGCTGGCCAGAGCGTCGGTGATGGCACTGTCCTATGTGGCACAGTCGGCTCGGGGACTCCACCAGCCTGCCGTACCGCAACACCGGATCGATCAGTGCTCCACGATCACCGAGCGCTTCATGACCCGCTGGCGCGGCGACCCGGATCCGGCGCACGTCAAAGCCGTAGACGCTTACTGGGTCTCGGCCGCCGAGCACGGGCTCAACGCCTCGACCCTCACCGCGCGGGTGATTGCCTCCACCGGTACCGACGTCGCCGCCTGCCTGTCCGGGGCGATCGGCGCGATGTCCGGCCCGTTGCACGGTGGCGCGCCAGCCCGGGTGTTGCCGATGATCGAGGAGGTGGAGCGCACCGGGAATGCCGCTGCGGTGGTCCGTAAGGTGCTGGATCGTGGTGAGCGGCTGATGGGATTCGGCCATCGGGTCTACCGCGCCAAGGACCCACGAGCTCGGGTGCTGCGCCGGATTTGCAAGGAGCTCGGTGCGCCACGTCACGACGTTGCAGTGGCTTTGGAGCACGCCGCGCTGGCCGAGTTGGCCGATCGGCGGCCGGACCGGATGATCGAGACCAATGTCGAGTTCTGGGCTGCGGTGATCTTGGACTTCGCGCAGGTTCCGCCACACATGATGCCGGGGATGTTCACCTGCGCCCGCACCGCGGGTTGGTGCGCGCACATCATGGAGCAGAAAAGCACGGGCCGGCTGGTCCGTCCCGCAGCACGTTACGTCGGCCCCGCTCCACGACGACCGCAGGACGTCGACGGCTGGGGCGAGATCGGACCGTCCTAAACGCTTACCGCCGCAGCTTGCGGTTAGTGGCGCAGCGCGTACCGGGCGAACAGTTGGCCCTCGAACTCCAGCAACCAGATCAGATCCAGGCCGACGGGCTCGGTCAGCGGCGCCCGGTCGACGATGGACAGCGCTCCGGCGCTGCCGGCCAGTGCCGGCGCAATGGCTAAAAACAGCTCGTCGACCAGGCCGGCGGGCAGCAGCGAGGCGTTGAGCAAAGGCCCGCCCTCGCAGAGCACCGAACGCACACCGTGCTCTGCACGTAGCCGGGCGAGCATCGTGGCCAGGTTCAGCTCCTCGCCTGGTGCCGGACGCAGGTAGCTGACCTGTGCGGCGCAGTCTTTGAGCTCGGCGGCACTGGCGGTGAGAACCACCACCCGGGAATGCGGGTCAGCCATCAGCGGCAGGTCGGGGGTCAGGGTGAGCCGGCGGCTCACGACGACGGCGAGCGGGTCGGGCGCCAACCCGCGGGCGACCCGACGTTCCCGACGCTGCGGGTCGCGGACTAGGCGCCCGTACCGCTCGATGCGCACTGTGCCTGCGCCGACCATGACCGCATCGACGTGCGCCCGCAGCTCGTGGAACAGCTGGCGGTCCGCGGCATTGCTGATGGGGGCGGTGCGGTGCGCCACCGTCGCCATGCCGTCGGCTGTGGCTACCATGTTGAGCACCACGTACGGGCGGTGATCAGCGGCCAGATCGGCGAGTGCGAGGCCCTCCACTGCCTCGATGGCGGTTACGGTCCCGGGCTCGGGCAGCAGCCGACGAAGCGACACCGGATTCGCGTTCACGCCGGATGCCCCGGTGTAATGGCCTTGGCGCGGTGGAACTCGAAATGCGACTGGTCGTCTTCTCGGTGAGCCGCGATCGGCTCAAGCAGGAAACCGACGTGGTCACCGAGGTCGAGCCGCTCGAGCACCCGTCCGACGAACCAGTTCCCGCACTCCTGCAGGATCGGCAGCCCGCCCGGGCCGGGCTGCCAGGCGCAGCGGGCGAACTTGTCCTCGTCGTCACCGCTGTGGCCGCCGAACAACCCGGCGAGCGCCTCGGCCCGCCGAGGCACGAAATGCACGGCTACCAGATCGGCGCTGCTCGCCACCCGGTAAGTGCGGTTCTTGCGCGACAGGCAGACCAGGAAGCGCGGTGGATCGATGCTGCTCTGGGTGCAGAACCCGACCAAGCAGCCAGCCTGCTGCTCGCCGGCGCGGACGGTAACGATGAACATGGAGTAATCGAGCTGCCCAACAAGGTCGTGGAAAGTGCTGTGGGCGTCCATGGCGGCCAACCTACCTACGCGCTGCTCCGCACGTGATCAGCCCCAGCCGTGCTCGTGGGTACGGTGATCGGCGTGAAACACATATCCGCCGGCAAGGTGCGGGACCTGTATTCGCTCGACGGCGACATCCTGCTGGTCGCCTCGGACCGGATCTCCCTGTACGACGTGGTCCTCCCGACGCCCGTTCCGGATAAGGGTGCGCTGCTGACGCAGCTGTCGGTGTGGTGGTTCGGCAGGCTGGGTGATGTGGTGCCGAACCATCTGATCTCCGCTACCGACGTGCCACCGGAATTCGCGAAAAGAGCGATCCGCGCCACGCCACTGCGGATGATCCCGGTGGAGTGCATCGCTCGCGGTTACCTCGCCGGCCTAGGCCTGCGTGAGTACCAGAAGTTCGGCACCGTATCGAGTGTGGCATTGCCTCCCGGACTGGTCTCGGGAAGCCGGTTACCCGAGCCGATCTTCACGCCGACCACCAAATACTCAGACACCGGGCATGATGAGTTCATCACCTTTGACGACGTGGTCCGCGAAACCGGACAGGATACCGCAGAACGCCTCCGTAGCCTGACCATTGAACTCTACGCGAGAGCCGCGGAGCACGCCGGGGACAACGGCATCATCGTCGCGGACACGAAGTTCGAATTCGGCTGGGATGCCGACGGGCGATTGACGCTCGGAGACGAAGCTCTCACATCAGATTCATCGCGTTTCTGGCCCGCCGCTACCTGGCGGCCCGGGCAACCGCAGCACTCCTTGGACAAGCAGTTCGTCCGAGACTGGGCTATCGGCACGGGATGGGACACCGAGCCACCCGGGCCGGTCATTCCCCCGGCGATCGTGGCCGAAACGCGGCGGCGCTACATCGAGGTATACGAGCGCATCACCGGAGCCTCGTGGTCGGCGTGACCAGCGAGCCTGCGAAACTGGGGGTTCCCGGCCAGCAACCATGGAGATCCTCACATGACGCAGACCGCTGAGCTGACCATTCCGGCCCAGCTCAAACCCGTCGACGGGCGTTTCGGGTGCGGGCCGTCGAAAGTTCGACCCGAGCAACTGGCCGCGCTGGCCACCGCCGGTGCCTCGATCATGGGCACCTCGCACCGGCGCAACCCGGTGAAGTCGCTGGTCGGCCGGGTCCGCTCGGGGCTGCGCGAGCTGTTCTCGCTGCCCGAGGGCTACCAGGTCGTGCTCGGCAACGGTGGCACCACGGCGTTCTGGGATGCCGCAGCCCTGGGCCTGGTGCGGGAGCGCTCGCTGCACCTGAGCTACGGCGAGTTCTCGGCGAAATTCGCCGCGGTCACCAAGGGCACCCCCTTCCTGGCCGACCCGGTGGTCGTCACCGCTGCACCCGGGGATGCCCCGCAGCCCGTCGCCGACCCGTCCTGTGACCTGATCGGCTGGGCCCACAACGAGACCTCGACCGGGGTGATGGTGCCGGTGTGCCGGCCCGCCGGGTTGCAGGGCGCGCTGGTGGCGATCGACGCGACCAGCGGCGCCGGCGGTCTCCCGGTCCGGATCGGCGACGCCGACGTCTACTACTTCGCGCCGCAGAAATGCTTCGCCTCCGACGGTGGGCTGTGGATCGCGCTGCTCAGCCCGGCCGCGGTGGCGCGGATCGGCGAGATCGGCTCGTCCGATCGGTGGGTGCCGGAGTTTCTCTCGCTGACCACCGCGCTGGACAACAGCCTCAAGGATCAGACCTACAACACCCCGGCGGTCGCCACGCTGCTGATGCTGGTCGACCAGATCGAATGGATGCTGGCCGCCGGCGGGTTGGACTGGTGCGTGGCGCGGACCACCGACTCATCCTCGCGGCTGTACTCCTGGGCTGAGTCCTCGCCGTACGCGACGCCGTTCGTCACCGAACCCGCCAAGCGTTCGCTAGTCGTCGGCACCGTGGACTTCGCCGCGAGCGTCGACGCCGCTGCCGTCGCCGCCGTATTGCGCGCTAACGGCATCGTGGACACCGAGCCCTACCGTAAGCTCGGCCGCAACCAGCTGCGAATCGGGATGTTTCCGGCCGTCGAACCCGAGGATGTCTCCGCGCTGACCGCGTGCATCGACTGGGTGGTCGAGCGGCTGTGATGTGAGTCGCTGAGGTGCCGCTGGTCGGCGGCGGCGCGCCTCCCCCGGCGCAGCTACTCACCGGCCTACGGTGACGGCTAGGAGATGCGGAGGTCTTAGGATGCGCGCGCTGCGGGTGGTCGGTCTGGGGATCGACGGCCGCACGGTCATCCTGGAGACGGTGGCGCAGCGCCCCGGCGAGCGGTCGGAGCGGTTCGCCCTGCCCGTCGATGACGGCCTGCAGGCGGCGGTACGGGGTGATCTCCCTCGCCTCGGTCAGACCGAGAGCGAGCTGGCGTGCCAGATGCGACCCCGTGAGATCCAGGATCGGATCAGAGCCGGCGCGTCCGTCGATCAAGTAGCCACGGCCGCCGGTGTCCCGAGCGAGCGGGTCGAGCGGTTCGCCTACCCCGTGCTGTTGGAGCGATCCCGCATCGCGATGCTGGCCCAGCAGGCTCATCCGGTGCGCGCCGACGGGCCTGACGTGCGCTCCCTGGAGGAAGTGGTCACCGAGACGTTCCGCCGGCGTGGTCACGACTTGGCGACGGTGACCTGGGACTCCTGGCGCGGGGAGAACGGCAAGTGGGTCGTCCAGCTGCGTTGGCGGGCTGGTCGGTCGGAGAACCGGGCGCAGTGGACGTTCCATCCGGGCGCGCACGGCGGCACCGTGACCGCGGTCGATGACCACGCCACCGGATTGATCGATCCACAACCGGCCGCGCAGCTGCGCACGGTGCCAGCGGTCGTGCGGCCCGAGGAGCAGGTGGTCGAGCAGCGGCCCAGTGCTCGCGCGGTGCCCGACGACGGACCGCCATACCACCCGGTCGAGCCGTCCGAGGCAGCACAGCCCATGGCGCCCAAGCGCGGCCGCAAGGACCGCGCGACCATCCCATCCTGGGAGGACGTCCTGCTCGGCGTCCGTTCCCCGCGCACATGACTCCTGAATGCGCTTGGCGAGAGTGGAAACCGGGTGCCCCGGGAGCAGCGCGCGGCATCGTCGCGGCGGCACGTAGACGTGCCGGAACAGGCGGCGAACGGCGGGACCACGCAACTGCGGCGCGGTCAGCGCGCCAGCCCGAACCGCTTCCGATCCCAGAAACGGGCCACTCAGATCGATTGTACGAATGCTTCTCCCCATGCGCAGCGACGCCGCCGCATCAACACCGATCCGCCGAATCCCCGTCCACAACCTATCCACAACCCGTCGCCTATCCACATCCCTCCAGCTACGTTCTGGATGTAGAATGCAGGCTTTTTGGGCACTCTTACTGCAGTCTGCATCCAAACTGCGATGTCGCAGTGCTAAAGCAGGGAGAGTAGTAGGACGATCCAGGTGAGCGGGATACCTGTGGCGGCGCCGTAGGCTGCCCAGCGCCAGATGGGGGTCGAGCGAGCCAGCCAGATCGACGGTGCCAATCCCGCGGCCACCAATAGATTGGCCAGCACTACGGGCCATATCCCCACCGTGGCCAATCCCAGGGAGAGACTGAACAGCGCGATTCCGACGATCACCGCCGCCAATACCGTCACGGTGAGACCCGTCGCCCACGGCGTGGGCTCCCCGGACGGGATGCCAGCGTGCGCAAGCTTTGCCGGGACACGGTTCACGTCAGAGCATTCTCGGCATTGTCGGCGCTGCGCACGCTCGCGAAAGCGATCGCAGCGGCAGTGGCGACGTTGAGTGAATCCACTCCGGGCGCCATCGGGATACGCACCGCCAGATCCGCCGCAGCCCGGGCTTCGGCCGACAGACCCGGACCCTCGGCACCCAGCAACCACGCCACCCGGACAGTGTCCAGACCGGCTGCAGGCAGCGGCACGGCATCTGCCGCCGAGGTCAGCGCGGCCACCCGGAAACCGGCCGCTCGCAGCGCGTCGAGATCTCCGGTCCAGCAGCGAAGCGCAGCGAAGGGCACGCCCAGCACATGGCCCATGGACACCCGCACACTGCGCCGATACAGCGGGTCGGCACAGCGCGGGCCGAGCAGTACCGCATCCACACCGAGGGCGGCCGCGTTGCGAAACAGCGCACCCAGATTCTCATGATCGTTAACACCCTCGAGCACCGCGAGTTGTTGTGACCGGGTGATCAACTCCGGCACCAGCGGCTCCGGCGCCCGATCCGCAGTCGCCAGCACACCTCGGTTGAGGTGGAAGCCGACCACCTGCGCCATCAGCTCGGCCGACCCGATGTAACACGGTGCAGCGACGTCAACAGCGAGCTGAGCGACCTTGGAGGGCACCCCGAACACGGCCCGGGTCGGGTACGACGAGTTCAACAGCCTACGGACCACGACGACGCCCTCGGCGATCACCAGACCGCGCCCGCCGGGACGGTCCGGGCGACGGTCGGCGACCGTGAGGTCGCGGAAATCGTCCAGTCGTGGATCATGCACATCGTGCACCTCAACGATCTCGCCCACACTGTCAGTCTCGCAAAGCGTGCATATGCGCGAGCAGGCCAACCCCACCAGTTCGGCGGCTGGTCACGGCTCGCGGCGCTGTGTCACGGTGGAGCGCGCCGGGTCGCGGGGTCGGAGGGGTGAGGGCGTGATCGATTCGTTCTACACCCAGCATGACCTGCAACGGTACCGAGAGAAGATCCAGCGCTGCCTGGACGCGCTGGCCCGGATGCTCGCCGAGGACAGCTTGTCCGTCGGCCCCGAGCAAATGGGACTGGAACTCGAGCTGAACCTCGTCGACGAGAACCTCGATCCCGCGATGGCCAACCAAGCGGTGCTGGCGCAGATAGACGATCCGGCCTTCCAGACCGAACTCGGCCAGCACAACATCGAGATCAACGTGCGGCCCCGGCCGCTGGCCGCCGACGAAGTACTGGGCCTCGAACAGGAACTGCGAACCGCACTGAACACGGCCAACGAGGCGGCCCACGCCACCGGCGTCGGCCTGGCCATGATCGGCATTCTGCCGACCCTGCGAGCGGACCACTTCGACCGGCGATGGATCTCCCCCAAGTCACGGTACTTCCTGCTCAACAAGCAGATCCTGGCCGCCCGGCGTGAAGAGCTCGAGCTGGACATGGAAGGGGTGCCCCTGGAAGGTGGCCCACCGGAACGGTTGCAGTGCGCCACGGACTCGATCATCCCCGAATCCGGGTGCACGTCGGTGCAGCTGCATCTGCAGGTGGCTCCCCATGCCTTTGCGGCACACTGGAACGCCGCCCAGGCCCTGGCCGGGGTGCAGGTCGCGCTGGCCGCCAACTCACCGTTTCTGCTGGGTCGAGCACTGTGGCACGAGACCCGCATCCCCTTGTTCGAGCAGTCCACCGATACCCGGTCGCCGGAGCTGCGCAACCAGGGGGTGCGTCCAAGAGTGTGGTTCGGCGAGCGTTGGATCACCTCGATCTTCGACCTGTTCGAGGAGAACGCGCGGTACTTCTCACCGTTGCTGCCGGAGACCGACGACGAGGACCCGCTGGCGGTGCTCGACGGGGGTCGTGCACCGTCGCTGTCGGAGCTGCGGCTGCACAACGGCACCATCTGGCGATGGAACCGCCCGATCTACGACGTCATGGACGGCGTTGCGCACCTGCGCATCGAAAATCGGGTGCTACCAGCCGGGCCGACAGTCATCGACGTGCTCGCCAACGCCGCGTTCTTCTTCGGTGCGATGCGCGGGCTCACCGAGCTCGATCGGCCGGTGTGGAGCCAGATGTCCTTCCAGGCCGCGCAGGACAACCTGTACGCAGCAGCCCGGCTCGGCATGGACGCTCAGCTGTACTGGCCGGGCAACGGGTGGGTCCCGCCAGAGGAGCTGGTGTTGCGCAAGCTGTTGCCGCTGGCCCACGACGGGCTGCGTAGCTGCGGAATGTCCGACGCCGCCCGGGAACGCTACCTCGCGGTGATCGAGCAGCGCTGCGTGACGCGTCGCACCGGTGCCGGCTGGCAGCGTGCGACCGTGCAGGCGTTAGCCGGCCGGGGCGCTGACCGGCCTGCCGCGTTGGCCGGCATGCTGCGCGGCTACCTGGAGCACATGCACTCCAACCAGCCGGTGCACGCCTGGCCGTCAGCCTGAGACCTGCTTGCCAGGGTCGAAGCATCGATTCTGACGCGTCAGTAGCCGAATGCCGTTGCACGTATGGCGGCGGATCCCCACACTCCTCACT
>JALZDN010000040.1 GCA_030862525.1 Actinomycetota bacterium | reverse complement strand
GCGCGAGGCCGGTGTGGTCCGGCTGCGATTCGGGCTCACCGACGGCCAACCACGCACGCTCGATGAGATCGGCCAGGTCTATGGGGTGACCCGGGAGCGGATCCGGCAGATCGAGTCCAAGACGATGGCCAAGCTGCGTCACCCCTCCCGCTCCCAACCGCTCCGCGACTATCTCGACTAAGGCGCGTCCCGCAGATCTTCGGGCTCGACCACGCTGTCCGAGTCGATCGACAAGACGGAACTGCCGTGAACTCGGCAGCATCGACGTCACCGGGCGACGAAACGTCGTTACCGGCGAGCTCACGGCGACTCGAACGGCCCGGCCGGGTGCTGGCCGATACGGGCAACCAAGGGAACCGTGAGAGAGGACGAAGCAATGCAGAAGACCACGCCATGCCTGTGGTTCGACACTCAGGGTGAAGAGGCGGCGCACTTCTACACCACCGTCTTCGAGAACTCCAGGATCCTGGACGTTGCCCGCTACGGCGCAGCCGGTCCCGGCACTGAAGGCACGGTCATGACTGTCGCCTTCGAGTTGGACGGGCAGAAATTCGTTGCGTTGAACGGTGGGCCGCAGTTCACGTTCAACGAGGCGATCTCGTTTCAGGTGAGCTGCGAGACACAGGACGAAGTCGACTACTTCTGGAGCAAGCTCTCCGAGGGCGGGGAAGAAGGCCCGTGCGGCTGGCTGAAGGACAGGTACGGCGTATCCTGGCAGATCGTCCCCACCGCCTTGATTGAGCTGATGAGTGATCCCGATACCGAGAAGTCGCAAGCGGCCATGAAAGCTATGCTTGGCATGCGCAAGATCGACATCGAAGTCTTGCAGCGCGCGGCTAATCGTCAGCGGCCGTCAACCAGCGATCCCGCGTCCCCGTAAACGACTCGCCGCCCTGGTATTGACGGCGGTGTCCACAACGTTTCCGCTCTCGCTGAGATAGGCATCGAGGATGCGCGCTGACTCCTGCCGATCGGCGCCCCAGGAGAAGTCCTCGCCGAACGTGATGGCGCCGAGGATCGCCCTGGGGCCCGTGCGTCCTCTCTTGCTCGGTCGATGGAGCCCCGTCGACGGATCATCGACCGAGCAGGTCGATCTGCACAGTGTGCCGAGCGACTCAGTTAGGAGTTGCTCGCCGGCATGGCATCGTTGGCAGCGACGAGCTTGAACTGGGCGCCGGTCGGGTCCGCGGCTGCCGCGAGGCGGCCGTAGGGCGTGTCCCGGGCAGCCATCAGGATCGAGCCGCCGAGGTCGGTGATCTTTGCCAGCGCGGCGTCGGTGTCTTCGACCCCGAAGTAGACCGACCAGTGGGCGGGGACACCCTCGGGCAGGAAGCCCGAGGCGTCCATGATCCCGGCCAGCCAGTCCTCGCCATGCGTCAGGGTCGTGTAACGGAGCTCCGGGGTGTCGCTCATGACATGGGTGTCCCAGCCGAAGACCTCGCGGTAGAAGGCGACGGTGGCCTGGTAATCCCGGGTGTGCAGCTCGAACCAGCTCGGCGCGCCCAGCTCGCTGAGCACTCCGAAGCCTTGGTGGCGACCGGGCTGCCAGATGCCGATTCCGGCGCCGCCGGGGTCGCTGACGACGGCCATGGTGCCGAGGTCACCGACATCCATGGCTGTAACGAGGACCTGGCCTCCGTGGGCGGCGGCGGCATCGACGGTCTTCCTGGCGTCGTCGGTGGCCAGGTAGACCGACCAGACGTCCGGCACCTCCGAGCCGGGCTGGCTGGCCATGCATCCGGTGACCCGGACGCCGTCCTTGGTGAAGTTGAAATAGCCGCCGAACTCCTCGGCGGGCTCCTCCGCGGTCCAGCCGAACAGCTGACAGTAAAACGCCCGGCTGCGCTCGGTGTCGGAGGTCGTCAGATCGATCCAGCAGGGGGCGCCGAGGGGGGCGGCATCTCGGGTGGGCATGGTGGCTCCTTCGGGATGTTCGAAACCATGTCACCACTGTCGACGCTGCAGCGGCCCTGAACTCATCGGTCCCGGCGCGTGCACTTACCAGAAGACTTGGCACTGGCATCCGTCGCTCGATGTGCAGCCGACTGTTTCCCGCAAGGGCAATTCGCGACAGGGACGCGGCTTGGACTCCATCTTCAGCCAAGGGCAGACGTTGAGGCAGTAGTCTGCATACATCGAGAACCTGAAGGGCACCATGCTCACCGACCGTACGACGCTCACCCAGTTCCTGATCGAGGAGCGGCGCCGCTATCCGGGCGCGAGCGGGGAGCTGAACTCGCTCATCCTCGACGTTGCGCTCGCGTGCAAGGCAATCGCCAAGCGGGTGTCGTACGGTGCGCTCGCCGGTGTACTCGGGACCGCGGCGACGACCAACGTCCAGGGAGAGACGCAGCAGAAACTCGATCTGGTGGCGAACGACCTGTTCCTGCGTGCCAACGAATGGGGTGGCCTGCTCTCCGGGATGGTGTCCGAGGAGCTGGAGGAACCGCATCCCATCCCGGAGCGCTATCCGCGGGGCAAGTACCTCCTGGCGTTCGACCCGCTCGACGGTTCGTCGAACATCGACGTGAACGTCTCGGTCGGCAGCATCTTCTCGATCTTGCGTGCCGCCAATCCCGGCGTGAACGCAGCCGCGGAAGACTTCCTGCGGCCCGGCTCGGAGCAGGTATGCGCCGGATACGCGATCTACGGCCCTACGACGATGATCGTCTTGACCGTCGGCACGGGAGTGCACGGCTTCACGCTCGAGCCGCAGCTCGGCGAGTTCATCCTGACCCATCCGTTGATCCAGGTTCCGGCCGCTGGGAGCGAGTTCGCGATCAACGCCTCGAACAGCCGATTCTGGGAGCCGGCGGTGACGCGCTACGTCGACGAGTGCCTCGCCGGCAGTACCGGCCCTCGCGGCAAGGATTTCAACATGCGATGGGTCGCGTCGCTCGTCGCGGAGACGCACCGCATCCTCACCCGCGGCGGTGTGTTCCTCTATCCGCGCGACACCAAGGACCCGGCGAAGCCGGGTCGGCTGCGCTTGCTCTATGAGGCCAATCCGGTGGCCTTCATCATCGAGCAGGCCGGCGGCCTCGCGAGTACCGGGCGTGCGCGAGTTCTCGACGTCGTGCCGGAGGACCTGCACCAGCGCATCGCGTTCATTTTTGGTGCGCGCGAGGAAGTCGAGCGCATCGAGCAATACTACCGCGACCACAACGTGGCCGAGTACGACACGCCGCTGTTCAGCTCGCGCGGCCTGTTCCGCAACGGTTGAGCGAGAGGGGGAGAGGCCATGTCAGCCAAGCATCCGATCATCGTCATCACCGGTTCTTCGGGCGCCGGAACGACGTCGGTGATGCGCACTTTCGAGCAGATTTTCCGCCGCGAGCAGGTGAACGCGGCGCTCATCGAGGGCGACAGCTTCCACCGCTACGACCGCACCGAGATGAAGGCCAAGGTGGCCGAGGCGATTGACCGTGGTGACCACGGCCTCAGCCACTTCGGCCCGGAGGCGAACCTGTTCGAGGAGCTCGAGGAGCTGTTTCGGCAATACGGTGAGAATGGCCGCGGCCGCGTGCGCAAGTACCTGCACGACGAGGAAGAGGCGGCGCCCTACGGACAGCCTCCCGGTACGTTCACGCCCTGGGACGATCTGCCCGCCGACACGGATCTGCTGTACTACGAAGGGCTACACGGAGCTGTTGCGACCGGCAAGGTAGACGTCGCCCAGCACGTGGACCTGCTGATCGGCGTCGTTCCGGTGATCAACCTAGAATGGGTCCAGAAGCTGCATCGCGACAAGGCGACGCGGGGCTACTCCACCGAGGCGGTGACCGACACGATTCTGGGTCGCATGCCCGACTACGTGAACTACATCTGCCCGCAGTTCTCGCGCACCCATGTCAACTTTCAACGCGTGCCCATTGTTGACACCTCCAACCCGTTCATCGCCCGGACGGTGCCGACGGCGGACGAGTCGATGCTCATCATCCGCTTCGCCGATCCGCGCGGCATTGACTTCTCGTACCTCGTCTCGATGCTGCACGACTCATTCATGTCGCGCGCCAATACCATCGTCTGCCCCGGCGGCAAGATGGATCTCGCGATGCAGCTCATCTTCACACCGATGATCTGGCGGCTGATGGAGCGCCGCAAGCAGGCGCTCGGACAATAAAGCGCCTCCCGTAGAGATGCGTGCCGGATCTGATCGGTTCCGAACGTCTCATCGACCTCGTCCGACTCGCCGTCCAATGGCAGCTCTTGTTCGCCTCAATCAGGAGGTGGACGACGTAAACCAGTCGAACACATGTGACCCGGCACGCGCACCTTCGGAACCAGCGGCCACGAGCTCACGCAGTGACTAGCGGGCACCGTTCGCCACTGGCACGCGTGCGCATCCGGTTTTGATCGCACACGTCTACGCATTTTGTTGCCCGAAAGGCCGCTTCACAGGACATCGAGAAGTTGGCACGATCGGGATGTGCGCGCAGCCGCGGATCCAGGACGCTCAGAGTGAGCAAGCAGAGGCCGCTCCGGCGGTCTGCCTGCACGCGCCTGCGCTCGGCTCGATCGCCTCGCTGCTGCGGCTCAGCGAGCGGTTGGCAATGACGTCGTCGGCACCGTGATGCTCGCCCGCAGTCGCCCCGACGCCACGCCGTCAGCGCCTGGGGTGTCACTGCCGTCGCCGGGGCCCATCGTCAGCCCCGGTGAGAAGGCGTTCGACGACGCCGTCAAGTCGGGCGACTGGGCCACGGCGGCGACGTCGCTGGCGAAGCTGGCCATGCCGGCGACGAAGCTGGCGCCGCTCACGATCGACCAGCTGCGCCTGCTTCAGGATGCCGTGACCCGCGCTCGCTGCGTGCTCGATGGCGTCGGCGTCGTGCTCCAGCTCGCGATCGCCGTCGAGCTACAGGGCAAGGGCGTCCCGGCGACCAAGGTCGCGGCTGGCACCGCTTTCGGCAAGCTCGGACTCAGGGTCAACGAGAGGATCAACGGCGACAAGGCCACGGGTACCTCGTACGCCTACAAGATCAACGTTACCTTCACGCCCGACACCGCCGTCGTCGACGCCGACGAGATCGCTTTTATCCAGACGATCCGCCTCGTTGAGACCGCGAGCGGCTGCAACAAAGACCCCGAGGAGACGAGCAAGAAGCGCCAGACACCGTCGGCCACGAGCGTGGATCGGCGCAGCGGCAAGAAACAAGGCTGGTACGGGATGAAGGACAACGGGACGGGCAGCAGCATGCTGACCGCCTGGAAGAATGTCGCCCTAGCCACGCCGGCCACGATGCAAGACCGCGCGAGTTGGAACCAGCCCAACACCACGTGGCAGTTCGAGACCATGGTGGTCTGCCGCTCCGGGACGGACATCGGCAAGGTGTACGCGGTCGTCACGTGGGGCTTCACCGTCGACTCCGAGCTCAAGCTCACCGAGCAGGCACGAACGGTGACGAACAAGCAAAGCACGGAGGCCACCACAGCGGTGGGCAAGTGGAACAACCAGGCCGCCGGCTCGGCGTTCGACCGCAACGCCCCGGGACAGATGTCGCTGCCGGCACTGAAATGAGCGCCCCTTCCCGAGTACGCTCGCCGCTGTCTACCTGGCACCTACTGCACTGGTGAGTTTGCCCCTCGGCGGCTGCATCCGCATTGGCCTTTGTGGCGGCGTTGGGGCTGGCTGCATTGGCCTTGTGACCCAACCGGGCGACTAACGCCGTGCCGAGATCGGTCTTCGGCCAATTATCGCCTGGGGGTTCACTTGATGCGGGTAAGATAGATGAGGCGGATCAGCTTAGAGTCGTAGCTTGGTGGGTTTCCAATAACGGCGTTTGGATGACGGGCCCCGAACGGTGTCGGCTGTCGACCGGGTTACCCGGTCTGTGCCGCAGTGGGCCGTGCTGGCACCGCAGCGGTCCTGTGCTGCACGCCATGGGACATCGCCAGACTCTGTCGGGTCTGCGCCCAGCGTTCCGGTGAGATGCTACAGGGAGGCTACTGTGATCAAGAAAATCTTGCAGCTTCTGGTGCTGAAGCGACTTTGGGACCGCCGCCGCGGTCGCCGTTAAGCTCTGCGGCGACGTCCGGACGCGGTCTGCGGGGTGACCAGGAACTGCCCCCCTGGCCAGCGTCATTGACAGAGGATCCGCTTGCGGGGCACACAATCCCGTCGCCCGAAGGAAGCGAGTATCTTCTCCCGGATGGCCTTCGGAGTCGAGCGCATCGTCCCGATCCTTCGGATCTTCGACGAAGCGCGCGCCCGGGATTTCTACGTGGGTTACTTGGGCTGCAGCATCGACTGGGAGCACCGGTTCGACGGCCGAGGACCGCTCTACATGCAGGTATCGCGTGGCTCGCTCGTGCTGCATCTGTCCGAGCATCACGGCGACGGAACGCCGGGCCAGGTTGTCTACGTGGCGGCCAGGGGCGTTCGAGACCTGCACGCTGAGCTGCAGACCAGGGACTATCCCTTCCTGAACCCCGGTGTCTGCGCGAGCCCGGGCGATGGTGAGGACGGATTCTGCCTGCAGCTGCTCGATCCCTTCGGCAACACCCTGCGAATCGACGAGCGAGTCGGGTCGCGCGTCACGGCGTAGCTGAGCCGGCAATGGCAACGCACGCCGGCCGACCAGCTAACCGACTTCGTCTTGCAGGTCGACGGTGTTCAGCGGTCGGCCGCCTACAGGCCGGGCAGGATGCGGGTGTTCAGCGGTAGGCCGCCTACAGGCCGGGCAGGGTGCGGAAGGAGTCGAGGGCACCGACGATCTCGCTGGTGAAGCTGCCTCCTGCGTGGCCGGCGTCGTCGAGCACGATGAGCTTGCTGTTCGGCCAAGCGCGGTGTAGCTGCCATGCGGTGTCTAGGGGACTGGAGACGTCGTAGCGGCCGTGGATGAGCACGGCGGGGATGTCGGTTAGGCGGTGCATGTGGGTCAGGATCTCTCCTTCTTCAAGGAAACAGCCCTGGCTCCAGTAGTGCGTGACCAGCCGGGCGAAGGTCAGCTGGAACTCCGGGTCCCGGTAGCTCAGGTGGGGGCCCACCCCGGCGCCAGCGACATGTGCGTGTCCTCCCACGTGCACCACTGCCGCGCCGCCTGGGTGCGCACCTGCGGGTCGGGGTCAGCCACCGGCACCGTGCCAGCGAACTGTTCCCACTCACGGGGAACACCCGGCCCATGTCGCGAGTGATCCAGTCGGTCTCGCGCCGGGTGCCCGCGGTGACCGCGCCGAGCACCATGGCGATCACCCGTTCCGGATAGCGCTGGGCGTAGACCAGGCCGAGGGTAACGCCCCATGAGCCGCCGACGACGACCCAGCGGTCGATTCGGAGGTGCTCACGCAGCCGCTCGATGTCGCCGATCAGATGCGCCGTCGTGTTCGTCGACAGATCGGCATCGGTGTCGCTGGCCAAGGGCCGGCTGCGCCCGCACCCGCGCTGGTCGAAACAGCACATCCCAGTAGGACCGAGGATTTGAAATTGCGGCGCGCGTCCGGCTGCACCCGCTTCCGGGGCCACCGTGAAGGTAAACCGCTGCAGTTCCGTTGGGCGCTCGCACATCTCCCAGTACAGGCGGTGTCATCTGTCACGGCCAGCATGCCGCACTCATACGGCTCCACCGCCGGGTAACGCTCAGCCATCAGGGCAGTCTCCAAGACCCGGTACTCCCGAGCGCGGGCAGCCCGGCCCGGGGACTAGCCCATCAATTGCCCGAGAGCCCTTGATCGACCTGAACCTGAGGAGCCCGCACTCAAAGCCCTGCTCGAAGCCGAGGACACCGACGGCGTGATCACCTCAGCCGCAATCCTGGGAGACCCTGGTACGCCAGCCAGAAGACCAGCTCGGTCAGCGTGGCTCGTGAGTGCCGGTGTTCGCGCAGAGTGGCGGGCACGGTGGAACTTGACGCCGCCAAGGGCCCTGATCT
>JALZDN010000039.1 GCA_030862525.1 Actinomycetota bacterium | reverse complement strand
GCGCGAGGCCGGTGTGGTCCGGCTGCGATTCGGGCTCACCGACGGCCAACCACGCACGCTCGATGAGATCGGCCAGGTCTATGGGGTGACCCGGGAGCGGATCCGGCAGATCGAGTCCAAGACGATGTCCAAGTTACGCCACCCCTCCCGCTCCCAAGTCCTGCGCGACTACCTGGACTAGTTGCGGGCTCTTCAAGGATTACCAACCCCGGTAACGCCGGTCTCCAACGGCCACCAACCCAGCGCGCGCAAACCTGATCCGAGCCCTCGCCGAGCCACTGGCAGGAACTCGGCAGCGGTGAGACGGCCAGCGCCCGCAGGCACAGCGCCGAGCAATGGGAGGCCGGTGACGACCGGCAGATCAGCGAGGTTGCATCGGGCGGCAAGGTCGGGCTCAGCGGGCCAAGAACCGATCACGATTCCGACACAGCTCAGGCCGCGGGTACGCAACACCTCGGCGGTGAGTGCGGTGTGATTGAGGGTGCCCAGCCCAGCGGCGGTCACCACGAGCACTGAAGCGCCCGAGCTGACCGCGACGTCGGCGAGCGTCCCCGCCGTGCTATCCAGGGGTACCAGCAAGCCTCCAGCTCCCTCGATCAGCACGAGGTCATGCACTGCGGCGAGGTCCCGGGCCACCGCAGTAGCGGTTGCCGGCGTCACCGGGGGCAGTCCAGCGCGGCGAGCCGCCGTCGCCGGCGCTAACGGCTCCGGGTAACGGGCCAGCTCCCAGCAGGTCACCGAAGGGCCCGCGAGACGGCGCACCTCGTCGACATCGCCAGCCTGGCCCGCGAGGGCGCCAGTTTGCGCCACTTTGAGGACCGCCACCCGCCGGCCGGCGGCGACGGCGAGCGCGGCAATGGCCGACGTCACCACCGTCTTACCGACCCCGGTGCCCGTCCCCGTCACCACCAGCAGGGTCACCAGACCGCCTCGGCGGCCAGGTCGCCGCTGCGGTAAAGGACCGCCGCGAGAACCTGCGAGACCTGTTCCAGGTCGGTCTCGGTCAGCCCGGCATGGGCCGTCAGCCGCAACCTACTGGTCCCGGCAGGCACCGACGGTGGGCGGAAGCATCCCACCCGCACGCCGTGGCGCAGGCACTCCGCAGCCGCCTCGACCGCCCGCCCGGGCTCACCGAGGATCAGCGACACCACGCCGGACGTAGGCTGGGGCGCACCCGCTGCGGCGGCGATGACCGCGGCGACCTCGAGCACCCGGCCGGGCAGTTCAGGCTCGGCGCGCAGTACGCGCAATGCAGCCAGCGCCCCTCCGACAGCTGGGGGGGCCAGGCCGGTGTCGAAGATGAAACTGCGCGCCGAATCGACGAGATGGTCGACCACTGAGCGGCAACCCACTACGGCGCCGCCCTGGCCGCCCAGCGATTTCGACAGCGAGACCGTGGCCACCACATCGGGCTCACCGGCCAACGAGCATTCAGCGAGCAGCCCTCGCCCCCCGGGTCCGCGCACCCCGAAACCGTGCGCCTCATCGGCCAGTAATACCGCCCCGTTGTCCCGGCACACCCGATGCAATTCGGTGAGTGGCGCGAGGTCACCGTTGATGCCGCACACCGAATCGGTGACGACCAACGCGCGTGGTTCGGACCGGGTAGCCAGCGCAGCCTCCACTGCCGCGACATCAGCGGGCGGGGTGACCACGATCCGGGCCCGCGACAGCCGGCAGGCGTCCACCAGCGAGGCGTGGCTGGCGGCGTCGGACACCACCAAAGCACCCGGGCCTGACAGCGCCGTCACTACGCCGAGGTTGGCGGTGTATCCCGAGGAGAACACCAGGGCCGCGGCTGCTCCGCAGAACGCGGCAAGCTCGTCCTCCAGCTGGGCGTGCAGTTCGGTGGATCCGGTGACAAGGCGCGATCCAGTCGATCCGGCACCCCAGGTGCGCGCCGCGGCCACCGCGCCCTCGACGACCCGAGGATCCCTGGCCAAGTCCAGGTAGTCGTTGGACCCGAGATCGATCCCCGGTTCGGCTGCCGGCCGCGGCCGCAGCACACGCCGCAGCCCGGTGGCGCGACGAACAGTCGCTGCCTCGTCCAGCCAATCCAGGGGTCCACCCACGATCAGCGAGCCTACGACGCACTGACCGGCGCCTGGCCGCAGGCCACCGGGCCTGGCATCACTGCCCCGGCATCACTGCCCCGGCATCACTGCCCTGACATCGGTGCCTGGCCGGCTGGATCCGGAAGCGCCAGGCCGCCGGGCAGTTGATCGTCGGGCAACGGCACGAATCGGGCGGCTGCGTCTCCGGCGGAGTCGAGGAGCAGCAGCCGGGCAGTGCGGATGTCCAGGAACAAGCCCGCGACCTCAACCCGGCCGCTCGCGACGGCATCGCGCACCGCAGGGTGCATGGTGAGCATGTCGACCTGGCAGGCGACGTTGACCATGGACAGCTGGTCCACCTCATCCCGGCCCTCCGCGGCCGCCGCAACGCCAACCGGGTGCCCGCTGCGCATGGCCGACAGACTTGGCAGGCCCCACCGCAGCCACCGGCCCAGGGCCCCGGTGCCGGGCCTGTTACTGAGCAGACCGTGCATCGCCGCGCAGCCGGAATGTCCGCAGATCAGGATCGAGGGCACCTGGAGGTGGTGCACCGCGTACTCCAGCGACGCGGCGACCGAGGAGTCGGATCTGTGCCCGGGCGACGGCACCAGATTGCCGAGATTGCGTACCGTAAACAGGTCGCCAGGTCCGCTGCTGGTGAGCACGTTCGGTAACACCCGCGAGTCAGCGCAGGTAAGGAACAGCGCCCGGGGACGTTGCCCGTCCACCAACTGTTCCAGGTGCGGTAGTACCTCGGGCGCCGAACGTCGGTGGTACTCACGTACCCCGGCGAACAGAGCCTGCAACCCACTGTGGTCGTGGTCTTTGTGCTGGATCTGCCACACCGACCACGGCGAGAAGGCGCGTGGCAGCGCAGGGATCCGCACCCGCCGGACGGGCCCGTCGCCGTCATCGCCGTTGCGCCGGGCCGGCCCCACCTCGTCCACGACGACGGCGCCGCCGTTGGCCTCATGCTGTCGCTGCCACGTGACAAGGTGGTCGTAGGCGGCGTGGTCCAGGAAGTCGACCACCATCTCCACGACGACATGGCTACCGGCCGGCACCTGCGCCAGCACCCGGGTCAGCCGGGGGACGGACAGGAAGCTCAAGGTGCCCTCGACCACCACCCGCCAGCAAGCGGGGTCCCCCTCCGACGCCGGGCGCACCTGTTGCGCGTGCACCACCGACCAGACCACCCGGCGCAACACCAGTAGCAAGGACAGCGCCAGTCCGATGAGCACGCCCTCCAGCAGGTTGAGGAACACCACGCCGGCCATCGTGATCAGGTAGATCACCAGCTCGCCCTGCCGATGGGCTGAGCGCAGGTGCGCGAGTTTGGTCAGACGCAGACCGATCACCACCAGCAGACCCGCCAGCGCGGCCAGCGGGATCAGCTCGATCAGCCCGGTGAATAGCACCGTGAACAGCAGTACCCACCCACCGTGCAACACCGCCGACGCACGGGTCCGCGCTCCCGCGGCAACGTTGGTGGAGCTACGCACGATCACGCCGGTGATCGGCAGGCCACCCAACATCCCGGACACGGTGTTGGCCGCACCCTGACCGACCAGTTCCCGGTCAAAGTTGGATTTCCCGCCCTGGCCCCTCTTGTCCTGGCCCATCTTGTCCACCGCGACCGCGGAGAGCAGGCTCTCCACACTGGCGATCAGTGCCACGGTCAACACACCGACAAGCACGCCACCCCACATGCCACCCGGCACATCCGGCAGGCTCAACGAGTCCAGCAGTGAGCCGGGCAGCAGCACCCGCTCGACGTCGAACGCGAGAATCGTGGCCAGCGCCGTCACCCCGACAACAGCCACCAGCGGTGCCGGAATGCTCGGCAGCGGGCGGGGTAGCCGGGGCCAGATCAGCAGCACAGCGATCACCGCGAGACCGATCACTGCAGCTTGATCGTGGATGTTGATGAGCTGAGCGGGTAGTTCGACGATGTTCGTGATCGCGTCGGTGCCCGCGGATCCGCCGAGCAGCACGTGCAACTGACCGAGCGCGATCGTGATCCCGATGCCTGCGAGCATCGCGTGCACCACGGCCGGGGAGATCGCGAGCGCCGCTCTGGCCACCCGGCTGATCCCGAACACCACCTGCAGCAGCCCCGCCGCCACGGTGATGGCACACGTAACGCCCCAGCCGAATTTCGTGATCAGGTCGGCCACCACCACGGTGAGCCCGGCGGCGGGACCGCTGACCTGGAGCGGGGATCCGCCGAGCAGGCCGGCCACGATCCCGCCGACAACGGCGGCGATCAGCCCTGCCATCACCGGGGCACCGGTCGCCACCGCGATACCGAGCGAGAGCGGCACGGCGACGAGGAACACCACGAGCGAAGCCGGGACGTCGTAGCGCAGCACCGTCCACGCGTGGTGGTGCACGGGAGGTAACGAGACACGAGCCAGCGGCGGGGGTCGCATGCGACGGCCTCCAGGTCGACAAAGGTGCAAGCGGTCGGCAACGGCTCACCAGATGCACGGTGCATCGCCGCGCTGCGATACCCCCACGATGGCCGGACCGTCCGGGGCGGCGGACGTCATTGACCGTTACTACCCTGTTCCTCCCCGTCACTACTGATCGTCCCGATCAAGGATGAAGTCGAGGTGAACACGGATTGAAGACTCTCCGATCACCCTTTCGGCGACGGCACCCCGCTGTCGAACAGCGGCTGGCCGAGGCAGCTCCGACCAACGAAGTCGTGCAAGGCGTCAGTGGTGGGCGCCATCACCCGGAGGGCAAGCGAGTCCCGGAACCGTCGCTCCACACTGAGCTCCTTGCGGAACGCGGCGTCGCCGCACAGCTTCAGCACCCCATCGGCGACCTCGGCTGCCGCCTCGGTGGCAACCGCCTTGACCTCCAACATGCGAAGCGTCGCATCGTCCCGTCCGGTATCCAGGGCGACCAGGGTGTCTCTCAGGAATGCCCGAGTGGCGTCAGTGCGGATGCGCAGCCGGGCGAATGCCGTCCGGGAGATCGGCTGCTGCGCCAGTGTTTGATCGAGATGCTGCAGCCGGGTTCGGGCGAGGTGCGCGGTGGCCTCGGCGATCAACGCCTCCATAACGCCGAGCGAGAACGCCGCATTGAGCACCAGCAAGGACGGCAACGCGGTGGCCAACGCAATATCCAGCCCCGCACCCTCATCCCCTAGCCGGGCGCCCGCAGGGACGACCACGCCCACCGCCGCTACCGGGCTGGAGGCGCTGCCGCGCACGCCCAGCCCATCGAACTTGCCCACGCGCAACCCGGCTGCACCACTGGGCACCAACCACAAGGTCATCGCGCCGTCGCCATTCAGTGGCCGGCTCGACCACACGTAGCTGTCGGCGTGACCGGCCGAGGTCACCCAGCTCTTGCGGGCATCGAGTTGGACGGCGTCGCCGTCGCCGACGGTGGCCGTACCCACCGGTGCCCAGAAGTCGCTGCCGGAGCCGACCTCGGAGAGGGCCAGGCTGCTCACGTGGTCCCCGCGGGCGATCAAGCGGCGGACGTCCTGTGGTCCGTGCGCTTCGATGACGGAGACGGCCGCGTAGTGCGTCAACACCACCATGGCCGTCGAGCTGCACCGGGTGGCCAGCTCCTCGACGACGTGTGCGGCGGCTGCGAGTGACTCGCCACTGCCTCCGACTCCGGGCGCGCTGACCAGGCCGAGCAGCCCAGCCTCACCCATGGCTTGGACGCTGTCGCGTGGATACGCACCGGTGCGGTCGATCTCGGCGGCCTGCGGGCCGACCGTGCGCTCGATAACCGCCGAGAGCATCGCCTGGTAGCCAGTTGCAGTCACCGGAAACTCTGGAGCACTCATGAAGTACAGGCTGCCACGTCAGCCGGCGGCAATTGCGGCGAGCACCCCGCGCGTAATCCGCGCAAGGTCGTCGCCGTCCGTGATGTAGGGCGGCATGGTGTAAATGAGATCGCGAAATGGGCGCAACCAGACTCCGTGAGCCACCGCGGCGGCGGTGGCAGCGGGGACATCCACGTGATGGTCGAGCTGCACGATGCCGATCGCTCCCAGCACCCGGACGTCGACCACGCCCGGCATCTCCCGCGCCGGCGCCAGCCCCACCCGTAACCCCGCCTCCAGGCGCCGCACTTCAGCGCGCCAGTCCTGACCGAGCAGCAGGTCGATCGACGCCGACGCCACTGCCGCCGCCAGCGGGTTACCCATGAACGTCGGCCCGTGCGCAAGCACCGGAACCTCGCCACTCGAAATGCCTTCGGCAACCCGCGAGGTGCACAGCGTGGCGGCCATCGTGAGGTAACCGCCGGTGAGCGCCTTGCCCACGCACATCACGTCGGGGCTGACCCCGGCATGGTCGGCGGCGAAGAACATTCCGGTGCGGCCAAAGCCGGTGGCGATCTCGTCGAAAACCAGCAGCACGTCCTGGGCCAGGGTGATCTCTCGCAGCACGTGCAAGTAGCGCGGGTCATGGAAGCGCATGCCCCCGGTGCCCTGCACCACCGGTTCGACGATCACCGCGGCCAGCTCGTCGGCGTGGCGGGCCACGGTGTCGACCAGCAGCTGCACGTAAGCCGGGTCCAGCTGCGTCTGAGCAGCAGCTCCGCGCTGGGCCGGCGGGGGCGGCACGAACACCTGCGCAGGGAGAATGTCTTTCCACAGCGCATGCATGCCGCCGTCGGGATCGCAGACACTCATCGCGGCGAAGGTGTCGCCGTGGTAGCCACCCCGCCAGGTGAGCAGCCGGTGCTTGCCGGGTCGCCGCAGCGAACGCCAGTACTGCAGGCACATCTTGATCGCGACCTCGACCGACACCGAGCCCGAGTCGGCGAAGAACACGTGCTGCAGCGGCTCCGGAGTGATCTCCACCAGTCGGCGCGCCAGCCGCACCGCGGGCTCGTGAGTCAGACCCCCGAACATCACGTGGCTCATCCGACCGAGCTGGGCCCGCACCGCGGCGTCGAGCACCGGATGGGCGTAACCGTGGATGGCCGCCCACCACGACGACATCCCGTCCACCAGCTCGGTCCCGTCCGCCATGTGCAGCCGAACCCCGGCGGCCGAGCAGACCACCAGCGGATCGGCCCGACCCGGCATCGACCCGTAGGGATGCCATACGTGTGCGCGGTCCGCAGTGAGCAGATTCTGCACCGAGTCCACAGCTCGCCAGCCTACGGTCGCCTGTCGATCAGCCACGCATTGTGTACATAGAGTCACCGAAGTAACTGAATGTACACGGTGTAACACCCTGCGATGAAGCGACGATGACAAGCAGTACAGGGTCCCTCCGGGGATCTTGTGGAGTGGGTCCTCCGGGACCACCGGTAGGGGGCAGCAGGGCGCGGTCAACCGTCGGGGATGGATGCGGATCCGCGTTCTTCCCTGGCACTGGGGGAGAGGACAGTCCAATGGCAGCACGTTGGCGACCATGCGCATTCCGCCGCACCACCGACCTCGTTCGTGTCCCATGATCTCACGACACCGGACAAGCTCGCCGATGCCGCACAACCTCGCTGCGAGCACCGTTGCTGCGTGTGACGAATACCACGACATCCCCGAACAGCCTGCGGGGGTCGGGCGTTGCGCTCCGGACGCGATCCGGGTACTCCTCGTCATCGACCTGAGTCTGCTTCGCGGAGCGCTCGCCGCGTTGTTGTCCAGCGAGGACGACATCGAGGTGGTCGCCGGAATGGCGTTGGGCGAGCGGGTCATTCCGACCGCGCTTCGGTATCGGCCCGACATCGTCGTGGTGGACGTCGACCAGAGTGGACCCGACGTACTCGCGATCACTCAGGCGCTGAACAAGCAGCTACCGCAATGCCGAGTGGTCGTGCTGGCCACAGCGCGACGACCGGGCCTGGTCCGTCGAGCACTGGATGTACCGGTGGCCGGCGCGGTGGACAAGGACGCCCAGCCCCGGCGGCTGTTGGCCACCATTCGCCAGGTCGCCAAGGGCAAGCGGACCATCGACCCCACCCTGGCGGTCGCCGCGATCGGGGTCGCAGGTAGCCCGCTGACACCCCGGGAGCTCACCGTTCTCGACCTTGCCTCAGGCGGGGCGTCGCCGACCGAGATCGCCCAACGGCTGTTCCTCAGCCGCGGCACGGTATGCAATTACCTTTCGCGCGTCATGACCAAGCTGGACGCTCGCACCCGGATTGATGCCATTCGCATCGCCCACGAGGCAGGCTGGATCTGACAGTTGGGGTGTTGACGGGCCGGCTACTGGTGTGACGCCAGGAGTTCCGGCCCGTCGTCCCAATGATGGACCAGGTCGCGGTACAGCGGTGCAGTTCTGAGCAGCTCGCGGTGGCTACCTGACACGACTGTGGTGGCGCCACCCGGGGCACTGTCCATCAGCAGCACCCGATGGGCACGCATCGCGGAGGTGATCCGGTGCGCAACAACGATCAAGGTGCCACCACGTCCCGCGAGGACTCGCTCGACTCGTTGCTCGGCGACCGGATCCAAGTGACAGGTGGCCTCGTCCAGGATCAGCACGGGCGCTGGGGTCAGGTGCGCCCTGACCAGGGCGAGTAGTTGCCGCTCACCGGCCGAGGCCATGCCGGAGTCGACCGCGGCATCGTATCCGCCGAGGCGGGTCACCACGGAGCGCAAGCCCAGCGCGTCGACCGCGGCGTCGAGCTCAGCTCCGGTCGCCGTGGGATGCAGGTAGCGCAGATTCTCACCGACTGTCCCGGCGAAGACATAGGCCTCCTGTGGGATCACCACCCGGTAACGGGCAAGGGTCTGCGGGTCGAGGTCGGCGACCGGCAACCCGCCCAGGCGGATCTCACCCCGCTGCGGGAGGTGCGTTGCGGCGATCAGCCCGGCCAGAGTGGACTTTCCCGCCCCGCTGGGCCCGACGATGGCCAGGTGCTGACCTTCCGGGATCACCAGATCCAGCTTGTCCACGACCGGTTCGGCGTGGCTGCCATAGGAGAAGGTGACACCGTTGAGCACCAGGCGGTGCCCCACCGGCGCGTGTGGCTGCGGGGCCCGGGTCGGCGGCGGGCGCTCGCCCGCCTCCACGAGCCGGTCCAGGGTGGCCACCAGCTTCAAGCCACCGATGCCTAGCCCGTCAACCAGGGCCTTCAGCGCCGGTAACAGGCCTTGGGTCAGGTAGATCAGACCGCCGGCGATCGTGCCGAGTGTCGCGCCGGTCGTCAGCAGCCAGGGCGCTGCGACGAGCAGGCCCACCACCGGTAGCCAGCCACCCACTGCTACCGACAAGGTGCGGATCGCCGCCATCCGAGCCAGCGTTCGTTCCGCCTCGGCATGCGCATCCACCTGCTGCTGCACCTTTGCACAAGCCCGATCTTCGGCACCGCAGGCAACTACGTCGCGGAGGCTGTGGGCGACGGTGCTGGCCGACTCGGCGACCCCTTCGTCGGCGAGCACGTGGGCCCGCTGCCGGGCCATCATGGAGCGCAAGGACGCCACGAAAAGACCCAGACCGGCCAGGAGCGGTGGCAACACCAGCAGCCCGACGATCCCGGTCAGTGCAGCCATCCCGATCACTGCGGCGACCGCGCTGACCACGAAACTGCGGGTGAGCAACAGCAGACCGGCGAAGGTGTCCCGCACCACCTCAACCTGGTGGGTCAGCCGGGCGACGGCGCCCGAATCGGGCCGGCCGCCGAGCACCGTGGACCGCTGCAGGGCGCCTCCCACCACGCGCTCCACCAGGTCGTCACGGAACGGCTCGACGATCTCGGCGAGGATCCGGTAGACGTGCCGGGTGGCCAGTGCCCCGGCCAGCACCGCCACGGCCAAGATGCCCAGCCACACCAACCCGATCCCGGGACGGTCGGCGAGGAATCCGTCGTCCAATGCGTGGGCCACTCCGTAACCGGACAGCAGCAGCGGCAGCATCTGCGGCACCGACCACGCAACCAGCCGGGCAAGCGCGCCGGGATGGCGGCGCAGCGTTGCGAGCAACACTCGAGGCACGGTGTCCACGGCTGGGGTCATGTCGGGGACCATGCCGGGGGTCACTGGACTGCCGCCGATACTGCGGGCAGGTCCTGTGGTTCAGGTCGGTCCTGGGCTTCCGCAGGTGCCGCCTCGGTACCGAAGAGAGCCCGATAGTCCGGGTCGCGCCACAGGTCGTTATGCGGACCCAGGCGACGCAGCTTGCCCTGATCGAGCCAGGCAACCAGATCCGTCCGGGCGGCCGTGGCCACCCGGTGCGCGATGATCAGTCTGGTCTGTCCCCCACTGCCGGTGGTCAGGGCGGCGCCAACCTGCTGCTCGGTCACAGTATCCAGACTGGAAGTCGCGTCATCGAGGATTAACAACCGGTAGGGGTGCACGAACGCCCGGGCCAGGCCGAGCCGCTGCACCTCGCCTCCGGACAGCGGGGCCGCTGCCAGCTTGGTCCGGTAGCCCTGGGGCAGTCGCTCGACGAAGGTGTCCGCACGAGCGGTGGCGGCGGCTCGACGGACCTTTTCCACATTGCGGCTGCGTGAACCGAAGTTGATCGCGTCCTCGATCGTGTCACCCACCAGTGCGGGACGCTCGAAGGCAAAGCCCACCGCGCCGCGCAGCTGTTCCTGGGACAGGTCGGGTAGCGCCACACCGTCAAGGAGCACCTGTCCCCGCTCTGGATCGATGAGCCGGCCGGCTAGTGCGGCGAGCACCGACTTGCCCGCACCGGAATGGCCGACCACGGCCACTGTGGCACCGGCCGGGACGACGAGGTCCAGCCCGTTGATGACCGCCGACGCACGTCCTCCCGCGGAGGCGGCATTGTTACCCGCTTCACCGGCGATGGACACCCGGACTCTACGAAACTCGAGCCGGCCACCCCCGTCGTTGGCCGAACCACCGGTACCGCAGCGGCCGCTGTCAGACGAGTCGGGCAATGTCGCGGCGCCGTATGGGGTCACCGGCTCGGTGAGCACCTCAGCGACGCGCCGGCCACCGGCCCGCGCTCGGGTGAGCTTGTTGAAGATACCCACCGCCGAGCCGATGCCGGCGGCCATCACTGCATAGCGGCTCGCGGCGTAGAGCTCCCCGACGGACAGGCGGCCGGCAACCACACCTAGTCCGGCGACACCGACGACGACCAGCTGCAGCAGCGGCCCGATCACGGCGGACCGGCTGGCCACCTGAACCTGGTTGTGCCACATTCGGGCCCCGTGGGTGCGCAACCCGCGCAGTGGTTGCAAGATCCGTCCTCGCTCGCGCTCGATGCTGCCCGCGGCGGCGATCGTCCGGGCACCGGCCAGCGCATCGAGCAGCCGTGCAGCGATTTGTCCCTGGCTGTGCAGGTAGTGCCCGATGGTCTCGGAGTTGTCGCGGACGAAGACCCGCAGCAGCCCGGCCATCGCTACCAGTCCGACCAGCGCGGTGAGCCCCACCCACGGATCGATCAACGCCAGTGCCACGATGCCGCCGACCGGAGGGATCAGGCCGGCACCGATCATGACCGCGGTCACTCCGATTTGGCCTGCTTCGTTGGCGTTGCGGGTCACCCGCGTGGTGAGGTCTCCGGGCTCGAAGCGGCGAGTGGCTGCCGGGCCGATCGCGACCAGGTGCCGGACCAGCGCCATGCGCAGCCACGCTGTGCAGCGGGCGTTACTCGCCCCGATGGCGATGTCGCCGACCACCTTGCCACCTACCATGATGGCAATCAGCCCCGCGCAGGCGAGGAGGGTCCAGGTGATGTGGCCCCCACCGGGCAGTGCGTCGAGAGATCGGCCGATGGCAGCGGGAAGCAGCAGTGCCGCGCCGGCGCTGACGAGAGTGGCCAGCGCCAGTACCCATGTCCACGGTCCGCCGCGCCGGGCTGTCGATAGCAGCAAGCGGTCCGCTTGTCTCCACGGAGAATCGTGCGCGCGTGCAGGCACCTCGGCCGGATCGCTGTTCACGCGACCTCCGCATCGTCGCTACGGTAAGCACTTCTGATCTAGTGGATGAATTGGGTGGTCCGGTGCAACGCCGGCTGCCCCGGACCACCCGGTAGAAACCTCAGCCGCAGAGCAGCAGGCTGATGCTGCTCCCGTCGCAGTCGTTGTCGTCGTCGCAGTCGCAGTCGCGGCCGCGGCCGGACAGCTCCAGGGACTGCAGGTCGAGAAGTGCCATGTTTCACCTCCCTCCGGGTATCGACGCGGACACAAGTCCGTTCCCACCCGTCAGAACCGCTGGCACGGGGGCAACGTGCGGCGCGGGCTGGCGGGGTTCGAAGAGGAACGGGAGACCAATGGGGTGCTCGTGCACAGCCGCACCCAGTGCTAGCAGGACACCTGCCGACCCGCTCGCCAGATCCATCGACAGCCGCAGCAGCTGTTCACCGGGAAAGGCGAGATGACCTTGATAGTTGACGCGGTGCCAGCCCAGGCGCTGGATCTGGGCGGCGACCTCCTGGTTCCAAATCGCCTGTCCAGGTGGATACGCCCGGCTGAGATACAGGATGATTCCGGCCCGACCGCTGAACAGCCCCGGCTGGATGTAGAACGGGACCCGCGCGATTCTGCGAATGGCAGCCGCGGCGTGGACGAATTCCTCATCGGAGTGGTGCGTGAGGTATTCGTCGAGCACCATGCCGATGCCGGCGCTGCCGCGGTCAAGGTAGGGCATGGCCCGCCAGCCTTCGTTGACCAGCATCGAGCCGTCGTCGCGCATCATGCAGCGACGCAGGTCCTGGCGCAGCGCGGTGGCGGCCAGTTGCAGGAGTCCGCGGTCACCGGTGTGCTCATAGAGCCGAAGGAACATCAGGGCCGGACCTGAAGAACCGCGCATGAGCCCGGCGTAGGAGTGATCCCCGCCGCTGATCGTCCCGACGCTGTCGACGCTACCCAGCCGGTCGGCCACCCTCTCAGCGACGCGCAGTGCGTGTTCGAACAGCGTGGATTCTCCGGTCGAGCCCGCGAAATGGGCCAGATTGAGCGCGATACCGGCGAGGCCACCGGAAAGATCCGTGCCGAGCCGGTCGCACTGCTCGCCGAGGCAGAACTCGATCAGATCGAGGGCAGCTTGGCGATATCCCAGATCCGCCAGCACGTACGCGACACCATGCAGCCCGTCGTAAAAGCCCAACCGCGTTCCGCGTGTCGCCGCGGCAGCGCGTTCCAGCAGCCAGTGTTCCCCGGCGGGGTATCGATTGCTTCCGGTGGCCGCCAGCGCGTAGAGCACACCTGCGGCACCGTGAGCGATGTTGAGGCCACCGGAACTGAATTGCGCGATGTCACCGGGAAAGAGCCGGTCAGCGCGCTTGGGCGTAGCACTGGCCAAGATCCCAGCCACAATCGAGTTCCGGACGGTCACCCAGCCGGTCGTCGCGGAGGGTAGTGCTGGGAGCGTTTTAGTGCACCGGCGCGGTGCGTCTCGGTCGGCACTGCCCGTTCCGGCGATCGCCTGCACGGCCTCGGACAGGAACGACAGCGGCACCGGGAAGTGCTCGGTGATGATCTCGACGAAGTCTTCGGGCTTGCCGGCGTCGAGCCGGATCATGGCGGTCAACGGGAGGAACAGCGCCAGACGCAGACACGCCAGGGAGTACCGGTCAATGTCGAACCCGGTCCGATCCCGCGGAGCGGCGAAGCCGGGGCTGCCCAGGGTGGGGCGGCGTGCCTCGTCGATGCTCGTCGCGACCTCGAAGTCGATCAGTGCGATCCGGCCGTCGTCACGAACGATGACGTTGAACAGGTGCACATCACCGTGGATGACCCCGCGGCCATGGATGGCCGTAACGATCTCTTCGACCTGGCCACACATCCGCAACGCCCAGGTGGTGTACGCGGCGAACTCAGCTGGACGCGCATCGGGCTTGGTCATAGGGTAACGATCAGCGAAAACCTTGTTCAGCGCCGTTCCCTCGACGAACTCCAGGGCGAGGAAGTGGTGCTCGCCCAGGGTGAAGTGGTCGTGGACCGCGGGAACACCCTCAATGCCCGCAAGGTGTTCGAGCGTTTCCCGTTCACGTTGCAGCCGTTGAACCGCGTCGGCACCGTCCGCGGCGAGGCCGGCATGCGGCCGCGCTTCCTTGAGTACGACGCGAGCGCCGGTCCGCTGGTCCCGCGCCTCGTAGAGTCCCCCACCGTTGGAGAAATGCAGGACCTGCTCGATTCGGTAGGGCAGGTTCGCGACTGTAGTGGCATTGCGGGCTGCGAGTTGAGGAACAAGCAGGTCCGGCAAGGACACCCACGGCGGGGTGGCGAACACCGCATCCCTGCGGTCCGGCACCAACGCACCGGTGGGGTCCTCGATGGCCGGGACCTGGTGGCCCCGCGCCGATAGGCAGTGCCGCAGCGCGAAACCGCCGTAACGAACGTAGAGTGGGCCATCATTCCAGCGCAGATCACTGAGGATGTACGGGCCTGGCTCGCCGGACAGCCGGTCACCCAGATCGTGCAGGATCATTCCCAGCGCGTCGGCATCAGCCGGGTAGATCGTGACGAACTTTCCGCTGGATCCTCGCGATGCGTACTTTGCGTTTCGCATGTGAACAACGTTTCGAGAAGCCAGGAATTTGAAGTGGATCCGGCGCGGGATGCAGTACGCCCACACGGTTTCTAAGATTCGTTCCGCGTTGTCGAGGCACGCCGACGCGTGGATCTTCCAACCCTGCTGGGGAACCATGGCGCCGACTGGATTCATGACCACCCAATTGTCGACCGTGCGCCGTTCCCAACCCTCCGGAACTGACCGTTGCGCTGCGTCGAAGGATTCAGAGCGATTCGGCCCGATCATCGAGTCGTAGAACAACGGATCCGCGATGCAGTACACCTCGTAACCGTTGTCCACTAGATCCCCCTTGCGCGGCACCGATCATTGCTATGCACAAATATTCGTGCCGGGAGGGGCCGTGCAGCAAGTGGTATTCGTCAGGCCTTCGATGTGAAGGAATCACTGGTGTCCCAGTGATTAATACTGGCGCCTCAGCTCAGGCAACTAGGACCGAGAAGGGCCTTGAGGTCGCCCATCAGCGCGCTGGTCGGCGTCACCCGCAGGCCCTCATCGAGCCGCAGTAGATGCTTGCGGCCGTCGTTGATCAGGCACAGCCGTACCTCCTGCGGACCCGGGTGCCGGGCCAGCACGTCCTTGAGCCGGGCAACCCGCTCAGGGGTGCAGCGCGCGGCGAGCATGCTCACCGTCACCGGCTGTCCGGTGCCGGCCTGTCCCATGCCGGCAGGGCCGCTTACCTGGACGAGGTCGGGCACCACGAGATCGTTGGCGATCAGCGAGATCCGGTCGTCCCGTTTGGCCACTCGAGCCTTGACCAGAACAATCGTGTCCTCGGTGACGTGAACCCCGACCACTGAGTAGGTCTTGGGGAAGAACAACACCTCAATCCCGGCGGCGAGATCCTCGAGCTGGGCGGCCGCCCACGGCTCGCCGTTGCGGTTCACCCGTCGGGTCACGCTTGCGAGGATTCCGCCGACGATCACCTGGGCGCCATCATTGACGGTGCCGTCCAGGATTGACGCGATCGGGGTGTCGGCCTGGCGAGCCAGGATGTGCTCCATACCACGCAGCGGGTGCCCGGACACGTAGAGACCGAGCATTTCGCGTTCCAATGCAAGCTGATGCTTGGTGTCCCATTGATCAGGGGGCACCGGCACATCAAACAGTCCGACACCGGCACCATCACCAGGTTGACTGCCGAACAGGTCGAACTGCCCGATCGCCTCGGCGCGCTTGGATTCCATGACCGCATCGATTGCCTCGCCATGTACCAGGTGAAGGCCTTTGCGTGGGTGGCCCAGCGAGTCGAACGCGCCGGCCTTGACCAGCGACTCGACGACCTTCCGGTTGCAGGCCACCGCGTCGACCTTGCGAAGAAAATCGGAGAAGTCGGTATAGGGGCCCTTCTCGATACGGGCCCGGGTGATCGCGTCGACGACGTTGCCGCCCACGTTTCGGATGGCACCGAGACCGAATCGGATGTCAGTACCGACCGCGGTGAAATCCCGCTCGGAGGAGTTCACGTCCGGCGGCAGCACTGTGATGCCCATCTTTCGGCACTCGGCAAGGTAGATAGCGGCCTTGTCCTTGTCGTCTCCTACGCTGGTGAGCAGCGCCGCCATGTACTCCGGAGGGTGATTGGCCTTCAGGTAGGCGGTCCAGTAAGAAACTAGCCCGTACCCAGCGGTGTGAGCACGGTTGAATGCATAGTCGGAGAACGGGAGCAAGATGTCCCACAATGTCTTGATCGCGGCCGGCGAATAACCGGCGTCGCGCATCCCACCGGAGAAAGCCTCGTATTCCTTGTCGAGAATCTCCTTCTTCTTCTTACCCATTGCCCGGCGTAGTAGATCGGCTTTACCCAGCGAATATCCGGCCAGCCGCTGGGCGATTGCCATGACCTGCTCCTGATAGACGATCAGTCCAAAGGTCTCGCCCAGGATGTTCGCCAGCGGTTCGGCCAGCTCCGAATGGATGGGCCGCACCTCCTGGCGGCCGTTCTTACGGTCGGCATAGTCGTTGTGCGCGTTGGCCCCCATCGGACCGGGCCGATACAGCGCCAACACCGCGGAGATGTCTTCGAAGTTGGTGGGCACCATGCGGCGCAGCAGATCCCGCATCGGGCCCCCGTCAAGCTGGAACACCCCGAGGGTGTCCCCGCGGGCAAGCAGCTCGTAGGCCCTTGCGTCATCCAGCTCCAGGTGTTCCAGGTCCAACGGTGGCTTACCGTTGAGCTCTATATTATGTAGCGCGTCGTCGATGACGGTGAGGTTGCGCAGGCCCAGGAAGTCCATCTTGAGCAGCCCGAGCGTCTCGCAGGCGCCCATGTCGAACTGGGTGATGATCGCGCCGTCGGAGTCCCTGCGCTGGATCGGGATGACGTCGATCAAAGGCTCGCTGGACATGATCACACCGGCCGCGTGCACGCCCCACTGACGTTTGAGACCTTCCAACCCACGGGCGGTATCGATGATCTCCTTGACCTGAGGATCGGCGTCGTACAGTGCGCGGACCTCGGTGGCCTCGGCGTAGCGCTTGTGGTTCGCATCGAAGATTCCGCTCAGCGGGATGTCCTTACCCATCACTGGCGCTGGCATCGCCTTGGTGATCCGGTCGGCCACCGAGTAACCGGGCTGACCGTAGAGCACTCGCGCGGAATCCTTGATCGCCGCCTTCGCTTTGATCGTCGAATAGGTGATGATCTGCGCGATGCGGTCCTCACCGTATTTCTGTGTGACGTAGCGGATCATGTCGCCGCGCCGCCGCTCGTCGAAGTCCATGTCGATGTCGGGCGCTGAGGGCCGTTCCGGGTTGAGGAACCGCTCAAAGATCAGCTTGTGCCTGATCGGGTCGAGATCGGTGATCCCCATCGCGTAGGCCACCAGGCAGCCCGCTGCCGACCCGCGGCCGGGACCCACTCGGATGCCGTTGTCCTTGGCGTACTGGACGAGGTCGGCGGTGACCAGGAAGTAGCCGGGGTAACCCTTCTGGCAGATCACCTCGACCTCGTACTCCGCCTGCTTGCGGTGACCATCCGGAACCCCGCCGGGGAACCGGGTGTTCAAACCGCGCTCGACCTCCTTGACCAGCCAGCTGGCCTCGCTCTCCCCCTCCGGCACCGGGAATCGGGGCATCAGATCGCGACCTTCGGTGAACTCGACGTGTACCCGTTCGGCAACGCGCAGGGTGTTGTCGCAGGCCTCCGGGAACTCGCCATCCCACTGCTGGCGCATCTGTGCTGGAGACTTGAGGTAGAAGTCCTGCGCGTCGAACTTGAACCGGTTGGGATCGGACATGGTCTTGCCGGTCTGCACGCACAGCAGCACCTCGTGCGGCTTGGCGTCCTCGGCGTAGGTGTAATGCAGGTCGTTGGTGGCCAATCCGGGCAGGTCGAGCGTCTTCTTGAGCCGGACGAGGTCGTCGCGGACCCGGCGCTCGATCTCGATGCCGTGGTCCATCAGCTCGCAGAAGAAGTTGTCTCGGCCGAAGATGTCCCGGTAGTCAGCGGCAGCCTGGCAGGCGGCATCGAACTTGTCCTGCTGCAGCAGCCGTTGCACCTCGCCCGAAGGGCAGCCGGTGGTGGCGATGATGCCCTTGCCGTAGGTCTCGAGCAGCTCGCGGTCCATCCGGGGCTTGTAGTAGTAGCCCTCCAGGCTCGCCAAACTGGAGAGCCGGAACAGGTTGTGCATGCCTTCGGTGTTCTCCGCGAGCAGCGTCATGTGGGTGTACATCTCACCCGGGTTGTCGGCGTCGTTGCCGCCGCCTCGCAGCACGACCCGCTTGCGCTCGTGCCGCGAGCCGGGCGAGAGGTATCCCTCCATGCCGATGATCGGCTTCACCCCGTGGGCGTTGGCCTTCTTCCAGAACTCGTAGGCGCCGAAGACGTTGCCGTGGTCGGTCATCGCCAGCGCGGGCATGCCCATCCGGGCGCATTCGGCGAACAGGTCATCCAGCCGAGCCGCACCGTCGAGCATGGAAAACTCGGTATGGGTGTGGAGGTGAACGAACGAGCCGTCGGGCACCGGGATCTCAACCTCCTTGATCACCATGCGCAGTCGTCAGGCCGCGGGACCGTCACAGACCGAGCCACCCTAACCTGATCCCCCGACATTCCCGACACATCCCACGCCGGCTTGCCTACCGAGCCAGCCAGCGTTGCATTCGAACGCATGTTCGACGGTACTGATCTGGAGTGGGCGCCGCCACCGGTCCTCGCGCCGCCAGAGCAGTGCATTGACTGTCTGTCGAAGACCAACCCGATGTCCGTGGAGCCGGCCACCGTTTCCTGCCCGCCGCGACCGTCGTTCCCGGGATGTGACCGGAGAAGAGGGTAGGCAGGTTGGTGCGCTCGACCTTGGGCGTCGTCCCCGCTACACGTCGACGATGATCGAGCGGTCCGGACCAGCGATCCGGGCGGCGCTGCTCGCGCATGCACCCATCGAGGAGTGCGCACAGTTTGAAGCAGAGTTCCGGTCCGCGCTGGCGCGGGCCGCAGAGGACCTCGACCTCTCCGGGCCGCAGGCAGTGCTGACACGCTGGCACGCGCTGGTCACGATGGCGGTCAACCCACCCATCGACCACGAACGCGAGCAGATCGAGCGCGCGAAGGCCGGCGACTTCACCGGCCTACTCGCCCGGGACGGGACCGGGAACTGGGTACGGCTGTAGATGCCGCGCTACACGGAGTGCTGGCTAGAAATAGCTCAGGAACAGCGCGGCAGCCTCACCGAGGCCACGCGGCAACTGGTCGACCGCCGGATCGAAGAGTTGCTGGAGGACCCGACCGGTGACCCCCACGCCCTCTACTACCGGCGGTTCGACGAGTGGAGTATCCCATTTGCCTTCGGTGCCGACGAGGGGTTCATTTACTACGCCGTCGTGCACGAACCCAGGCGGGTGATGATCCTGCGCCGGTTGGTCTTCGGCGGCTAGCCGGTAGACACCTGTGCACTCGTGGCTTCCAGCGCTGCCGCGCGATGCCCACCTCGCGAAGCGCGTACGGCACGTAGGCGGTCACGGCGACAGCGTGAAACAGCAACCACCCGTGTGCGGAAGCGCGAGCGGGCGCAGCGTGGGGTGTCGGTATACCCATCGGGCGCCCTCGCGCAGGTCGGCAAGGACCGACCGGACGGCAGGCCGCGGCCGCGGGTCCGTTCACCGGGGTAACCGGGCGCCGCGACGGCATCCTGGGTCGTGGCGTCCCAGCGAGGCGGCGTCTGAGCTCAAGCTCAGGCGTTCAGGGTGACACCGGGCCGTCGTCGGGTACCGGTCCCGCCGAATCGAGCTGCTCAGGCAGCAGTGGGGAGATCGCGATGTCCTGGATGGGAGTATCCGGGAGTGCGGCGTGCACCGCTCGGACGCCTGGACGGGCCGCCACGGCGTGCAAAGCCTCACCGTCGCCGAACACCAGAAACGCCAGCACGCAGGCGCAGCGAGCACGTAGCTGAGTGGCCTCGGCGGCGGCGACGGCTGCAGGCCGCCCGCCCGGCACCTCCCGGACCGCAACGGCGGTGCGGTCCTGCGCCGCAGACTGCAGAGCCTCCGTGAGCTCCGCCACCGGTCGCTGTCCGGGCAGATCACGGGTGATCAACGCGGTCTGCACCCGCGGCAGCGGAACGCGAAGCACCACCCGCGAGAGCCGAACGCCCTGAGCCAGCTCAGCGGCGCGCCCAGGCTTGAGGTAACCCTCCAGCTGCACCAGCGCCCAGACCGATCCAGACTCTGCAGCCGGCAGCGACGCACCGGCCCGCCGCAGGTAATCCGCGACCGGTTCACCGGCCTCAGGCCCAAGCCGCTGCACGTCGGTAACCGACAACGGTTCGCCCGGCCGTCCCGCAACCACAACCGCGAGGCCAAGGGCCGCCAACAGCACTGCCAACACCGCCCAGCGGGTCCGCCGCGGCATCCGCTAAACCTCGGTGGCCAGCACGTCCAACGCACGGCGCAGATCGTCGGGATCCGGGCTGGTGAATTCCACCCGGTGATCGTCAGCGGGATGCGGGAAGCCCAGCCGCGCGGCGTGCAGCCACTGCCTCTCCAACCCGAGCCGTTGCGCCAGCGCGGGATCCGCACCATAGGTAAGGTCCCCACAACACGGGTGCCGCAACGCGGCGAAGTGCACCCGAATCTGGTGAGTGCGACCGGTCTCCAGAGTGACGTCACACAGCGATGCGGCTCGGAAGGCTTCGGTCACCTGGTAGTGCGTCACCGAAGGTTTGCCCCCAGCCACCACCGCAAATCGCCAGTCGTGCTTAGGGTGCCGGTCGATCGGGGCGTCGACGGTGCCCCGGGTGGGATCCGGATGGCCCTGTACCAACGCCCGATAGTGCTTGGCGACGGTTCGATCCCGGAATGCCCGCTTCAGCGCCGAGTAGCCGCGCTCGGACTTGGCGATCACCATCAAACCGCTGGTACCGACGTCCAGCCGGTGCACCACACCCTGGCGCTCGGCCGCACCGGAAGTGGCCACCTGAATGCCGGCCGCGGCGAGACCACCGAGCACGGTCGGCCCCACCCAGCCGGGGCTCGGGTGCGCGGCCACTCCGACCGGCTTGTCCACCACCACCAGGTCGTCGTCATCGTGCAACACCCGTAGCCCTGCCACCGGCTCCATCAGTTCCTGGGGCTGCTGCGGCTGGGGCAGGGTCACCTCGAGCCAGGTACCGGTGGCCAGGCGGTCCGACTTGCTGACTCGGCTCCCGTCGACCAAGACCGCACCGGCCTCGGTGAGTCCGACCACCACCGTGCGGGACAGGCCCAGTAGCCGCGCCAGCCCGGCGTCCACCCGCATGCCGTCGAGCCCATCGGGCACCGGCAACGTCCGGACAGTAGTCATTGGTGGGCTCATCCTGTCACTCACTGGTGGGCCCATCTTGTCACTCACTTCAGGCACCGGTGCTCCGACCGCCGGACCGTCGCGGGCTGCGGCTGCCGTCGAAGTCCCGACCGGTGGCGGCGAGCAGGACCAGCGCCACGCCACCACACACGATCGCTGAATCCGCAACGTTGAACACCGGCCACACGCTGCCGTCTGGTGCCAACAACGACAGGAAGTCCACCACGTGCCCGCGCAGCGGGCCAGGGGCGCGCAGCAGCCGGTCCAGCAGGTTGCCCAGCGCTCCACCCAGCACTAGGCCGAGCCCGAAGGCCCAGCCGGTCGAACGCAGCCGGGGCGCCAGGCGGATGATCACCGCCACAACCCCCAGGGCTATCAGCGACAGCAACCAGGTCAGCCCGGTCGCCATCGAGAACGCTGCACCTGCGTTGCGGTAAACGACGAGGTACAGGCCACCGCCCAACAACTCCACCGGAGGGTGACCCTCCAGGATGGCCACCACAACGATCTTGCTCAGCACGTCCAGTAGCAGCGTGCCAGCAGCGGTGGTGGCCAGCAGACCGGTCCGGCGGCGTCCTGGTGACACCCCGGGGATGTGCCGGTCGCCGGCGGCCGCTGCCCCGCCGTGCTGAGATGAGTTCACGTCGCCCATTGTGACCGGTCCGCCGAAGGCCGATCAGGCGCCGGTCTCCCCCCGCCACTGAGCCAGCCGGCCGGCCCGATGTAATGCCCGAATCCGTCGCTCGGCCTGATCCCGGTTGCCGACCGTGGTGACGACCAGCATCTGGTCGCCCTCCTCCAGCCGGGTGGTCGGCTGGGGGGTGAACACCACGCCGTCACGCACCACCAGGCTGACCATCGTCCCGGGGGGTAGCCGCAGCTCGGAGAGGTAGACGCCGTGCAGCCGCGAGGGGCGGGGTACCCGAATCTGCAGTAGTTCGGCGTCCAACTGGTCCAGCGGGGCAAAGTCGACCTGAATCTCGCTGCCCTGCTCTGGCTGGGACAGCCCCAGCCACCGAACGACCAAGGGCAGCGTGACGCCCTGCACCACCGTCAGCAGCACGACCAGAACGAACACCACGTCCGCCAGCCGCTCGGAGCCCGGGAAGCCCATGGTGAGCGCAATCAGCGCCAGCACGATCGGTACCACGCCCCGCAGCCCCGACCACGCCAGGAAAACCTGCTCCCGCCAGGGCACCCGCAATGGTGTCAAGGCGAGTGCCACCGACAACGGACGCGCCAGCACGATCAGCACCGCCCCGACGACCAGCGCGGGAACCACCGCATCGGGTAGCCGGGCCGGCGAGACGTAGAGGCCCAGCAGCACGAACAGGCTGATCTCAGCGAGCCAGCCGAGTCCTTCGGCGAATGAGAGGGTGTCACCGCGGTGCGGAAGGCGAGAGTTGCCGAGCACCAGCCCGGCCACGTAGGTCGCCAGGAAGCCCGAGGCGTGCAGACCCTGCCCAGCGGCGAAAGCGAGCACGCAGACTGCAATGGCCGCCAGCGGGTACAGACCCGTCGCGGGCAACGCCGCGCGACGCAGCACCCATGCTCCCGCGATGCCCAACGCAGCCCCCACCACCGCCCCCACGAGCAACTCGTAACCGACAAGCAGGGGCGTCCACCAGCGCAGCGGATCACCCGCCGCGAGCAGCACCACCACGATGTAGACCGGGGCGTCATTGATGCCCGATTCCAGCTCGAGCGCACCCGCCAGCCGGGGCAGCACCTTCAGCGTCCGCAACACGCTGAAGACTGCCGCCGCATCGGTCGAGGACAGCACCGCGCCCCACAGCAGCGCTGTACGCCAGTCCAGGCCCAGCAGCAGGTGCAGTGCCGAGCCGGTGATGGCGATGCTCGCTGCCACGGCCACGGTGGACAGCGCGATCCCCGAGCGTATAGCCGGGCGGATCATCGACAACCGGGTGGTGAGACCGCCCTGTGCCAGGATCAGTACCAAGCCCGCGATGCCCAGCGTGGCGGTGAGTGGCGCATTCGAGAACTGGATCCCCAGACCGGCCTCGCCGATCAACACACCGATACCGAGATAGAGCAGCAGCGATGGCAGTCCGAGCCGGGAGGAGACCCGCACGGCGAGCACAGCCAGGAGCAACACCGCCGCTCCCGCCCCGAGCGCGCCCTCCACCCCACTCACGGCCGGTTTGTCCCCCCGGATCGTCTCGGCGCCTCGCGGGTCAACCGGACCAGGAGAGTGTGACCAGTTCGCGGTGGCGTGGCCCGAGTTTCGCCACCGCCTCGGCGACCTCGTCCCGGTGCTGCACAGGCAGGCATAGCCTGCGCAGCGAGAAGGTGACCTCCGCCTCGGGGTTGCGCGGCTGAGCGGGCCGGGTCCAGCGCTGGACCTCGGGGTGTATCCCCACTTCGGCAAGCACGGCCAGCACATCGTCCGCGGTAGCGGGTGGTGGCCGGTGCAACCCATGGAAGTGCGCCCACAACGGGTCCAGCCAAGCACCCGGATGCACGGCGTGCAGCTCGATGACAACCCCGCCTCGGGCGGCGGCGCTCAACGCAGTGACGAACGGGCCTAAATCCAGGGTGTTGTACCCCACGTGATGACTGACCACGACCTCGGCGACACCTGCTTGCGCAGCGACCTCCGGCCACGGGCCATGCACGCTGCGGTGCGCCACCCCGTGCTCGGTGCAGGCCCGCTCGAATGCGCGCAGCATGTCGTCGGCGTGATCTACCCCGGTGAGGTGGGAGACCATGGGCACCAGCGCGAGCCCCGCGGCACCAGCCCCGCACCCGACGTCGAGCACGGTTGCGGCGTCGGGACCGAGCAGCTGCAGCGCCGCACGGCGCGACGGCGTGTCCTCCGGTGTCGCAGGCGGCACAAAGCGGGCGGGATCGTGCCGGCTGGGGTCCTTGGGCGCTGCGGCCAGGATCTCGGCCGGAATCGCGCGGCCCTGCAGGAGCTCTCGCCAGCGAGCTGCTGCAGGGC
>JALZDN010000013.1 GCA_030862525.1 Actinomycetota bacterium | reverse complement strand
GGGCCTGATCGGCCATCGCGCGGGTGATGGCCTGGCGGATCCACCAGGTGGCGTAGGTGGAGAACTTATAACCCTTGGTGTAGTCGAACTTCTCCACCGCACGGATCAGACCCAGGTTGCCCTCCTGAATCAGGTCCAAAAAGGCCATGCCGCGCCCGGTGTAGCGCTTGGCCAGCGACACGACTAACCGAAGGTTGGCTTCCAGCAGGTGGTTTTTGGCGCGCTCGCCGTCGCGAACGATCCAGCGCAGGTCCCGGCGCAGTTGCGAAGACAGCTTCTCGGTGACGTCGTCGGTCCTGCGCACCCGCTCGGCGGCGTAGAGACCGGCCTCGATGCGCTTGGCGAGCTCCACCTCCTCCTCGGCGTTGAGCAACGCCACCTTGCCGATCTGCTTGAGATACGCCCGCACCGAGTCGGCCGACGCGGTGAGCTCGGCGTCCTTGCGGGCCTGCCGCAGCGCCTCGGACTCCTCCTCGTCCCAGACGAAGTCCTCCGCACCCGGACCACTCGGCGCCTCCGGCTCGGCCTCCACGGTGATCTCTTCGACTTCGACTTCAACCTCGACCAGGTCCTCGGCAGCAGGACCGCTCTCGATGTCGGTGGTTTCCTCGATCTCGGGCACGACATCGACGCCGGATTCGACCACGTCGGCGGGTTTCGGGACAGCCTTGGCGGTGCCGCTGAGGGCTTTCGGACGCGTCCGAGCCACGCCGCTGCGGGTGCCTTTCGGCCGGGTCGTCGCGGCGGTTGCCTCTTTGTTTGTGGAGCCGGGCGCAACGGCGGCCAGGTCGGCGTCACTGGCTGTGCCGTTACGGGAGGAGGGCGCTTCAGCCGCCCCCGACTTCGAGGTCGCAGACTTCGAGGCGGTGGCGCGACGGGATGCGGGTTCTGCGGCTGCCACGGACGGCCTTTCGAGACGGTCGGTGTTCGGGCGCTGTTAGAGAAGCTGGTGGAGAATTCGGGCTTCCGTCGGCGAGCTCATCACTGGAGCGAGTGCCGGAACCATTGAGGTCTGCCGGACTCCGGCGGTGCCATCCAGCGTGCTCGGGGACGATGCCGTGTTCCATTGTAACGACTCTGTATTGTAACGACGCTGATCGCCACTGGCAGCCCCGCAGAGCAGACCCCAGCAGTGTGGATTCAGCGCCTTTGGACCCGAGCGCCTTTGGACCCAGCGTGCAGCAGTCATCGCACGCGCCCTTCCGCGGCGGCCGCGGCGGCACCGACGATACCGGCGTCGTTGCGCAATGCCGCCGCTATCACCGGGGTCCGGCACTGCACCAGCGGCAACCACTTGTCGGCCTTCCTGCTGACCCCCCCGCCCGTGATGATCAGATCGGGCCAGATCAGATCCTCCAGAACCTGCAGGTAGCGAGATACGCGGGTCGCCCAATCCGGCCAGGACAGCGCTTCGTCGTTGCGGGCCGAAGCGGCGGCGCGGTCCTCGGCGTCGGTACCGTCGACCTGGAGGTGACCTAGTTCGGTGTTGGGCACCAGCTCCCCATCGAGGAACAGGGCACTGCCGATACCGGTGCCGAACGTGACCAGCAGAACCACACCGTCATGGTCGCGCCCTGCGCCGAAGCGCATCTCGGCCAGGCCGGCCGCGTCGGCGTCGTTGAGGACTACCACCGGTACCCGGCAGTAATCGGAGAACAGACTGGCCGCGTCGGTGCCCTTCCATGACTGATCCACGTTGGCCGCGGTGAGTGCGATGCCGTTCTTGAGGACACAGGGCAGGGTGACTCCCATCGGGCCCTGCCAGCCGAACTCGCCGGTGATGGTGGCGACGACCTCGGCCACCGCCTCCGGGGTGGAGGGCTGCGGGGTGGGAATGCGCATTCGCTCGTCGTCCAGTGACCCGGTGCGCAGGTCCACAGTGCAGCCCTTGACACCGGATCCGCCGACGTCCACCCCGAATCCGGAAGTCCTGGCCATCCGCGTCCTCTCCTGATCCGCGCTCGGACCGCATCGCGGATCCGACGCCGATCGGATTCGACCCTAGCCCGGACTCGTCAATCAGGGTGTGGTCGGATGGCTGGATGCGCAGCGAGCGCGGGGACGATGTCGAACAGCTGCGTGCCACGGCGGTGGCGGTGGTGCAGCAGGTCGGCGACCTGGTCGTCGGGATGCGGGCCGCTGGGCCCGGGCACGTGGACACCAAGAGCAGCATCACTGACGTGGTCACCGCTGCCGACACTGCGGCGGAGCGGCTGGCCCGGCGGCTGCTTGCACAGTGGCGGCCCGGTGAGCCGGTACTGGGCGAGGAGGAAGGGGGCGCCGCCACGCCGGCGGGAGACCTGTGCTGGGTGGTCGATCCCATCGACGGCACGGTGAACTATCTCTATGGGTTGCCCTGGTACGGGGTTTCGGTGGCTGTACAGCGGGACGGGCAGTCTCTGGCGGCCGCGGTGGGGCAGCCCGCCGATGGCCGGCTGTGGAGCGCGGCCCGCGGCCGCGGCGCGCACTGCGATGGAGCCGCGTTGCGGGTCAGCGAGGCCACCCAGCTGGAGCTGTCCCTGATCGGCACTGGGTTTTCCTACCGATCGCAGCGTCGGGCCCGGCAGGCGACGATGGTAGCCGGCATGCTGCCGAAGGTTCGCGACCTGCGTCGCGCCGGATCTGCTGCGCTGGATCTGTGCTCAGTCGCGTCAGGGTGGTTGGACGGTTTCGTCGAGCACGGGCTGCAGCGCTGGGACTGGGCGGCCGGTGCGTTGATCGCAGCTGAGGCCGGCGCGGTGGTTCGGCTGCCCCCACCGGGATCGGATCTGGTGCTGGCCGCGGCACCGGGTATCGCTGACGCGCTGGGGGAGCTGGTGATGCAGTGCGGTGCCGACGAGGTTTGACGGTGTCAGCACGTCACCTGACGAGCCTGGCTCAGCAGGATCGGCGCCACCAAGGGTGTCGCTGGCGGTGCCGCCTGGGCAGCGAGGCCGCCTTGGGAGGACTCGACCAGCGGAGGCGACCCGAGCTGGCCCAAGCGCTGTAAGGCCGCGCGGGCCGCGGTATTGGGCTGCAGTGCGGTGAACTTCGTGCCCAGCGCCAGGTCGACCATTGAGTCTGGACGGGCGTCACGGACGAGCTCAGCGCACGGTAGCGCCAAGCTCAACGTCCGGGCCGCGGTCTGTCCGGCGACGCCGAAACGGATCTCCCCGTAGCAGAGCAGATCGAAGGCGGGATGCACTGGATCATTCGCTGGCCTGCTGGTGGGCGCAAACCCGAGCTCGGACAGCCCGCCGCCGACGATGGCTGCCTCGCCGCGCTCGCCGCTGGCGTTGAGTACCTGCACCCGCACCTGCTGGGGCGGCGCAGGCAATACCCCGTCCAAGCCGTCGACATCGAGTCGCTCGCCCGGGGTGATCGCACCACCAGTCGCCTCGGCGGCAACCTGGCAGCCGCCTGCGGTCGGATCCGGCCGAAGCACGATGGCCCAGGTCAGCCCAGCCACCGTAATGAGGACCAGCGCCAGCAACACTGCGCGCATCGGCTTGCGGGTGCGATATCGCCTCGGCCGCCGCAACCGGGAGGTGTCCACCGCAGCCATGGCTCCACCTCCCTACCCAGGCACTACAACCCGAGGGTAGGGGCAGGCCGGGCTCAGCGCAGCCGGATACGCGTGTCCGAGGTGCGCTTCGCCCACTCGGACGCCACGCGCTGGAGTAACGGGTATGACACTGCCCACGGGACACGCCGGGGAATTCCGCGCACCTGCGCTGATCGGTGAGCTACTCTCTCGCCGCTCTGGCGCCACCGAGGACTAGCACGAAACCAAGGTAGGCGCGCCAGGGTCGCATCCGCAGCGTCGCAGTGTGACCAACGTCTCGGGCACAAATCACCGTTCCTGTGCGTTGTGCTGCGGCACGATCCGTACGACTCAGGGGTGGGAAGATCATGGCGACCGACTACGACGCTCCACGGCGGAGCGAGACTGATGAGCTTACCGAGGACTCGTTGGAGGAGCTGAAGGCCAGACGCAACGAGGCTCAGTCGGGTGCAGTCGACGTCGACGAGTCCGAGTCCGCGGAGAACTTCGAGTTGCCTGGCGCCGACCTGTCCGGCGAGGAGTTGACCGTCCGGGTATTGCCCAAGCAGGCTGACGAGTTCACCTGTTCCAGCTGCTTCCTTGTGCATCATCGCAGCAGGCTGGCCGATCATCGCAGCGGGCGGATGATGTGCCGGGATTGCGCCGCGTGAGGCGCTAGGCGCAGGAGTTCAGCGGTCGGGGAAGCGTTCAGGGGTGCCCATCGGGGTTGTGCGGCACCTCGTCGGTGCTGGTCCGCAGCAGTGCAGCGAGTTCCTCGGCGCGCCGCACGCTGAAGATCCAATAAGGGGTGGGGTCCTGCGGATCGGTGAGTTCGATCCGCAGCACCGGTCCTATCCAGGCGCTGTGCAGCACGAACGCCGCTGGGTCCAGATCGGGGCCGAGCGCGCGTCGCTTGGCGCTCGGCTGGATCACCTCGACTTTCCCCAGATGGCGGACGGGCACGTGCGCCGGGCCGACCTGCAAATCGCCGCCGGAAAGCCGAACCCGTTGGCGCCCCCACCGGATCAGCACCGCACCGGCCAGCGGCACGGTGAGCAGATACGGCAGCCAGGCCCGCACTCCTGGATACCCCATATGTACCTCAGCGGCGAGCAGTGCGGCCACTCCCAACCCCAGCGGCCACCACCACCACGGCACCGTGAGGCGTTCATCGAAGACCGGCTCGGTGTCGGGCGGTTTCCGATCCTGGGCGCGACGAACGGACACCGGACCGAGGGTAGTCTCGCCGGACGTGTGCTCGGCCGAGACGTTCAGACTTGAGGTACTGCTGATCCGGCTGGATCCGGACGTGCCGGTGCCCCGATACTCCCATGCCAACGACGCCGGAGCCGATCTGGTGACCACTCAGGACCTGGTCCTGCCACCAGGGGAGCGGGCCGTGGTGGGTACCGGCATCGCGATCGCCTTGCCCGCGGGATATGCGGCATTCGTTCACCCGCGGTCCGGGCTGGCGGCGCAGGCGGGGTTGGGGGTGGTGAACGCACCTGGCACGATTGACGCTGGTTATCGCGGCGAACTGCGGGTCTGCCTGGTCAACCACGACCTGCGCGAGCCTGTGGTGCTGCACCGGATGGACCGTATCGCGCAACTGGTCGTGCAACGGGTCGAGTATGCCGCCTTTCGCGAGGTGACCGCACTACCGGGCTCGCCCCGGGGGACCGGCGGTTACGGCTCGACGGGAACCACGCATCAAGGAGAGTGCTGAGCAGTGTTTGGACGTCGCACCAGGGCCCCAGCCAGAGCACAGCCGAAGCGTCGCGGTGAACCGGCCGTCGACGGGGGGCCGGAGACGGTCCCCGATGAACAGTTGGCGACCGTGGGCCCCTACGACGTCGCCGAGGCGCCCAATGACGGCCGGGTCAGGCTGGATCTCGGTTCGCTGCGCCTGCCGGTACCCCAGGGCGCCCAACTCCAGGTGGAGGTGGACAGCTCCGGTCCGGTGCGGGCGGTACACCTGATGACCGGGGTGGGGCAGGTCACGCTTACCCCCTTCGCCGCCCCGCGCAGCGGTGGGCTGTGGCGCGAGGTCTGCAGGGAGCTGGTGGCCCGGCTGCGGGCCGACGGTGCACGGGTCGGGCGGGCGGCTGGTGAGTGGGGCGAGGAGATCGAGGCGGTCACCGCACAGGGAGTGCTGCGCTTCCTGGCAGTGGACGGGCCGCGGTGGATGCTGCGCGGCGTCGCGGTCGGGCCCGCCGAGCATGCCGAAGCCCGGACCGCGTTGCTGCGCGAAGTTGTCCGCGAGGCTGTGGTGGTGCGTGGTCCGGAACCGCTGCCGGTGCGCAGCCCGCTGCCGCTGCAGCTGCCCGGGCCACTCGCCGAGCAGCTCAAGCAGGCCAATGTGGGGCCCGACGATGCCGCCACCGTTGGCGATGGGGGAAGTGCCCGGCAGAGCTGACCGCACCAATGGGGCGATATCGACTTCGACGAGCGGGAATTGTGCCGGCGTCAGACTATCCTGGCGTTCGAGCGGGTCCGTCGGGGTACCCGCGATCGCGGTCGGAGATCGACATGAGCGGTGCGGCTCCCGGCTATTGGCGGCGGCTGGTCCGCCGCCTGACCACCGATACTTCCGAACTTGACGCCGACGACCTGTCCCGGCGCGTTGAGCAGGCCGGTGCCCGGCGCGCCTGCGACTGCACGTCTGGGGAGGCCGTCACCGTCCTGGGCCGGCTGCGCAGCGTCGAGCACTGTCCCCGAGCGGCCGTGGCTACCCTGGAGGCCGAGCTGTTCGACGGTTCGGAGGGTATTACCCTGGTGTGGCTGGGGCGGCGTCGAATCCCCGGCATCGAGCCCGGGCGCACTGTTCGGGCATCCGGTCGGATCGCCGTTCGGGACGGCCGGAAGGTGCTCTACAACCCCTACTACGAGCTGCAGCGGAGTTCATGAGTCCGGCCGTTCCGCCGCCCGAACATCCGACCACCCCGGGACCCTCGCGTCCGCCCACCCTGCTCGAACAGCTGGGCGGGGTTGGCGGTTTGGTGTCTTCCGTGGTGCCGGTGGTGATTTTCGTCGCGGTGAACCCGCTGATCGGACTACAACCGGCGATCTGGGCGTCGCTGGGTGCCGCGATGGTGGTAGGGGTGTGGCGACTGGTCCGCCGGGAACCTCTCCAGCCGGCCGTGTCCGGCATCCTCGGGGTGGCCGTCTGCGCCTTCATCGCCTACCAAACCGGGGAGGCACGGGGATTCTTCCTCTACGGCATCTGGTACAGCCTGGTCGCAGGGCTGGCGTTGGTGGTGTCGGTGGTGGTGCGTCGTCCGCTGGTCGGCGTGCTGTGGTCGGTGCTCAACGGCTCCGGATACGGCTGGCGCAGCGACCGCCGCGTCCGGTTCGGCTTCGATGTGGCGACCGTGGTGTGGGCAGTTTTCTTTCTGGCCCGCTTCGGAGTGCAGCGCTGGCTGTACAACATGCAGGAGATCGCCTGGCTCGGCGTGGCCCGGCTGGCGATGGGTCTGCCGCTGACCGCCGTGGCCGCATTGGTCACCATCTGGGCGATCCGCCGGGACCAACGTTCGACCCAGGCCAGCCGGTTAGGACGGGAGACGGCGTAGCGCCGCGCGTACCTCGGGCTCGACGTCGGCGGCGGCGACGAACAGCAGTTCGTCACCACCCTCAAGTGGATCGTCACCCTGCGGGACGATCACCCGGCCCCCGCGCAGGATGGTGACCAGCGCAGCATCAGCAGGCAGCTGAAGCTGCCGTACCGGGTGCCCGGCCAGCGGGGTATCCGCGGGCAACGTGACCTCGACCAGGTTGGCCTGCCCCTGCCGCAGCGTCATCAGCCGCACCAGATCGCCCACGCTGACCGCTTCCTCGACCATTGCGGCGAGCATCCGCGGCGTCGACACCGCCACGTCCACCCCCCAGGCCTCGGTGAACAGCCACTCGTTGCGCGGGTCGTTCACCCGGGCCACGACACGGCGCACCGCGAACTCTGTCTTGGCCAGTAACGAGACCACCAGATTGACCTTGTCGTCGCCGGTCGCCGCGATCACCGCATCGGAGCGCTCCAGCCCGGCCTCCTCCAGGGAGGCAAGCTCGCAGGCGTCGGCGAGTACCCATTCGGCGGCCGCCACCTCGGGCGGGTCGAGCTGATGAATGTCTCGCTCGATGAGCATCACCTGGTGGCCGAAATCGAGCAGTTCGGTCGCGATCGACCGGCCGACTGCGCCAGCTCCGGCGATGGTCACGCGCATGACGGCTCCCGATCATTGGAGTTAGTTGGGGGAGTTAGTCGTTGGGGGGCGCGGCGGCTGCCGCGGTGGTGACTTCGGTGACGGTGCCGGAGACCGCGGCCGCGTAGACCTGGTCGTCGGCCTGCAGCAGGGTCTCCTGACCGGGCAGCACTGCAGTGCCGAACCGGACGATGAACGCGATCCGCGCGCCGGTGTGTTCCTCCAGGTCGCGCACGCTGCTCCCGGCCCACCTTTCGTGCAGCGGCAGTTGCAGCACTGCCACCGTGCCCGAAGGGTCGCGCCACGCAGACGCCACGCCCTCGGGCAGCAGCATGCGCAGGAAACGGTCGGTGGTCCAGGGCACGGTCGCCACCGTATGGATGCCGAGACGCTCGTAGACGGCGGCCCGCTTGGGGTCGTAGATCCGAGCAACGACGTGCGCTACCCCGAACGTTTCCCGGGCCACCCGAGCGGAGATGATGTTGGAGTTGTCGCCGGAGGACACCGCGGCGAACGCCCCCGCCCGCTCGATTCCCGCCTCGATAAGCACCTGGCGGTCGAAGCCGATGCCGCGAACCTGCTGGCCGTGGAACTCGGCACCAAGTCTGCGAAAGGCCTGCAGATTCTGGTCGATCACCGCCACATCGTGGTCAAGACGTTCCAATGCCAGGGCCAGACCGGCACCTACCCGGCCACAACCCATGATCACGATGTGCACGCGCTCACTCCCGGGTCGAGGGTTGCGGGGAAACGGTATCGCCGATGGCGCCGCCGCGCCGCTGGAGGGCCGCCGCGCCAGCCGTAGGCTCTCTGCGTGTCGAAGTTCGCCACTGCGGTCAAACGGATCCTCGTCGGCAGGCCGTTCCGCAGCGAACGGCTCAGCGACACGCTGCTGCCCAAGCGCATCGCGCTGCCGGTCTTCGCTTCGGATGCGCTGTCCTCGGTGGCCTACGCCCCGGAGGAGCTCTTCCTGGTGCTGTCCATCGCGGGGATCTCGGCATATGCGTTCACGCCGTGGGTTGGGCTCGCCGTGGCTGTCGTGATGCTGGTCGTGGTCACCAGTTACCGGCAAAACGTGCGGGCTTACCCATCGGGCGGGGGGGACTACGAGGTCGCGACGGTGAACCTGGGCCGTTCGGCAGGGCTCGTGGTGGCCAGTGCACTGCTGGTCGACTATGTCCTCACCGTCGCGGTATCGATCTCTTCGGCGGCGTCGAACATCGGTTCCGCGGTGCCTTTCGTCGCCACTCACAAGGTGGCCTTCGCGGTCGTCGCGATCATCGTGCTCACTGCGGCGAATCTGCGGGGGATCCGGGAGTCTGGCACGGCGTTCGCCATCCCCACCTACGCATTCATGATCGGTATCTTCGCTATGCTCGCCTGGGGGTTCATCCGGGTGCTGCTGTTCGGCGAGCAGCTCCGCGCCGAGTCAGCCGAGTTCGAGCTGCGCGCCGAGGGCGACCAGCTCGTCGGTCTCGCGCTGATATTCCTGGTTCTGCGGGCGTTCTCGTCCGGTTGCGCCGCGCTCACCGGCGTGGAGGCGATCAGCAATGGGGTACCGGCGTTCAAGAAACCGAAGTCCCGCAACGCAGCCACCACACTGTTGCTGCTCGGCAGCATCTCGGTGACCATGTTGATGGGCCTGATCCTGCTCGCCCAGCTCGCCGACGTGAAGATGGCCGACGATCCGGCCGGTCAGCTGGTCGGCGCGCCCACCGGGTACGAGCAGAAGACGATGGTGGCGCAGATAGCCCAGGCGGTGTTCGATGGCTTCCCGGTGGCGTTCTACTTCATCACCGTGGTTACCGCGCTGATCCTGGTGCTGGCCGCCAACACCGCGTTCAACGGCTTCCCGGTGTTGGCCTCGATCCTCGCCCAGGACCGCTACCTGCCCCGCCAGCTGCACACTCGCGGCGATCGGTTGGCCTTCTCCAACGGCATCGTCTTTCTGGCCGGTGCGGCGATCGTCCTGGTGGTCGCGTTCGATGCTGAGGTCACCCAGCTGATTCACCTCTACATCGTCGGGGTGTTCGTCTCGTTCACGCTGAGCCAGACCGGCATGGTGCGGCACTGGAACCGGCTGCTGACCAATGGGCCCGATCCAATGGAGCGTCGCCGGATCCGACGCTCCCAGGCGATCAACGTGCTTGGTTTGGTGATGACTGGCTCAGTACTGGTGGTGGTGCTGGTCACCAAGTTCACTGAGGGCGCCTGGATCGCGATCACGGCCATGGTGGTGATCTTCCTGCTGATGCGGGCGATCCAGAAGCACTACGACCGGGTGGTCGCCGAGTTGGTGCCGCAGGAGGCCGATACCGTGCTGCCCTCGCGCAACCACGCGATCGTGCTGGTGTCCACCGTGCACCTGCCGACCCTGCGGGCGCTGGCCTACGCCCGCGCAACCCGTCCCGACGTCCTCGAGGCGGTCACCGTCAACGTCGACGAGGCGAGTACCCAAGGGCTGGTCGCGGATTGGGAGGCGCGGGGGCTGCCGGTGCCGCTCACGGTGGTCGAGTCACCCTACCGGGAGATCACCAAGCCGGTGATCGACTACGTCAAGCGGGTCCGCTCGGACAACCCCCGTAGCGTGGTCACGGTGTTCATCCCGGAATACGTCGTGGGCCACTGGTGGGAGCAGATCCTGCACAACCAGAGCGCGCTGCGGATCAAGGGACGCCTGCTGTTCGAACCCCGTGTGATGGTGACCAGCGTGCCCTGGCAACTGCGCTCGTCAGCGCGCCTTGTCCAGCGTGAGGAGCTGGCCCCCGGAGCGGTGCGCTGGGGCTTGGACACCGGTCCCGCCGGCACCTCAGGAGCCACCCCAGCCGACGGTGTCCCAGGCGACGGTGTCCCTGCAGACGGGGCAGCTGACGGTACGGCGGTCGGCGACAGGGCAACCAAGCCGCAGCCACGGCAGGTCGACCGGCCGTGATTCCCGTCGAAATAGAGCTCACGGTGGGACCGGTCGGCCATGGTGGATTCTGCGTGGCCCGCCACGAGGGCCGAGTGGTGTTCGTCCGACACGCGTTACCGGGGGAGCGGGTCCGCGCGGTGGTCACCGAGGATCGCGGTGGGTCCTTCTGCCGGGCCGACGCGGTGGCAGTACTCGAACCGGTGGCCGGCCGGGTGCCGCCGCCGTGTCCGGCATCGGGACCCGGCGGCTGTGGCGGCTGTGACTTCCAGCATGTCGACCCACAGATGCAGCGCCGGCTCAAAGGGTACGTGGTGGCCGAGCAGCTGCGCAGGGTCGCCGGGCTGGATGTCGCGGTGGTGGTGCAGGAGCTGCCCGGTGGCGCGCTGGGCTGGCGGACCCGTACTCGGCTCGCGGTGAACGACGCCGGACAAGCCGGTTTCCGCCAGCACCGCAGCCATACGGTGCTGCCGGTGCCGGTCTGCCCGCTGGCGATGCCGGGCTCCCTGGATCCGGTGTTGTCTCGTCGCTGGCCCCCGGGCGGCGAGCTTGAGGTGGTCGCCGATGATTCCGAGCAGATCCAGGTAGCGGAGTTGCGGCCCGGTCGGCCGCCCACACAGCGTCGCGGCACCGGGCGCGTTGCACGGCATGCCGCCGGTCGACGCTGGGAGCTGTCCGCGCACGGCTTCTGGCAGGTACACCCCGCTGCGGCCGATGCGCTGGCGGCACTGGTCGAACAGTGGGCGGCGGCCCCGCTTGGAGGCACGGCGTGGGACCTCTATGGCGGGATAGGCCTGTTCGCCTCCGTTCTCGCCGGTCAGGTCGGACCGACCGGCTCGGTGACGGTCGTGGAGGCCTCTCGGCGTGCAGTGGCGGACGGCGCGGCGGCGCTGACCGACCTTGCGCAGGTGCATTTCGTCGCCAGCCGGGTGGAGCGGGCGCTGGATCACCTGCCTGGACGTCCGGACGTGGTGGTGCTCGACCCGCCCCGGCGTGGGGCAGGCCGGAAGGTGGCAGCAGCGGTGGCCAACCGTGGGCCCGCCCGCATCGTGCAGGTGGCCTGTGACCCGGCGGCGCTGGCGCGTGACATTGCGGCCTATCTCCAGAGCGGTTACCGGCTGCTGGAGGTTCGGGCACTGGACGCGTTCCCGATGACTCACCACGTCGAATGCGTAGCCGCACTGGCCCGCTGAGGCCTTCTCCGTAGACTGGGCCGTCCGTAGATCGGGGGATCGGTAGATTGGGGATCGGTGAGCCTGTTGCAGTCGGTGCGCAGCCCGCAGGACGTCAAGGACCTCGATGCGGACGCGCTGACCCAGTTGGCCTCCGAGATCCGCACCTTCCTCGTCGACAAGGTGTCCCGCACCGGAGGGCATCTGGGCTCCAACCTCGGTGTGGTGGAGCTCACCCTCGCGGTGCATCGAGTGTTCGACTCCCCGCACGACCCGGTGCTTTTCGACACCGGCCACCAGGCGTATGTGCACAAGATCCTCACTGGTCGGATCGAGGGTTTCGACCGGTTGCGCAAGCGGGGTGGCTTGTCCGGTTACCCCTGCCGCGCGGAGAGCGAGCACGACTGGATCGAGTCCAGTCACGCATCGGCCGCGTTGTCTTATGCCGACGGGCTGGCAAAAGCATTCGCCCACGGTGGCAAGCCGCACGGTGACCACCGCGCCCACCCGCGTCGGCACGTCGTCGTGGTGGTCGGTGACGGCGCGCTGACCGGTGGGATGTGCTGGGAGGCGCTGAACAACATCGCCGCCGGCCAGGACCGGTCGGTGGTCATCGTGGTCAACGACAACGGCCGCTCCTACTCACCGACCATCGGGGGACTGGCCGATCACCTCTCCACGCTTCGGCTGCAGCCGGGCTACGAGCGGGTTTTGCGCAGCGGCAAGCAGGCCCTGCAGCGCACTCCGGTGGTGGGCCGGGCGATCTATGCCGGTCTACACGCGGCCAAGCGGGGTCTCAAGGACGCCCTGACGCCCCAGATCCTCTTCGAGGACTTGGGGCTTAAGTATCTGGGTCCGGTGGACGGGCATGACATGCAGGCCATGGAGTCCGCCTTGCGCCGCGCCAAGGACTTCGGCGGACCGGTGATCGTGCATGCGGTGACGCGCAAGGGCAACGGCTACCCACCCGCGGAGAAGGATGCCGCCGAGCTGATGCACCAGGTGAAGGTCATGGATCCGGAGACCGGGGTGCCCATCGCGCCCGCCGGTATCTCCTGGACCAGCGTGTTTACCGAGGAGCTGATCAGATTGGCCGGTGAGCGCGAGGATCTGATCGCGATCACCGCGGCAATGCCGGGCCCGACCGGCCTGGCCGCCTTCGCCACGTGTTTCCCGGACCGCTGTTATGACGTCGGCATCGCCGAGCAGCACGCGGTCACGTCGGCGGCAGGGCTGGCCCTGGGTGGATTGCACCCGGTGGTGGCGCTGTACTCCACGTTCCTCAACCGCGCGTTCGACCAGCTGTTGATGGACGTGGCGTTGCTCGGCGCCCCGGTCACCATCACCCTGGACCGGGCCGGTGTCACCGGTGATGACGGTGCCAGCCACAACGGCATGTGGGACCTGTCGGTGCTGGGGATCGTGCCGGGAATCCGGGTGGCCGCGCCCCGGGACGCCGACACGTTGCGAGAAGAGCTCGCCGAGGCGATCGCGGTGGACGACGGACCGACCGCGGTGCGTTTCCCCAAGGGAGCAGTGATCGAGTCGGTGCCGGCTGTGGAACGTGTCGAGGGGGTCGACGTGCTGGCCCGGCCGGGACCCGCGGAGGGAAATGACGTCCTGCTGGTGGGTGTCGGCGCATTCGCCACGCTCGCGGTGGCTACCGCACAACGGCTCGCCGACCAGGGCATCGGCGTCACCGTTGTCGACCCGCGCTGGGTGCTGCCGGTGCCCGGAGTGCTGATGCGGATGGCGGGGCGACATCGGCTGGTCGTCAGCTTGGAGGATGGTGGGCGGCACGGCGGTTTCGGATGGGCGCTGGCCGCTGCGCTGCGTGATGCCGAGCTCGACGTGCCACTTCGTGATCTCGGTATCCCGCAGCGGTTCCTCGAGCACGGCTCCCGCGACGAGGTGCTCTCGGATCTCGGTCTGACCGCCCAGGACGTCGCCAGGGCGGTGACCGGATGGGCGGCCGGATTGATCGGCTCGATGGGCGAACCCGCCGCGGTCAAGGCGCCCGGCGCTTAGGTAACACCCCGGGCGCTGAGTTGAACCCGGCCCTGCGGTGAGCCGTCGCCGCGGCGTCCGGGTGGTATGGCACCTTTGAGGGGTGCGCATTCTGATCGTGGAAGACGAGCAGCCACTGGCCGACGCGGTCGCTCGTGGCTTGCGCCGTGAGGGCATGGCCGTGGACGTCGCCTACGACGGCGACAGTGGCCATGAGAAAGCTGCGGTGACCCGGTATGACGTGGTGGTCCTGGACCGCGATCTACCTGGGATGTCGGGTGACGAGCTGTGCGCCGAGATCACCGGCTCCGGGGCGCTGACTCGGGTATTGATGCTCACTGCCAGCGGCACGGTGTCTGACCGGGTGGCCGGGCTGTCCCTTGGTGCCGACGACTACATGGCCAAACCGTTCGCATTCGCCGAGTTGGTGGCCAGGCTGCGTGCGCTGGGTCGCCGGGCCACCCCCGCGGTGCCCCCGGTCCTCAGCGCCGCGGGCGTGTTGCTTGACCCGTCCCGGCGCACCGTCAGCCGATCCGGCACTCCGATCGACCTCACTCGTAAGGAGTTTGGGGTGCTCGAGGTACTGCTTTCGGCCGGGGGAGGGGTAGTCAGCAGTGAGGAGCTGCTGGAGCGGGTATGGGACGAACACGCCGACCCGTTCACGACCACGGTCCGGGTGACCGTGATGACGTTGCGGAAAAAGCTGGGCGAGCCGGGCATCATCGAGACCGTGGTCGGCTCCGGCTACCGAGTGCCCAGCGCCGACTCTGCGCCCGGCTGAGTGCCTGGTGATCGGTGCCTGGTGAGACCCCGCCGCGGGCCGGGGCTGCGCGCCCGGCTCACCTTGCTCGCCACCGGGCTCTCAGCCGCGGTGAGTGCGCTGCTGTTGTGGCTGGGGTGGCTACTGGTCGGCGGGGTGGTAGCCGCGGTACCGGACTTGCCGCCAGGCAGCACTGTCGAGGTCGACGGCGTGCCAGTGGCCGGCGACCGGCTCGGGGTCGCGCTGCAGGAGGCGGCCAGGCAACGCGTGCTGGAGGTGGGGTCGGTGGCCTTCCTGCTCGCGGTGACTGCCACCGTGCTGCTGGCTTGGGTGATCACCGGTCAGGTGCTGCGGCCGCTACACGACGTGACGGCGACCGCCCGCAGGTTGTCCGCCGAATCACTGGACGAGCGGCTGCGGTTGCCCGGGCCCCGTGATGAGGTGGCCGAGCTCGCTGACACCTTCGACGCGATGCTCGACCGGTTGCAGGCTGCCTTCCAGGCGCAACGCCGATTCGTCGCGAACGCCAGCCATGAACTGCGCACCCCACTGGCAGTCCTGCGCACCGAGGTGGAGGTCACGCTGGCGGATCCCGCCGCAGACGAGGCCGAACTGCGCCGCATGGCTATGGTGATCCGGGATGCGACGCTGCGCGCCCAGCAGTTGGTGGACGGGCTGTTGGTGTTGGCCCGGACCGAGGGCAGCACACTTCGGGCGCGGGAGCCGGCCGACCTCGCCACCATGGCCTCGGCCGCGCTGCGGATCGTCGAGTCCGAGGCCCGCAACCGAGGCCTGCGGGTGACGACGCGGATGGCACCGGCCTTGACCGTCGGTGATCCTGCACTGCTGGAGCGAGTGGTCGGCAACCTGGTGGAAAACGCGGTGCGCCATAACCTCAATGGTGGCTGGGTGGAGATTTGCACAGATGGAGCCGGACAGCGGGCGACGTTGCAGGTCAATAGCTCAGGGGAGGTGGTGGCGCCGGGGAAGGTGGCCGCGCTGTTCGAGCCCTTCCACCGAGGGGGAGTGGCTCGAACCTCCCACGATGGTGCGGGGCTGGGCCTGTCGATCGTGCACGCTGTGGTCACCGCGCACGGTGGCACCGTGCATGCCGAACCGGTCCCCGGCGGTGGCCTAGCAGTGACGGTGCACCTGCCCCCCGGTTAGGCGCCCTTCAAGGACTACCAACCCCGGTCGCGGACGCTGTCAACGACTACCAACCTGTTCACGTGAGGCCGGCATCGGCGCGGATGCTCTGACCGGTGACCGATTGGCTGTCGGGGTGCACGAGCAGCGCGAGCAGGTCCGCGACAGCGCCAGCTTGCCCGAGCCGGCCAAGCGGGGTCATGGCCGCGACCCCCTGGAGTGCCTCATCGATGGCAACGCCGCCTCGATCACCACGACTCGCGCAGCTTCCGCATGGTCCGGCTCACGCCTCGCGTGCCACCGACCCTCGGTCTGGGCGCACTCGATGTCGACTTCGGGTGTTCACGGCGCTACGGAGCTCGTCGATCAGCTCACCAACCTCTCCGCCCGGTACCTCCGCGCTGCCTAGGAACCAGCTCATTACGGCTGGTGCGGGTGGTTTGACCACCTTGATCACCACGAAACCGGGGTTGGTGGTCGTTGGCAGCGCACGTGACCGGGGTTGGGGGTACTTGAAGGGCTACCCGGCGGCTGTGTTGAGTGCCGTGGCGAGGGGGTGTGCGGTCAGTTCGCGCTGCCACCGCCGTGCCCCACCGGCGGCAAGTTCCCGGTCCACCGCAGCGGCATCCAGCGGCTCAGGGGGCTCCCAGCACAGCCGGCGCACCAAGTCGGGCTGCAGTAGATTCTGCAACGGCAGCCGGTGGTGCTCGGCGGTCTCCGTCAACGCTGCACGTACTGCGACAAGCCGCACCGCCGCGGCCGGATCCCGGTCCGCCCAGCGATTCACCGGGGGCGGACTCCCGTTGTGGGCATGCACGGGCGGTAGCGCGTCGGCTGGCAACGCCCTCGCGGTCTGTAACGCGGTCTGCCATGTCCGGACCTGCCGGCGCTGCGAACGGCCACCGAACACTGGGCGAGACAGCAGCGCCGCATCGTCGGGCGGATCGGCAATCGCCGCATCGATGATCGCAGCGTCGGGCAACACCCGACCAGGGGCGATGTCGCGCTGCCGGGCCAGCTGCTCGCGGGCCAGCCACAGCTCGCGCACCGCGGCCAGGTCGCGCGGTCGGTGGATGCGGTGCATTCCGGAGGTCCGGCGCCACGGCTCGGGGCGCGATGCGGGTGGGCCCGCGGTTCGCACCGCCTCGAACTCCTCGGCAGCCCAACCACACTTGCCTTGGGCATCCAATTCGGCGGCGATCACCGCCCGCAGCGGTAGCAGCAGTTCGACGTCGAGTGCGGCGTAGGTCAGCCACTCCGCCGGCAGCGGCCGGCGCGACCAGTCGGCGGCACCGTGTCCCTTCTGCAGGTGGTATCCGAGCAGTTCTTCGACCAGTGCCGCCAGGCCCACCCGCTCGAATCCAGCCAGCCGTGCGGCCAGCTCGGTGTCGAAGATCGCGGCGGGTCGTAGCCCGAGTTCGGCCAGGCACGGCAGGTCCTGGGAAGCGGCGTGTAGCACCCATTCCAGTGCGTTGAGCACCTCAGCGAGCCCGGACAGGTCATCAAGACCGATCGGGTCGATGAGTAGGGTGCCGGCACCCTCGCGCCGGAGCTGAACCAGATAGGCGCGTTGCCAGTAGCGATAACCCGACGCGCGTTCGGTATCCACGGCGACCGGGCCGCTACCGGCACCGAGTACGGCTGCCGCAGCGTCCAAAGCCGCCGCTGAGGTGACGACCGGCGGCACCCCACCGGCCGGTGCCAGCAACGGAACCACGGTGGTCTCGGTCAGCGGATGACCCCCGCACGCATCGCAAGGGCGACCATCTGCGCCCGATCGCCGGTGCCGAGCTTGCGCCCGATCCGAGACAGGTGACTTTTCACCGTGAGCGCGGACAGTTTCAGAGCCTCTCCGATCTCCTTGTTGGACTGGCCGTCGGCGACCAGTTGGAGCACCTCGACCTCCCGGGCAGACAGCTCACGCGGGGTGTTGTCGGTTCCCGGCACCCGAGTGCCGGACGCCAGCATCGGCGCGACCGTCGGGTCTGCGTACACCCCACCATCGAGCACTCGGCGCACGCCGTCGGTGACCACCGAAGGGGACGCCGACTTGAGTAGGTAGGCCTGTGCGCCGGTCTGAAATGCCGTGCGGACGGCATGCGGGTCGTCCGACGATGCCAGCACGACGATGCGTGGCCAACCTTGGCCACGCAGCTCGCCGATCAGGTCCAGCCCACTGCCGTCTGGCAGGGTCAGATCGAGTATCGCCAGATCGCACGGGCCCGAAGCGCGAGCCCGTGTACGTGCCTCGGCCACCGAGGCGGCCTCATGCACAGTGACCGCGCCCATTGTCACTAAGCGTGAGGCGATCGCTTCACGCAGTAACGGATGGTCGTCGACCACCAGTACGGTGAACAGTTCCTCCCGCGGATGCGGGACTAATGACGCCGGCACGGCGCCGGATGGCGCCGACCTGACGGTCGCACCGTATCCGACAGCAGCCACGTCGCTACCTCCCTGGAGTCGGTCGTGCCCCCGACCGCACACCGGGACCCCGTCGAGTAACCGCGCCGCCACTCGACCGGGGATGGTGTCGTATGGGGGAGAGTAGCCGTCCGAGCGGCCTAACGGGGACCTGCGAGCGAACGTTCTTGCCGATCTGGTCGCAAAGCCGCCATCGACGGTCGCCCAATCAGGCGACACAGCGCAGGACGGGTAACGCCCGCGTCGCGCTGGACGACACCCCCTAGTTAACGTGATAGAACGCCCAGGTCGCAGCGGGAGTCCTGGTCGCAGCCTTGATCAGTCGAGGCGCCTGCCGAGGGCCACGACTCCGACCGGTGGGAGTCCGGCGGCTGCCGCTATCAGTTCGCAGAACGCCTCGCCGTGCGCCGTGAGACATTCACCTATTGGGGTCCACGAGGCCCGAAGCTCGATCTCATCCGCCCGCTCGGGTCCGGTGATGGTGCCGAATCGGGCCGACGAGGTCTGGGTCACCGTGCCACCGAGGGCAGTGTGCTCCGCGCCGATGGTGGACAGCGCGTCTACGAGCCAGGACCAGCCCACGGCCGGGAGCAACGGGTCGCCGGCGAACTCGGGGTCCAGCTCCGCGCGGACGAAGCCAACCAGCCGCAGAGTGCTCTCCCAGGCCTCCGGGGCGTCCGGGTCATGAAGGAGCACGAGCCGCCCGGTCGCCGACGCGTGGCCGGAGCCGGGAAGCTCGAGACCCCAGGCGTAGGCCCACGGTGCCAGCCGCTGCGGGGCCGGGATCGGCTCGAACTGCATCTCGCGGCGCGGCCGCACCGCGTTGAGCGCGAGCACTGCCCTGCGGAAGACCTCCGGGGTGTCCGTCAGATCAGGTACACCACGGTCACGATGCCCGGACACCGTGGTCGGCCCCTTCTACGTCGTAGGTCGTCGTGAGCAACCCGGGCAACCACCAGGTCTCCACTCCGAGGCCGCAGTCCACGCAGATGGCGACCGGCGCAGGCTCACCAGCCAGCGCAATGATCTCTACCGTGCACTCGGCCCGGCACGCTGGACACCAGGCCATCTCGATACTGACTTGCCGATCTTCGGCATCGCGCCGGGACACGCAGACCTCCGCCGGGACGGTGGGGCTTATTCCCCAAGCACACCGTCGCACGAGTGGGCCGCGCGATCAGCGCGCCACGCCGGACGGGTCAACCCGGGTCTGCACCATGCCCGGGTCTCAACCATCCTCGGTCCGTGCGACGATGGTCGCTGAGATGACCAGGACCACCGGACCGCCCACCGCCCGCCGGGTGCTCCCCGATGTGCCATTGTTGGCTGCAGCACGGGGTGAGCGCCCGGAGCATCCGCCGGTGTGGTTCATGAGACAGGCTGGGCGGTCGCTGCCCGAGTACCGCAAGGTGCGGGCCGGTCTGCCGATGCTGCAGGCCTGTATGACCCCTGAGCTGGCGTGCGAGATCACGCTGCAACCCGTGTGGCGCCACCGGGTGGACGCCGCGATCCTGTTCAGCGACATCGTGGTGCCGCTGCACGCTGCTGGCATCGGGCTGGACATCGTGCCTGGCACCGGTCCGGTGGTGGACAATCCGGTGCGCAGCGCCTCGGATGTCGCGGGGTTGCCCGCCCTGGATCCTGAGGCAGTAGAGCCGGTCGCCGCCGCGATACGGTTGCTGGTCGCCGAGCTGGGGCAGATCCCCCTGATCGGTTTCGCCGGGGCCCCGTTCACCCTCGCCTCCTACCTCGTCGAGGGTGGACCGAGCCGCCACCACGAGCGCACCAAGGCGCTCATGCATTCCGAGCCCGATGTCTGGCATGCGCTGCTGGATCGGCTCGCCGAACTGACCCTTACTTTCCTTCGGGTGCAGGCCGCCGCCGGGGTGGACGCGGTACAGCTGTTCGACTCCTGGGCGGGTGCGCTGTCGCAACGGGACTACCGGCAGTTCGTGCTCCCGCACTCGGCGCGGGTGCTGGCGGGCCTGGCCGATACCGGTCTGCCGCGGATCCACTTCGGGGTGGGCACCGGTGAGCTGCTCGGCGCGATGGCCCAAGCCGGCGCGGACGTCGTCGGAGTCGACTGGCGGATCCCCCTGGACGTTGCTGCGCAACGAGTGCGGGTCGCCCACGCGCACGGCCCGGTCGTGCTCCAGGGCAACCTCGACCCGGCCGTGCTGCTGGCCGGGTGGTCGGCCGTCGAGCGGGAGGTGCATCGGGTGATCGCCGAGGGGCGTGCGGCCGACGCACACGTGCTGAACCTCGGTCACGGTGTCCTACCGGGAACCGATCCGGACATGCTCACCCGCATCGTGGAGCTGGCGCACTCGCTGTGAGCGGCGCGCAACCTCCGCGGGTCGCCGTGGTCGGTGCGGGCATTTCAGGGCTGACTGCGGCGTACCGGTTGCGCACGCTGCTCGGTCCGACCGCCCAAATCGTGCTCGTTGAGGGCTCGCGGCGGCTCGGAGGGGCGCTGCGCACTGTGGAACTCGCCGGCCTGCCGCTGGACGTGGGCGCGGAGGCGTTCCTGATGCGCCGGCCGGAGACGGTCAGGCTGATCAAGGAGCTAGGTCTCGACGGGCAACTGACTCATCCCACTCCGGTGGTCCCCACGGTGCGGGTCGGTGGGCGCACCGTGGCCCTGCCCACTCGTACCCTGCTGGGACTGCCAGGCAGCGCTGCTGACGTCGCCGGCCTGCTGTCCCCGCAGGGGACTCAGCGGGTGGCCGCGGAACCCACAGTGCCGCTGTGCTGGCAACCCGGGTGCGACGTCGCGGTTGGGCTGCTGCTGCGTGAGCGGGCTGGTGACGAGTTGGTCGATCGGCTGGTCGACCCGTTGCTGGGCGGGGTGTATGCGGGGCGCGCCGACGCGTTGGGGCTGCGAGCCACGCTGCCCGCGGTGGCCACCGCGCTGGATCGCGGCGCGGGATCACTACTTGCTGCGGCCGCCGCTGCGTTGCCTCCGAGAACTCCTCGCGGCGGTGATCCATCCCCGGTGTTCGGCACCCTGTTCGGTGGGCTCAGCGGTCTGGTGGACGCGCTGGTGGCCGCCGCCGCGGTGCGTGCACGCCTCGGGCTACCGGTTCGAGGGCTCACCCGCACCCTCGGCGGCTGGCGGTTGGCGCTGGGCAGCACTACCCAAGCCGAGCACCTCGACGTCGACGCCGTGGTACTCGCCGTCCCAGCCCCCGCCCTGCGGCGGTTGCTGGCCGATCCGCTGCCGGCCGCCTCGACCGTCGTGGGCCGTGTCGAGGTCGCCTCCTCCGCGGTGGTCGGGCTCGCACTGCCGCTGGCCGCCGCGCGGGCCCTACCGAAGGCGTCCGGCGTGCTGGTGGCCGCCAGCGAGGCCCAAAATGAGTCACTGTCGGTGAAGGCGTTCACCTTCTCCGGACGCAAGTGGGCGCACGCTTCGTCGCACGAGGCGCTGCTGATCCGCGCGTCGCTGGGTCGTCACGGTGAGGCCCGGATGCTGCAACGTGACGACGCGGAGCTGGTCGATGCGGTGCGTGCCGATCTGGCGGCACTGACCGGGATCACTGCCGCGCCGGTGGCCACCGTGGTGGCGCGCTGGGGCGGCGGGCTGCCGCAGTACGCGCCCGGGCATCTCGACGCTGTTGCCGCGCTCGAACGGGACGTGGCCGGGTCGGCTGGCTTGGCGGTCGCCGGCGCTACCCTGCATGGGGTTGGCGTGCCGGCCTGCATTGCTACCGCTGAGACCGCTGCCCGTCGCATCGCCGAGTATCTGAGCAGCGCCATGACAGCACCAGCCGCAGCGCCCGGCGATATTCCGGTACGCGGTGAGACGATGGGGCCATGACCCGCCTGGACTACGCCGCGCTGAACTCCACCATTCGCTACACCATGTGGTCGGTCTTCCGAGTCGAGCCCGGCCGATTGCCGGCCGACCGCGCTGAGCCCGCCCGCGAGGCGCAGCACTACCTGGAGGCGCTGGAGGGCAAGGGCGTTGTGGTGCGGGGGATCTACGACCTGGCCGGCCTGCGCGCCGACGCCGACTGGATGATCTGGTGGCACGCCGAGGAGATCGAGGCACTGCAGGCCGGATACGCCGACCTACGTCGCACCACCGCGCTGGGCCGGGCCAGCGTGCCGGTGTGGTCCACGGTGGCAATGCATCGTCCAGCAGAGTTCAACAAGAGCCACGTGCCGGCGTTTCTGGCCGGTGAGGAGCCCCGCCGCTATGTCTGTGTCTACCCGTTCGTGCGCTCCTACGAGTGGTACCTGCTGCCTGACACCGAGCGCCGGGAGCTGCTCGCCGAGCACGGCATGCAGGCCCGCGACTATCCCGACGTGCGAGCCAATACGGTCGCCTCGTTCGCATTAGGTGACTACGAGTGGATTCTCGCGTTCGAGGCCGACGAGCTGCACCGCATCGTTGATCTGATGCGCGCGCTGCGGGCCAGCCGGGCTCGGCGGCACGTCCGCGAAGAGGTGCCGTTCTTCACTGGTCCCCGGGTTTCGGTCGCCGAGCTGGTGGCTGTCGTGCCTTAGTAGCTGCTAGCCGGCTCTAGCTTGGCTGATCGCCATCGGGCACCAGCCGCAGCGAGATCGAATTGATGCAGTAGCGCTGATCGGTGGGAGTGTTGTAACCCTCTCCCTCGAAGACGTGGCCTAAGTGGCTGTGGCAGGTGGCGCAGAGCGCCTCGACACGCTTCATGAACATGCTGCGGTCCTCGCGCAGCAGCACCGCGTCGCCGGCCAGTGAGGTGAAGAACGACGGCCATCCACAGTGCGACTCGAACTTGTGGTCGCTGCGGAACAGCTCCGCTCCACAGGCCCGGCACTCATAGACGCCTTGGGTCTTGGTGTGCTCGTACTCGCCGGTTCCCGGCGGTTCGGTCCCGGCCTGGCGCAGTACGGCGTACTCCTGGGGGCTGAGTTGCTCGCGCCACTCCGTGTCGGACTTGACGACCTTGGGCGTCACGCCTTTGACGGGTTTCATAGCTGACACGCTACGCGGCCTCAGCCGAGCAAGATGGTGACGATGAATGCCGCCGCTTCCCATAGCGTGTAGGCAACTCCCAGCAGGATCAACCCCACCACCAGGACGGCTGCCGCCCGTCGTGGGCCCTGCATGCGGTTGGCGGACTCAGCGAAGTCGCTGACACCGGCCAGGTAACCCTCGACCGTGTACCCGGAACGCAACCGGTGAGCGCGGTCAAGGTGTTCGAAGAAGGCCTGCACCTCGGGATCGCTTCGGTCCAACCCGATCAAATCGTCGTCCAGCCGACGTCGCTCCTGGGCGTCCGGCTGCTGACCCGGCTGGTCGGACCGCGGTTCGCTATGCACCACGACATCACGGTATCCCCATTTGTCGGATAGCTGTGCGGTAGCTTGCCGTTCATGGGCCGTGGTGACGCGCTGGAGCTCACGGTGGCCGGTCCGAGCGGGCGGCGCACCGTGCGGATATCCAACCCGGACAAGGTTTATTTCCCCGAGCGCGCCATCACCAAGCGACAGATCGTGGAGTACTACCTCGCGGTCTCCGATCCGCTGCTGCGCGTGCTGGCGCAGCGCCCGGTCACGCTGAAGCGCTTCGTAGACGGAGTGACTGGGGAGCCCTTTTACGCCAAGCGGATACCCCGGGGCGCTCCGGACTGGGTGGACTCGGTGGAGATCACCTTCCCGTCCGGACGCACTGCTCGCGAAGTGTGTCCCACCGAGCCGGCGGTGCTGGCCTGGGCGGCGAACCTGGGAACCTTCGACTTCCATCCATGGCCGGTACGGCGTCCATGGGTTGATCATCCCGACGAACTGCGGGTGGACCTCGACCCGCAGCCGGGGACCGGTTTCACCGACGCCGTTGTGGTGGCCGGCGTGCTGCGCGAGGTGCTGTCTGAGGCCGGGCTGGTCGGTTACCCGAAGACCTCCGGTGGACGCGGTATCCATGTCGCGGTCCGGATTCGCCCGGAGTGGTCGTTCGTGCACGTCCGCCGGGCGGTGATCGCGCTGGCTCGGGAAGTGGAGCGGCGGATTCCGCAACGGGCCACCGTGTCGTGGTGGAAGGAGCAGCGCGGCCAGCGAGTGTTCCTCGACTTCAACCAGGCCGCCCGGGACCGCACGATCGCCTCGGCGTGGTCGGTACGGGGAACTCCGCGCGCCACGGTGTCGATGCCGGTTGATTGGGACGATTTGCCGCAGGTGCACCCCGACGACTTCGATGTGCTGACGGTGCCTGCATTGCTTGTCGAGCGGGGTGACCCGCACGCCAGGCTGGACGGTGAGTCCTTCGGGTTGGAGACACTGCTGCAGTGGGCGGTGCGCGATGAGCGTGACCACGCCCTCGGCGATCTACCCTACCCACCGGAGTACCCGAAAATGCCCGGCGAGCCGCTACGGGTGCAACCCTCCCGAGCTAAACGTCCGTCGAGTGGGAACGCGTCCGATTAGCTCAGCAGGAGTTCGTGCCGATGCATTGCCTGTGAGTATTGCAGTAACGGACTGCAGGCCCCGGCCGATCCCATGGGCAGGTTGTGATTCCTCCTCACTCCCACCCCATCGGGCCCCCGCTGAGCCTCCCCTGGCGGGGGCCCGCCTTCACCATTCACTCGGCAGATCAATGCAAGCCACATTACTTTGTGGCTGGCTCATGTGTTCAGGAGCGCTTGCCCCGGCTAGGGCGGGCACAGCGTGCCTTCCCTGGGTATCGAGGCGTCCATCAGGAAGCGAGTGACCAGATCGACCATGCAGGGGCTGTGCGGCAGCGCACCGTGCGACTGTCCCTGCCAGATCACCAGTGTGGCCGACGGCAGCAACTGCGCGGTGCGTCTGGCGCCTTCGGCCGCGGTCACCGGGTCTCCGGCGGTGGCCACGACCAGCACGGGCGGCAGCGCCCGGTCACCCGGACCCATCGGTGGCGGCGAGGGTACCGGCCAGGCGCTACACAGCAGTAGACGTTGCGCGAACAGCGGCCCGAACAGCGCGAAACGCTGCCTCCACTGTGCCACCAGCTGCTGGGCTCGCTCGGGTGGTACCCGGGTCGGGGTGTCGTTGCAGTGGGTTGCCAGGGCTGGGTCGAAGCGTGCCGGTGATCCCCGAGTCTTGGCCAACATCGGCTCCACGAGCGCGGCCAGCTCTATCCCGTTGCCGTCACGGGCCTTCGCCAGCGCGCTGGACAGCTGCGTCCAGCGTCGCGGATCACCGACCGTCTCGAGCACCGCATAATAGGCAGTGCCCGCGGTGATCTGTTGCCAGTCGACCTGCAGCGGGGCCTGGCGCAGCGCTTGAGCCAGGTCCGGCAGGGCAGCGCCAGGGTCGGGTCCCAGCGGGCAGCCTCGGGCCACACAGTCGGCGGCGAACGCGGCGTAGCCGGCCTCCGCGGCCGCCAGGGTGGCCTCTGTTGCCGCAATGCCGTCGAGCGTGGGGTCGACGGCACCGTCGAGCACCACCCGCCCGACCGAGTTGGGATAACGACGCAGGAAGTCGGTGACCGCCCGGGACGCCTCGCCGTGCGAGACCACGTTGAGCACCGGCGCGTTCAGGGTGACCCGGAGTTGCTCAAGGTCGTCGGCGGTGCCGGTGGAGTTGACCGCCGTCAGCACCTCGCCGAGGTCCTGCACGCAGGTCTGAATGGCAGCGCGGGTGGTGTCGAGCAACGAATCCAGCTGTCCGGGTGCGCTGACGTCGGGATCGATGCCGATGATTTGGCTCCGGACCGTCTTCGGTATGCAGTCCAACGGTTCGCTGGGCCCGGTGCCGCGGCGAGCCAGTCCGATCAGGGTGAAACGGTCCAGGAGGGCGGGTGGCAGCTGCTGAGCCAGCCGGACCGCCCGAACCGTACCGGGCTCCTCGGACGCCTCGCCAAGCACCACCAGCGGGGCCGGGCCATCGCCGATCCGGGTCAGGTCCAGCTTGAGTGAGTTCCCGAACGCCGGCCGCGACACCGTGGCGTCGACCCGAAGTTCGGTGCACTCCACCCGTCGTGGGCTCGGCATGTCCAGCGCAGTGGCGATCCCGCTCGTGCAGTCTTGCCAGAGCAGTGAATGCGGGTAGTACTCGCCGGGGGGTGGCAGCGGCGTGTCGCTGGGGGCAACCTCCACGGGACGTTGCGGTTGCAGGTTAGCGTCGCGCACCGCCACCGCAGGTCGGTCGGAGGGACCGGCGGTGCACCCTCCCAGGAGCACCGCCAACAGCACCGTCAGCGCACCCAGGCCCCGCGGGATCCGGTGCAGGCACACGGGCACGGACTCTCCTCGCATCCAGATCTGGCGGTGTGGTGATGCTGACAGTGCCGCGGTGAGCCTGCAGTGAGCGTGCGACAGCGGTTCACTCGTCGGTGCGGGCGTTCCAATCGACCAGCTGGACGATGACGCCGTTGGGATCCCTTACTTGAAATGCCCGCTCACCCCATTCTTCGCTGGTCAGCGGCATCGTGATGGCGACGCCCTCGCTACGCAGCCGGACCAGCTCGCCTTCGAGGTCGTCGACGACGAACGCGAGGATCAGGCCGGCGGCGTGGTCGTCACGCTGATCTTCAGGCAGCGACTCGAGGCCCCTGCGCAGGAAGGCGACATTCATTCCGGCGTCCTCACGCGTCAGCGACGCGAAGCCGTCGGCCGCCATCTCCGGGTGGAAGCCGAAGTGATCAACCAGGAAGGCGCTGGACGCCGCGACGTCCTCCACGTTCAGTGCCACGGCGGAAGCGGTGATTCGCATGGGTGCTCCTCAAGCGATGCGGTAGTGACACGCCGGCAGGCAAGCGAGTGTCGTACATTGTATGTTGTACAACGTACGACATGACACGATGTTCCCGTGTCCGTCGAACGCAGCAGCGCCGGTGACCCAGCCCGCACTCTTGAGCTGCTCTGGCGAGTGCCCGCCGCGACATCACGACGCGGGCCACGGCAAGGTCTGAGCGTCGACGCTGTGGTGAGTGCGGCGACGACGCTGGCCGACAGCGAGGGCCTGGCGGCCGTGACGATGCGGCGGGTGGCCCAGGAGCTCGGGGTGGCGCCGATGACGCTGTACACCTACGTCCCCAGCAAGGCCGAACTGTTGGATCTGATGCTCGACGCCGCCTACGCGCAGATGCCCCGGACTGACACGACGGGACAGCCGTGGCGGCAGCGAGTGACCGCGGTTGCCGAGGAGAACAGGGCGTTGTTCGAGGCTCATCCCTGGGCGGCCACCGTCTCCACCATCAGGCCCCCACTCGGTCCGGGGCTGATGGCCAAGTACGAGCACGAGCTGTCAGCGCTGGACGGCCTCGGTCTCGACGACGTCGAGATGGATGCCTCGCTGACCCACCTGCTCAGTTTCGTTCAAGCCTGCGCCCGCGACGCCGCTGCTGCCCGCATCTCCCAGCAGGACAGCGCAATGGACGATGCGCAATGGTGGGCCGCCAACGCGCCGCTGCTCGCCCGGGTCTTCGACGCCGATGCCTATCCGATCGCCGCCCGCGTCGGTGCCGCGGCTGGTGCCGCCCATGGCAGCGCACACAGTCCCGAGCACGCCTACGACTTCGGTTTGCAACGTGTCCTCGACGGCCTCGCCGCCCTCATCGGCAGCTGACCTCGAGCGCCGGCCCCCCCAAAAAGACTGCGCTGGGCTTCACCGGCTCAACTGGATGGGTGCGTGGACCACCGCTCCTCGGCTTCGGCATTGAGCAGGTAGATCTTCCCGCCCTCGGTACTGCGCTGCATCGGCACGTGTACGGAGCCCTCGGGACCTTCGATCATGGTCTGCTGAACCTGGCCGATCGCTTCCGTCAAGAGTTGGTGCGTGGTGGATAGCGCCGCGGTGACCTTCGTGCGCAACGCTTCCAGCGCGGTCACCTCCTCTGCGACCTGGGCACGCAGCTCGCGCAGCGCAGTCTCGTCCGCCTCGACCGCAGACGCCCGGACGGTCAGCTGCTCGTCGACGGCCTGCAGCATGAGCCGCAAGCGAACGATGCTGCGCATCTCGCTGCCACGGATGCGTTCGGTCGCCTCAGCATCACGTCGGGCGATCGTCTGCGCCGCCTCCTGTTCGGTGACCTCCCGCCGCCGAACGGAATCCGTCTCAAGCTGGTCACAGTGTCGTTTCGTGTGTTCGAACAGCGACTGAGTTTCGCTGCCGGCACGCGCTCGAAGCCTGGTGATCTCTTGCTCGGCGCGGGCTCTCAGCTCGGCGATCTCCTGCTCAGCGAGTGCCCTCTGCGCGGTGATTTGCTCCTCGGCGTTGACCTTGAGCTCGGCTGCCTCCTCCTCGGCCAGCCGCATGATGCGCTGGATCCGGGCATTGGCTTCGGCCATCGGCGACTCCAGCAGGCGCTCCACCTGCGAGGCTGCCTTCTCCGCCTCCCGGTGCAGGTGCTCGAGCAGCCCGCTCTCGGAGCGAAGGTGATTCAACACCTTGCTGAGGTCGGCGACTTGCGCCAGTGCCGCATCGCGGTCTGCAATCACCATCGCGATGCGGCCATCGAGCGATTCGAGATGCTCCAAGACCTGCCGTCGGTTGAATCCACGAAGCGAGGTCTCGAACGGCTGGTGCAGGGGAACCAAGTCGTCGCTGTCTTGCTGAGATCTGCGCACGGGCACCGATTGTAGTTGGACAATCACGGCTAAAACAGTAATTTCTTCTGCTCAGCTCCCCGTGTGGGGGTCAGCGGGAATCGGCCGAGCCGCGTAATCCAGTACGCTGGCAGATCGCGACGTAGCGCGGTGCATTCAAACTTGCAAGCCACCGTTTGGATGGTCCCGCCTGCTCACAACAGTGATGGTGGGCGATACTGGGATTGAACCAGTGGCCTCTACCGTGTCAAGGTAGCGCTCTCCCACTGAGCTAATCGCCCGAGGCGGAGGCGGGAATCGAACCCGCGTACAGGGCTTTGCAGGCCCTTGCCT
>JALZDN010000012.1 GCA_030862525.1 Actinomycetota bacterium | reverse complement strand
GGGCCTGATCGGCCATCGCGCGGGTGATGGCCTGGCGGATCCACCAGGTGGCGTAGGTGGAGAACTTATAACCCTTGGTGTAGTCGAACTTCTCCACCGCACGGATCAGACCCAGGTTGCCCTCCTGGATCACGTCGAGAAAGGGCATGCCGCGCCCGGTGTAGCGCTTGGCCAGCGACACGACTAACCGAAGGTTGGCTTCCAGCAGGTGGTTTTTGGCGCGCTCGCCGTCGCGAACGATCCAGCGCAGGTCCCGGCGTAGTTGCGGGGACAGTTTCTCGGTGACGTCGTCGGTCCTGCGCACCCGCTCGGCGGCGTAGAGACCGGCCTCGATGCGCGTGGCGAGCTCCACCTCCTCCTCGGCGTTGAGCAGCGCGATCTTGCCGATCTGTTTGAGATATTCCCGCACCGAGTCGGCCGACGCGGTGAGCTCGGCGTCCTTGCGGGCCTGCCGCAGCGCCTCGGACTCCTCCTCGTCCCAGACGAGATCTCCGGACTCGGGGATGTCCAATGGCTCCTGAGGATCCTCCGCATCCTCCAAAGCTGGTGGGACGCTGCCATTCGACGGGTCGAGCGACGCTGAACCAGGTTCACTGCGCTCGACTGTCGCCTCCTCGACCTGGGCCCCCTGCGTCTTCTTGGGTGCCTTGGTCACTCGGCGACCTTGGGGATGCGCGGCGACGCTCACCATCCTGACCTCCTGACCCGACTTCCGGCGACACCGACGGCCGCTGATGCAACCTCCCCGAGCGCGAAATGCGCTCCGAGGATGGCTGAGCTCAGACGGGTCGCAGACGAGTTGTCTCTGTGCCGACCCTCAGCCGCCACCGACGACCGAGCGCGCAGATCAAGCTGACTCATCAGATTAGCCACGGTCGCCTTCGTCGAAGGGAAACTGTAGCGATCGCATCACCGCCGCGTCGCGCTGAGCGGTCGGGTGCTCATCCTCCGCAGCGTCGGGGCCACCAGCATGGTGGAACAGATCCCGGGACGGTCGCGGGACTGGCTTCACGTCCTCAACGCCTGGCGCCACCTGCCGCTCGTCTGCTTGCCCAGCCGTGCGGAACAACCCGCCGTCATGGTCGTGCGATGTTGCGTGATCAGTCAAGTCGTGCCTTCCATCAGTGGTGGCTGCTGCGTGGGCCGCGACGATCTGTCACCGACGTCGCGGTCCGGTGCCATGCCGGTTGTCGGACCGCTTACTCCGGCGCGTCGTACACGGCCTCGAAAGCGACCGTCCGTAGCATCCCGGTCAGTTCCCGCATCGCCGCGATCGCCTGATACCTATCTCCTGCGGTGGGGCTTTCCCCGGACCGCTTGATGTCTGCCCACAACCCGTCCACGTAGTCATAGAGCAGTTGGCGGGCTTCTAGCTGATCAGCCCGACCGGCCTCGCTCATTCGGACAAGACGGACCCGGTCGAACGGCCCAAACGCGTTGGCGAGGTCGTGCACGGTGCGTTGATGCTCCACAGCTGCCCGCCCTCTTTCGTGACTCGGCGACCATACCGCACATACGCGGTCCTCACTCCTTGTCCACACCGGTGCCAGCAGTCTGGTTCCGAGGACGCGGAGCTCGCGAAGCTCGGGCCTAGCGCGCGCATCGCGGGTGCTCGAGGAAGAAACGCACCATCTGCGTGGAAGCGTCGGGGCCGTGCGGGTCCGTGTAGGACGCGGCTGGGTCCCCGCCGGACCACGCGTGACCTGCTCCGTGGATGCTCCACGACTCCGCGACGACCACGCCGCTGGCGTCGTGGACCACCGTCCGTGTGCAGGGCCGGCGGCCGGGCTCGGTGAGGCGGATCGTCGTCGGCGTGCCGCGGGTCCCTGGGCCCGCGGCAGCAAGGCGGGCGGCGATGAGGCGCTCAGCGTTGACCGGGGCTACCAGGGTGTCGCCGTCGCCGTGGAAGACGATCAATGGCAGATCACCGCCAGGGGCCGGTGTGCCGCCGGTGCGCATCGCTGCGAACGCCGACCCGACGTCATGGGCTGTGCCGTAGGCGATGCCCGAGTGGACCCCGACCGCGGCGTAGAGGTCGGGGTAGGTCGCGGCCATCACGGCGGCCATCGCGCCGCCCGCCGACAGGCCCGCGACGTACACTCGGTCGGGATCGGCGTTGTACTTGTCGATGATCCACCGGGTGATACCGGACAGGATGGACGGCTCTCCCTCCCCGGCGCGTTGGTCGGCGGGGGAAAACCAGTTCCAGTAGCCGCCGCGGTTGGCCGTGGTCGGCTGCTCGGGGTAGGCCACGAGCAAGCCGTGCCGTTCGGCGAGCTCGTTCATCCGGGTGCCGGCCGCGAAGTCCGCGGCATTCTGGGAGCCGCCGTGCAGCATGATGACGAGCGGGCGTCGCTCGCCGGTCCGGTCGGTCGGGACGTAGAGGTCGAAGCGGCGGGTACCTGCCGCCTCGGTGTGACTCAGCCGCAGGATCCGCTCGCTGGCTGCGGCGGCGGTGTCAGCGCGGGGGTCAGGCGGGCGCACGCCGGACAAGGCCTGCGGTAGTGCCCGGCGCAGGCGTCCCAGCAGGCCGGACGGGACGCTCGCGGTGGGCGTGGGAACGTGCGCGGCACTGGCCGGCGCGGCACCGGCGTGCGCACCGGCCGGTGGGACGGTGGGTGCGCCGAGGGTGCGCTGCAGGACGGCGACCGCCTCCGTCAGCCGTCCCTCGCGGGTCAGCTGCAGCGCCGAGGCCATGCCTGCGCTTCTGTCGTGGTCCATGACAAGCCCTTCCGTGCTGCGGTGCGGCACCGGCTGTGACCGGGATGCCGTGGATGACCCAGCGCACGTCCGAACGGCGCGGCCTGAGTCAGGTAGTGCGTGGGGCGAGCGCTGCCTTGACAGCCCGCGAGGCGCGGAACGCCCCCAGGACTTCGACCGATGTGATCGTCGCGAGCGCGAGCTCGGGATCGACGTCGTCGGTGATGGTCGCAAGCCCCAGGACGCGTAGCTCGATCGTGCGGCCGGCGTCGCGGAGCTGCTCGAGGTCGCGCCGGGTGAGGTGTTGCATGCCGAGAATCAGGGTCCGCCGGGCAACCGTGGCCGCCACGGCATCCGACCGGCTCTCAAGTTGGCGCCGGATGGCGGTGCGGATGAAGTCGGTGCGGTTGGCAAAGAAGCCTTCGTCGACGAGCAGGTCGATCTGCCCGAGGTCGACAAGCCCCACATTGATGGTGATCTTTTCGCTCTTGTCCACCTCAGCCACGACACCAGGCTGTCACCATCCTGTGGGATGGTCAAGTTCAAAGGTATTTCGATGCGGGCGTGCTCAGGTGTCGGGGAAGTCGGGGGTGACCATGACGCGGAGGGCTTGGGGGACGATGCAGATGCGTACCGGGGTATGTCCGCGGATCTCGCCGTCGATGTCAAGCGGCAGCGGTGGGTCGGTTTCCAGCCACAGGTCGTCGGTGGCCAGGAACGGCGCATCGGTGAGGATGCGGCGCCGTCCGGTGAGGATGTGGCGCAAGGTGGCGGTCAGCAGGTTGCGCCGTGCGTGGGCGCCGAGGGCGTAGGCGAGCAGCAGCCGGTCGTCGGCACTGGCGTCGCTGGTGATGGGGGTGCCGGCGTGGAAGCTGCCGTTGGCGATGTTGAGCTGGTGGGTGCGTAGTTGACGGGTGTGCCCGTTGGTGGTCGTGATGCGGGCGTGGAACGCTCGGTGCCCCGGTAGGCGGGTCAGGGCGGTAAGTGGATAGGCGGCCCGGCCGGCCAGCCGTTTGAGACCGGCCGGCACATGGGTGGCGACTTGAGCGGACACGCCGACGGAGACGAGGTTGGCGAACAAGTGGTCGTCGACCTGGCCGAGGTCGACGTCGGCGACCTTGCCGTCGGTGAGTACGGCGATGGCGGTGCTGAGGGTGAGTGGGATGCCGAGGGTGCGGGCGAAATTGTTGGTGGTGCCCAGCGGTAGCACACCCAAGGCCATGTCGCGGTGAGCAAGGTGGCGGGCAGCTTCGCTGATGGTGCCGTCCCCGCCACCGGCGATGAGCAGGTCCGGTTGGCGGGCGATCGCGGCGGTCAGGGTAGCGGTGAGTTGGCCGGGTTGATCAACTCCGAAGCATCCCAGCAGCTCGAAGCCGGCCGCGGTGAGCTGCTCACCGGCGCTGTGGTAGCGGCGCTGGCCGCGTCGAGAGCGGGTGTTGACCACCAGCACCGCACGCCGGTTGCAGCGGATCGCCGTCTGGAGATCCGTCTTGCTACGCATAGGTGCGCCCGGCACCGGTAGGACATCGAACTGATGCTGCGGCGGGGGCGGTGCTTCGTGGTTGCTCACCGGCGACTCCTCGTGATCCAGCCAGGCTACAGTCGCCCCAACGAAGCGGATCGAACTCGCGCAGGGAATGGTTACTGGCCGCGGCTTGCGGGATCCACCCTTGCCCATCGGAGCAGGTCGGTCATCGTGAACGTGCGGGGAGTCGTGCTGGGCAGGGACGGCCGGAACCTGGTATTGAGGTAGGAGGACTTGTCCAGCTGGAGCATTCCGATGATCGTCTCGGCGACGATCCGGCCACCAAGCGGGCCAAGCCGCACGCCGTTGGTGAAGACACTGGCCTCGCGCAGGATGTAATACCACAGGGGGGTGCTGGCATCGAGGCCGATACCGTACTCGCGCAGCTCGGGGAAGTGGCTCGACCCGAGGACCGGCGTTCCGGTGGACGCAGCGATCCGCTGACCCGATGGCAGCGACCACGTGAGGTGTCGCAGTAGGTTTCGCTGCGACAACGACGTCGGTGCGTCCCGGCTGGGGATGGCAGCGAGCGGCAACTGGAACAGCGGTGTGGAGATGTTCGTGTCGATCAGTTTGTTCGGCCGCACATGCTGGGTTTGGTCGCCGCCGAAGTCGAAGAACGTCTCCCAGCCGATGAATCGCCGCGGCGCTCGGGCCCCACCTCGCAGGTCGATCGGGTCGGCCTGGTCTTCGCCAGCGGGGTTGAAGATGAATCCGAAGAAGGCCGGCGCGCCCGTCGCGAGATCGCCGCCGGGGTCTCCTTTCCGGTTCGCCCGGTATGACGGGCGGACCATGCTGTGCCCGAACCGGTAGGTGCCGGTCTGGAATTCGACCGGCATGGTCGCGTTGCTGAACCGGTACCAGCGCCGGCCGTTGCGCAGGATGTCGCGCACAAGGGGCCGCCCGACGATCTGCGGCAGGAACTCGTTCACCACGATCCACTGCCAGTGATGCATGATCGTGCGCCGGGCGTGGAACCAGGGGTCGCCCGGCAGGCCTTTCGCCCGCCGGAACTCCACGGTCCGGTTGTGTGCCAGCAGGAACGCCGCGTGTAGCCCGGCGATCATGAGATTCTCGTCGTTGCGCGGGTCTGCGATGATCGCGGTCATGTCGGGATTACGTGGCAGATCCTCGAACAGCCCGCCGTTGCCGAACCGGAGCGTGGCACGGTCTGAAACTCGGTAAAGCTGCGGGCTGACCGAGGGCCCGCCGCCGTACACCGAGTCGAGATCGAGCCTCGGAACGCGGGTGTTCGGCGTCTGGGTGGGCTCGGTGACCACGCCGAGCCGCGAGGTGTTGTCGAACGTGACGTCGTGATCGAGGAATTGCCCCACGAACGTCGTGCCCGCGGTCATATTGCGGACGTCCTGATCGACGTTGCCCGGGCTGAGCTCCGGATCGGTGATCAGCCGGACCGGGCCCTCACTCAGCGGGTCTTTGGCGTCCAGCAGCCCGCCAGGCTTACCGATGTCGATCATCGCGTTCTGGACGGCCGTGGACTGCGGGTCGGCAAACGCGGGGAGCGGGAACATCCGGCTGAACCGGGGATCCGGGGCCGAAGTAGGGGCCGGTCCCTCAACCCTCTCGGCGAGTGCTTCGACCTTATCCAGCGTTAGCACGCTGGTCACACCGACGCCGAGTCCTGCCAGGAATCGACGTCTGCCGATTCCAGTTCGTTGGCCGACGGGTTCGTCATCTGATCTCGTCATGCGTTCCCTAAAATGTTTTAGAGTTCGATGAACTCGGGTACACCAGTGGGACTATGGGCAGTAGTCAGCAGCGCCGCAAGGGACGCGCAGGTTAACGTTAGACAAATGGTTAAACTCACAGGAGACTTTCTCTCCGGATTATTCAGGACCTGGCCGCCATCCGCTGCGGTGAGCGATGGTACAACTACTGAAAACTGCGCACTCTAGTGTCGTAGCCAATCTTCTTGATCATAACGTGATAAGGAATCCTCACGCCGAATCGGCGTCGCGCAGGGCCGATTGTCGCTGATGTGCCGGTGCCTGGCGCCGGGAAGTCGAACACGCGCCGGCGAAACGTGCCTGCGCGACGACGGCCGGCCCCGTAGGGTCATGGTGACCACCATGCGACCGCGGGAGGTGCGAGCTGTCGAGCCACAACGATTCCCGCATCGAAACCCTCGCCGTCCATGCGGGCGAGCCCCGGCCAGGGCCCGAGGGTTCAGTGGTTTTTCCGATCTACCAGGGCACGGTGTACGCGGTCGAGCCGGGCACGGACTACCACGACATCCGCTATATCAGGCTGAACTCGACGCCCTCACAGACCTACCTGCACGACAAGCTGGCTGCGCTGGAGGGCGGTGAGGCCGCTCTCGCGACCTCATCAGGTATGGCAGCGGTAACGACGACCCTGCTCAGCCTGCTCCGCGCCGGCGATCACCTGCTGGCCAGCGACTGCCTCTACGGCGGCACCCACGACTTCCTCACCCATCACGCCGAAGACCTCGGATGGAGCTACACGCTCGTCAATCCCGGCCGTCCTGAAACATGGGAGACCGCGCGAACCGCCCATACCCGAGTGTTCCTGGTGGAGACGATCACTAATCCGCTCATGCGGGTCGGACGGCTGCGTGAGGTGGCCGCCTTCGCTCGGCAGCACGGGCTGACTACCGTGATCGACAACACCTTCGCCAGTCCGGTGAACTTCCGACCACTCACCGTCGGCTTCGATCTCTGTGTGCACAGCGCCACCAAGTATCTGAACGGTCACTCCGATATCGTGGCGGGCAGTGTCGCCGGCAGCGCCGAACTGGTCAACCGCGTGCGCCGGACACTCAATCACTACGGTGGCAGCCTGGACCCGCACGCTGGGTTTCTCTTTGCCCGTGGCCTCAAGACTCTGGCGCTGCGGGTGCGCGCGAACAACAACAACGCCATGATGCTGGCCCAGTTCCTGACCGAGCATGCCAAGGTCGCTGAGGTCAACTATCCGGGCCTGCCCTCCCATCCCGATCACGCGCACGCCGCCGAGCTGCTGTCCGGCTTCGGTGGGATGCTGAGCTTTCGCTTGGGCGGCGCTACGGAGGCTGCGGAGGGCTTGTTCGAAGCCCTGCGGCTGCCGTATGTCGCGCCGAGCCTCGGTGGGGTCGAGACACTGATCACCCGGCCGGCGACCACGTCGCACGCGGGGATGAGCGCCGAGGATCGCGAGCGGACCGGCATCACCGACGACCTCATCCGGGTGAGCTGTGGCATCGAGGCGTCCGAGGACCTCGTCGCCGATTTCGATCAGGCGCTCGCCAAGATCTGACTTCTCTGGCTTCGTCCACCCCATTCCCGTGGTCAGCGAGCGCAGCGGCCGTACCGGGCGGCTCCGCCCCGGGCCTGCCCGCAGTTCCTGATCAGGTCGAGGGCATCGAGCCCACGACGAAGAAGGTTGCCCCGTGCGGGTCAGTGATTCCGGCCATCCGTCCGTACGGCGTGTCGAACGGCTCAGCCAGGATGCTGCCACCAGCCGCACTCGCGCTGGCCGCCGCGGCATCGGCGTCGGGCACCAGGAAGTAGGCCAGCCAGTGCGCCGGGGTGCCCTCCGGGGCGCCCATCATCCCGCCGATGCCACCGACCGGCTCGCCGTCCCTGGCCGCGTCGAAGTGGATGGTCGTGTAGTCGGGCGGGGCGCCATCGATGGGTTCGTAGCGGTAGCCGAAGACCGAGGCGTAGAACGTGCGGCCGGCTTCTGGGTCGGGCAGCCGAAGATCCGTCCAGACCAACGACCCCGGCTCGGCGTAGACCTGGACACCGTTCGTCCCGGCGGCTTGCCACACGCCGAAGGCCGCACCCACCGGGTCCTGCGCTATGCACATCCGCCCATTGCCGGGGATGTCGAACGGCTCGACCAGCACCGTCCCGCCGTTCTCATCGATCAGTTTCGCGGTGCCGTCGGCGTTGTCGCTGGCCAGGTAGACCGTCCACACCGTGGGCTGGCTCTCGGTCTGTAGCGGGCCGATGGCAGCCGCGGCGCGGCCACCGACCTGGCAGATCTGGTAATGGCCGAACTCCTCTCCGCTGTCGAAGAAAGACCAGTCGAAGACCGCGCCGTAGAACTCTTTGGCGGCGGCGAGGTCGGGTACCGACAGGTCGACCCAGCAGGGCGTGCCGGTGGGCCACGGGTCAGTTCGGGTGGGCATGGTGAACCTCCACGTCGGGGATCGGACGGCACCAGCAAAGCATCGACCACCGACAACCAGAGGCTCGGCGAACTCAACTCGGGTACCGACCACCGATCCGCCGCGTCCGGCAGATCCACCTGACGTCCTCGTGGTCAGCGCTGGCACCGGCGGCCTGGACACGGCGATCAGCGCAGCTCGCCTCGGCAACTCGGCGCGTGGCTGAGCGCTGGGACCCCCTCCCGGCGTGCGTGTACCCCTGCGCGGATTCAACGGTTCCCCCGGAGAACGCACGAGCTGACCAGTTAGCACGCGATTCGACACTTTCTCAGAGGCCATGACCAAGCTGACGAGGTGCGCTGACGTAAAAGTACCTCCGGGCATGACCAGAGTCTGCAACGGACGTGGGGGCGAGCCGGTGGTTACTTGGCTCGTAACGATCGTCGGCGTCACCTGGATCGCTAGTAGCTGTCCGAGCCATTTGTAACGGACACCCGCCTTGACTCGATACTAGGGTGGACACGGTGCTAGCGGAGGAATGATGTAGGACAAGCATCATGCCGGCAACGGTTAGTTTTGATGGCTTTCGTTACCATGCATGCACCGGATTCCTCCCGCTCCGGTATCCGCACCGAGAATGTCATGCGTGACGAGAACGCGTGGCATCACAACGCCAATCTTCTCAACGGCAGATCATGCCCGCCTCAAGGTATTGACTAACAATCTATTATCGTCATTTTCAACACACTGGAAAGAGAAGGATCATGGGCAATCCAAACTATAAGCCAAGTAAATGGCGCCAACTCACTTCTAGTGGCAAAAAAATTAAAGGTGTCGTTGAGCGGCACCAGCAGAAAGGTGGCTGTATCTGCAAATCGGTCAGTCACAATACATCGTTACTGTCCAGGGCATACTACTGCGATTCGTGCAACACGCGAATAAAGTAGATCAGCCCTTCTCGGCTGGTACTGCAACCACGATCAAACTGCCTGCTCAACCTATACCGAGCGGCCGCGTGCCCAGTGGGGTTGCGGCGATAGACGAGGGCGCAACCGTCACGGTCGCGCCCTCGATGCACTTCCGGTCAGCGGGTCACGCGGCGTCGGCCGTAGGCGCCGGCGGCGAGCGCAATCCCGACGGCGGCGATCGCAACCTGCATCACGATCTCGATCCAGTCGATGCCGGGTGTGACAGCCACCCCGAGGTACTGGGCGATCACGGTGCCCAGTAACGCACCGATGGCGCCGATGACAATGGTGAGCCAGATGGGAATGGCCTGCTTGCCGGGCAGGACCAGGCGGGCCAGTGCACCGATGATCAAGCCGACTACGATGGCGGTGAGAATGCCGGTGATAGTCATGCTGCTCCTTCGTCCGGTAGGCATGAGGGGTGTGCCGCTGTCTCATTGATCCCAATACCCCGTCGGACCGCAGGCCACACGTATCGCGGGTAGCCGCGCAGGATGCGGTGGCGGATCCAGGGGTCCGCTCCGCTATCTGATGGCCAGACTGCGCGCCGTGTGGCGGATGTGCCTGCCGTCGAGCCGCTTGCTCAATGCCGTCGCTGGGATGAGTTGATTCTCGACACGCAACCACGAGTCCCGACCGTCGGCGTAGCCGAGTTCATAGGTGACCTGACCCAACCAGACGCCCTCGGCGGTGCGCCACCACCGATACAGCTCACCACGGACCCGCCCAGCCCAGCCCAATCCGTCCCCCACTGTGCGCCGCCGACTATCCCCGGGACGCGGGTACAGCAGCTCCAGATGAACCCAGACCGGCGTCGTCGGCACCGATGGCCCCTGCCACGGTATGTCGGACTTCATCGGGCCAAGAGCCACGGCACACTCCCGCACAGGGGTCGACGGATTCGATCCTGGACGCGGGGGAGCGCGTACCACCACAGGATAAGCAGAACGCCTCGCCGTTGGACAGGTGCGAGTCACCGCGGACGTCGAGGCGTCGATACAGTTTCTCGCCAGCAGATCGAACCTCTCCACCATAAAAGCAGATCACCCTCCGTGCAGGAAAAATCACTCTCAGGATACAAGCAAGGGTGTTCTTGACAGATCTTGCCCATGGGGACAAAGCTGATCAGTGACCGAGGGTAGGGGGACGAATGCGGTTCGATATCGTGCAGGCTGATCGTCGGTGGGCGAAGTCCAGACGCTGACCCTGGGTCTCATTGCTGGGGTCGCTATCTTTCTCGGGCTACCGCTGGGCCGGCTGCGGAGCCCCCGTCACAGTCGCACCATGCCGGGCACGCGAGTGTTCCTCAACGCCGTCGCGCTCGGCATTTTGATCTTCATAGTGTGGGACTTGCTGACCCAGGCATGGGGGATGATCGGCGCCACGCTGGGCAAAGTGCAGGATGGATCCGGCGGCGTCGGTCCCGTGATCGGGCTCGGCGCCCTGTGTTTTGCTGGGCTGGGCGTGGGGTTGTTGAGTCTGGCCGCCTACGAGCGTTGGCTTATCGGAGATAGCGAGGAACCCATTTCCCTGGGTCCTGGCGCGATGGCCGCCGACGAACTGTCCATCCGCGCCACTGGGTCCTGGACAGCGGCGCACCGGCTCGCGCTGCTGACCGCAGTGGGAATCGGCTTACATAACTTCGGCGAGGGCCTCGGGGTTGGTAGCAGCGCGGCCCGAGGCGAGATCGCGCTGGCCGCCCTGCTGCTGGTTGGGTTCACCCTGCAGAACGCCGCCGAGGGATTCGGGATCGTGGCCCCGCTCGCCGCTAACGATGAACGGGGTGAATGGCGATTCCTACTGCTGCTGGGCCTGATCGGCGGTGGCCCCACCGTGCTGGGAACCGCGGTCGGCCACGAACTGACCAACGATGCAGTAAGCATGGTTTTCCTGACCTTGGCCGCCGGCTCGATCCTCTACGTGATCATCCATGTCGTCGCGATCGCCCTCACCGGCGGCCACCGGCACCTGCTTTATTGGGGCGTGTGGGCGGGGCTGGTCGGCGGCTTCGTCACCGACATGCTGCTCACCGCCGGGGGCGCCTAGGCTCGGGGATATTCACGCAAGCTGATCGGCTGCTCGACCACCACCCTCGCCGAGGCTCTCGAGGTCGCGATCCAGCCTTGACGGGCATGAGCGCGCCGTGGGGATGAAACTCTGCAGTCGTGACGAGAACCGAGCCGCGCGAGCCGTCGACAAGGTCCCGAGGCTTCCACGCGGACCTGGCGGCTGTGGGGAGCGCTGCGTTGCTCGTCGCGGTGGCGGCGGTGGTGGGCATCTGGCTGCTGCAACAAGGGGTGCCGCTACACGTCGACGCCCCGCCACTGGGCGCGCAGTGGCTGCCGCATGTTGGGCCGGGAACGATTCCCGCGGTTCTCGTCGCAATGCTCGTCATCCTGCGCGGACCCGAGCTGGCCGCCCGCCTGCGCTGGCGACTGCTGCTCGGCATCTCTGCGGTTGTGGCCTTCGCCTGGACGATGAGCCTGGCCCTGGTCGACGGGTGGCAACGTGGGGTCGCTGACCGGCTGACCACCGACACCGAGTACCTGCACGACGTTCCCAGGGTCACCGACGTCGGAGTGATGCTGCGGATCTTCGCCGAGCGGATACCTGGCCTGCAGCCTGAGTCCTGGACTGCCCACGTCGCTGGTCATCCGCCCGGTGCGCTGCTGGTATTCGTCGGCCTGGATCGGATCGGGTTGCCCGGGGGAGTGCCGGCGGCGTTGCTGTGCGTGCTGGTTGGGTCGACGGCCGGGGTCGCGGTGGCGGTCACGCTGCGGGTCCTGGGCGCTGAGGCCACCGCGAGGGCCGCGCTGCCGTTCGGAGTGCTGTTCCCCGGTGCGGTGTGGATAGGGGTGTCCGCGGATGGCCTGTTCGCTGGGGTGCTGGCGTGGGCGGTGGCCTTGCTTGCGCTCGGTGCGGCCCGTCCCAGACTCGACGCGCCAGCCGTGGTCGCGTCGGCGGCCGGCGGGCTGGTACTCGGCGCCAGCCTGTACCTGTCCTACGGTCTGGTGCTGGCGGGGCTGTTCCCCTTGGCCGTTGCGATCACCGCCCGACGGGTTGCCCCGCTGCTGGTGGCCGGCACCGGTGTCGCCGCCGTGGTGGCGGCCTTCACCGCAGCAGGCTTCTGGTGGCTCGACGGATACGAGCGGGTCGTGGTCCGGTACTACCAGCCGGGTGAGTACGGCCTGGAACGTCCGTACAGCTATTGGGTGTGGGCCGACCTGGCGTGTCTGGCGGTGGTGCTCGGGCCGGCCGGGGTGGCCGGACTGCGGCGGGTGTTCACCCCGGGGCGAGGTCAACCGCGCGTGCTGGTGGCACTGTGCGCGGCGGCGGCGCTGGCGGTGCTGGCCGCGGACCTGTCCGGGTTGAGCAAGGCCGAGGTGGAGCGGATCTGGCTGCCGTTCGCGGTCTGGTTGGTCGCCGCGGCTGCGCTGCTCCCGGCGCGGCAGATCCGCTGGTGGCTGGGCACTCAGGCGGTGGTCGCATTGGCGGTCAACCACCTGCTGCTCACCACGTGGTGATCGTGAGGTCGCAGACTCTTGCCACGCCGCGACGAGCGGGCGAAAGCCTCCGACGAGGACACTGGACGCTGTGCACCCCTTCCGGCCCGCGGGGCGGCGCACCAATCTCGCGCTGCTCATTTTCCTCATGCTCGCGCTGGCCAGCGGGGTGGCGGCTTTCGCGGTGGGTAGCCCGGGTCCGGCCAGGATCGTCGTGGTGACGCACGGGGTGGCTGGGCTGGCCGTCGTCGCGCTGGCTCCGTGGAAAAGCGTGGTGGCGTGGCGGGGCTGGCGGCGGCGGCGACCGGGCCGCAGTGCCGGGCTCTCCCTCGCCGTGCTGGTGATCATCGTGCTCGGCTCCGGCCTGCTGCACACGCTCGGCGGGTTCCGCGAGCTGCTGAATCTGACGCCGATGCAGGTGCACGTGGGCGGCGCCGTCATCGTGGTCGCCGTGCTGCTTGCGCATATGACGGTGCACCCGACCCGGCCGCGGCGCACCGACGCCTCGCGCCGGAGCGCGCTCGGTGGTCTCACCCTGGCCGCCAGTGCAGGCGCGGCCTATGCCGTGCTGGAGAGCGCCGGCGGGTTGCTCCGGTTGCCGGTCGCCACCCGTCGACAGACTGGCTCCCATCAGCTCGGCACCGATGCTCCCGCGGCGATGCCGATCACTCAGTGGTTCACCGACGCCGTGCCAAGCATCGATGCGTCGACCTGGCGGGTGCGGCTGAGCGCCGGTGGTGTTAGCCGCGAGCTCTCGCCCGAAAAGCTGGCGGGGGCGGACACCGTGCGTGCGGTGCTGGACTGCACCAACGGTTGGTACTCCGAGCAGACGTGGCGCGGCACCCGGCTGGACCGGTTGCTGCCGCCTGGCGCCGGCAGCAGCATCCTGGTCACCTCGGTGACCGGCTACCGGCGTCGGCTGCCGGCCGTGGACGCGCCCGGCCTGCTGTTAGCTACTCACGTGGCCGGCGTGCCGCTCTCGGCTGGACACGGCGCCCCGGTGCGGCTGGTCGCGCCCGGCCGGCGCGGCTTCTGGTGGGTCAAGTGGGTCACCGCCGTCGAGCTGTCCGATGAGCCGTGGTGGCTGCAGTCTCCATTCCCACTTCAATAGGATCGTGCGGTCCTGGTGGGCGCCGCAATCGTGACCATGCCAGCCGGCGCCGAAGTGAGCGCCATCGGTGCGCTCCCGGCGCCGGGCTACGCCGTTACCTGGAAATCCGTGACCGGTCGTGCACCATGATCGGCTGCCGGACTCCGGCCCGTACCGCGGACAAAGACCACACCGTCGACCACGGCCACGGCGGCCCAACCACCGGGCCCAACCTCGGTGACGCCTGCCGACACGAAGGCGGCTGGCGGCTGCATCAACCCCAACCCGGGCCCCAATCCCCCTACTGGTCCCGGTTGACACCGACTGGGAAGCCACGGAGATTTGGATGTAGCCGCCGCATGGACGTGCACCGGAACCGCAGCCACCGGAGTCCGTCCCCAGCGACGACCTCCCACCGTTTTAGGGCGACGTGTTAACCGGCTCACGCAGCGGATCGGTGGCGAAGCGGGCGACGCCCTCGGCGAAGCCGACCCGCGCCCGATAACCGAGCAGTTCAGTAGCCCGCGCGGGATCGGCCGTCACATGCCGCACATCGGCAGGCCGGGCACCACCGACAATCTGCGGGTCCGGTCCGTTCATCGCGCGGGCCAGCTCGGCGGCCAGCTCGCCGATGGTATGTGGATACCCAGAGCAGACATTGACCGGCTCACATCGACCGGCGGGTGGCTCGGCGGCCACGGCGAGCGCATTGGCCTGGGCGACGTCGGACACGTGCACGAAGTCCCGGCGCTGTCGCCCGTCCTCCATCACTTGCGGTGCCGCACCGCGGGCCAGCGCCGACCGGAAGATCGACGCCACCCCGGCATACGGGGTGTCCCGCGGCATCCGGGAGCCGTAGACATTGTGGTAGCGCAGTGCCCACACCCCCCCACCGGTCTGCCGAGCCCACGCGCCGGCGAGATGTTCCTGGGACAGCTTGGTGGCGGCGTAGGTGCTGCGCGGATCCAGCGGGGCGTCCTCACCGACCAGCAGCGGCTCGAGATCGACGCCGCAGTGCGGACAGGGCACCTCGTAACGTCCGATGGCGATGTCCTCGGCCCGCCGGGGTGGAGCCGGGACGACGCCGTGGTCGGGGCAGGCATAGCGGCCCTCCCCGTAGACCACCATCGAGCTGGCCAGCACCAGCCGGCGCACCCCGGCGGCGTGCATCGCCGCCAGTAGTACTGCGGTGCCGAGGTCGTTGTTGGCGGTGTATTCCGGGGCGTCGGAGGGATCCAGGCCGTGCCCGACCATTGCCGCCTGGTGGGAGACCGCGTCCACATCGGACAGCAGGCGACCCAGCAGTGCGCCGTCCTGCACATTGCCGGAAATCAGCTCGTGGTCCCGCACCCACTCCGGCCGCGGGCCCGATCCATGGGCCTGCGGCAGGAACGCGTCCAGCAGCGCCACCGAGTGCCCCTGGGAGGCGAGCAGGTCGGCGACGTGCGAGCCGATGAAGCCGGCGCCGCCGGTGATCAGGATCCGCACGCTTGCACGCTACGTCACGGCTCGATGATCTCCAGTATGCCCTCGTCGGTACCGGTGACGAACAGTCGGCCGGTGCCGCTGTCCACCGCCACCGTGTTCGGCTGGCGGACGGTGGGCAGCCGGGCGGCGATGACCGGGGGATCGGCGCCGAGCTCCAGCCCGACCAGCTCGTTGCGCGCGGTCAGGGTTACCCACAGCCGGTCGCGGACGGGATCATAGGCGACCCCGTAGGGCGAGCCGGGCAGTTCAAGCCGTCCGATCTGCCGTGGTTGCGGGCTCAGCTCGTAACGCAGGACGGCGTCGCCCCGGGTGTCGATCACCACCAGCTGCCCGCGTCGGTCGGCGACCACGTGGGTGGGTCCTGCGCCGGCCGGCAGCTCGGCGATCCGCTGCAGCCGTTGGGCGTCGTACACGGTAAGGGTGTTCTCCCGGACGTCGACCAGGCCGACAAGGTCGCCGACGGCGGCCAGCCCGGCCGGCTGCGCGACGTCGGTGAAAGTGTGCACGATCTGATCCCCGCGCACCGCGACCACGCTGTTCCCGAGTTCGTTGGCCACGAACACGGTGCCGTTGGCGGCCGACGTGGCGTCGTGCGGGACCACGCCAGTGAGCACCTGGGAGGTGATCTGCCCGCCGGGAAGGGCCACCCGGATCAGCCGGTTCGCCCCCTCGTCGGGCACCAGCACCGGCCCACCGGGCCCGGCGAGCTGCAGGTGCCGCAGCTCGCCGGGCAGCGGCACCTTTGCCAGTACCGTGCCGGTGTTGGCGTCGAGCAGGGTGAGCGCGAATGGGTCGCGCACCCCAATGGCCACGATGTGCGTCTGTGCGTCGGCGACGACGCCTTCCGGCACGGCGCCCACCGGGACCGTCCGTCCGGCCGGTGGCTCCGTAGGAACGGGGGATCGGGCCGGCTCGGCCGCCGGTGGCAGCTCCTGTGTCGGGGGTGGTCCGACTGGCGGCGACGAGCCGCACCCCGTGATGACGGCGGCAGCGAGAACAGTCAGGGCGATCCAGCGAAGGTGCACGCCTGGTTATTCTCCAGCATCGGTATGACGCTGCTCCGGTGGCTCGTAGTCATACGGCGGGCGGAGATCGTCAAACATAGGAAAGTGTCGAACGTTGATCGTCAACCTGGGTTGCGCCCGCTGCCAGGCCACGGTGGCGCGAGCGTTCAGGTGGCTGGCAGCCGGATGATCTGATAGTTCGTGTTCGGCTCAGGGTTGGTGGTGAATCGTCCATTCACGGCGTAGAGGAACGGGCCGGACGCGGCGATCGTGGCCGGAACGTCAAGGGCAGCGTCGGTGATCGTCTTGGTGAGGACCCTGCTCCGCTAGGTCGCGTCGACTCGACTACCGCGACCTTGTTGAAGAGGTTCTGTACCACGTAAAGCATGCAACCACGTAGCAACAATCCATCACCACAAGTCAGCCGCTTCCCGCCGAGATCGACGGTCTGGGCGACACTGCTGACCGGGTCCACCCAGAAGAGCAGGCCGGTGTTGAACTGCACAATGATCAACTTTGCACCGTCTGGCGTCGCCTCGATGCCGTTCGCGTTCACCTGGGGTCCCAATGTGCACTAACCGGGACCGTTGTCTTGGTAGCTGAACGGGACCACGTACAGGAACGGTCTGAGCGAATCGATGAAGTACGCCGCGTCCCGGATGACCACCACATCGTTGAGGAAGCTCGAACCGACCGGTGCAACCTGGTAGTCGGCCAGTCTGGCGCCGGTCGCCGCGTCATAGACGGTGGCCCGGCCAGTGGTGTGGTCCGCGACGAAGAGCCGGTTCGGCTGTCGACCTTCATCCCGAGCACCGCGCGGCCCTGTTCGCCCGGCACCAGCACGCCGCCCGTGCCGGTAAGCAGATCGCCCCGGTAGATGGCCCCGTCGCGCATCGACCCGGCGTAGAAACTTTTGTTCCCGGTCCGGTCGTGATCCCTTCCGGCTGGAATCCGTCCGGCAGCGTGATCACCGTCGGCGGAATCCGCTCGGGGCCGACCGCTCTCGACGGCGCGGAACACGCTGCACCTCATAGCGTGATCAAGACAATGCCGATCAGACCGTGTCTATCAGAGGTCGACCTCCCGCGCCTGTGTCACACGTAGCGCATCCCGTCCTCCCGGGACGCGGGGACGGCCAAGCTGCTCGCATCACTGGGCTTCCAGGCTTTGGCGACGACCAGCAGCGGTCACGCCGCGACGTTCGACTCGTTGGATGGCTCCGTGGATCGGAACGAGTCCTCGCGCACGCCGCGTCAATCGTCGCTGCGGTGGACGTCCCGGTGTCGGCCGATCTGGAGAACGGTTCGGCCAGTATCCCGATGCAGGGTTCGCCGCCGTCACCGACGCTGTTGGGGTGACTGGCTGGTTGCTCGATCGAGGACTTCATCGGTAGCTCGGACGGCCCGTCTACGACGCCGAGCTGGCCGTCGAGCGAGTGACCGCGGTCGTCCAGGCGGTGCGGACCGGCTCTGGGCTGGTGTTCACGGCACGAGCCCAGACCTTCATCCGCGACTAACGGCGACCAAACACGTGACGAGGCGAGATGTCCGAGCCCACCGCGGCACACAGATCGTCTGATCGATCGTGTCGTAGGTGACATCCGGGGTTCTGCTCATCCGGTGTACACACCGGATGAGGTAACGGCAGAAACGCTTGAGAACACCCCGTACTTAGTGCCTCCTGCGCAGCCACTGCCGGGCTGTAAGCAGGATCCAATCCCGGAGAAACCAACACCAGCACAACACCGCAACACCCAGCAGAACTCGCCTTGCGACCCGCACAGCAACCCCCTGTCAGCGATCTACCACCCATACACAGCATTGAGTATTAGGACAGCGAAAGTCTATGGGATTCCTCGACTATGACGTCGAGATCCGCAAGATCATCTGTTCGCCCAACGCGATCGAGTCACTCGACGCCCACTACCGACGCGCCGTGCGAGCCAGAGGACACTTCCCGACCGAACAAGCTGCGCTCAAGTGCCTCTACCTCGTCACCCGCTCGCTGGACCGACCGGACGCGGCCAGGCACGCTGGGTCGCCCGCTGCGTCTATGACCACTGCGGCCATTTGCGCAAGACTGTCCCCGCACCAGCCGCAAGAAGGTCCATCGCCACAAAGTCTACTGTCACACCACCAACCACCAAACCGGCTAGGCACCGTTACCCATCACCCGAAGCCAAAACGGCACCCATCACGTGGAACCAGACAATCGCCTTGTCAACCGACCCGTCAACCTGCTGGCACGGCCCGGTCTGGCCACGGTGAGCGAGCTGGCACAGGCCGGGGTGGCCCGGATCTCCGTCGGTGGAGGCTTCCACCAGGTGGCGCTCGCGGGACTGGCCCGGCCGGTCGCGAATTACTCGACCACGGCACCTACGGGTTCATGGACCTGGCCGGCGCGGGTCGGCAGCAGGCGGCTGCGGCATTCAACGTTCGCTGAGCCAACGGTAAGACTGACCACTATGAAAGGCACCGGGCAGGCGGCGGTGCTGGCCGCGGCGCTGGTGTGGCTGGGCCTGCTCACGTTCCCGATCAGGTTTGCCGTGAGTGGGACGCAATTAACCGGTCGGCTGGTCACCGGGTCGGCATTATTGCTGCTGGTGTTGCTGGCGGAAGCCACGCCGCCCGAAGACTATGGCGACGCCGTTGCCGGCGGGAAACCTCCGAGCAACGATTGGCCAGGTGCCAATGAGCAACTGTCTGGACACGTAAACGGGAACTGCACGTTCGTCGGATTGGCCTGGGATCGCCGCTGCTTCGTACTCAAACCGAGGGTTCCGAACTCAAGGGTGAGGTCACAGGTCATGAGAACTGCATATCACGCCCTGGCGTACCTGGTCGCGCTGGAGGTCATCATCCAAGCCGCGGCAATCTCCTTCGATCTTCGGCTTGGGCAAGTGGATCCAGGACGGGGGCATGGACAAGGCGACGATGGAAGCGAATTCACCGGACTCATAGGCTTCATCGTCCAAGCTGGCTGGTGACGTCCGGGTCGGCGCGGAGCCCGGGTCGCGGATCCGGGTGGGGGGCACTGCCGCAACCAGCCGAGGGACGATCAGGCCGGACGGGCCTCGCCGCCTACTCCGGCGTGCGGCAGGTGCTCGGCGGGAATCGTGCCCAGCCGCCCGGCTTGGAAGTCCTCGAAGGCCTGCAGCACTTCCGCACGGGTGTTCATCACGAACGGTCCGCCCCAGGCGATCGGCTCCCGGATCGGAGCGCCACCCAGGACGATGACGTCCAGCGCGGGATGCCGCGACTCCTGGTGTACCGCACCGGCGACGGTGACGATGTCGCCAGGGCCGAACACCGCGAGCTGCCCGGTGCGCACCGGCCTGCCCTCGGCGCCCACCGTCCCGGCACCGGAGAGCACGTAGACCAGGGCGTTGAAGTCCGGCCGCCAGGGCAGTCGCAACGTCGCTGCGGGGCTGATCGTGGCGTGCAGCATTGCGATCGGGGTGTAGGTGGAACCCGGACCGTGGTGCCCGGCGACCTCGCCGGCGATCATCCGGATCAGCGCGCCGCCATCCGGTGTGGTGAGCAGTGTGGACTCCGCGGCTCGCAGGTCCTGGTAGCGGGGTTCGACCCACTTGCGCTGCGCAGGAAGGTTGACCCACAGCTGCAGGCCGTGGAACAGCCCGCCGCTGGCCACCAGGTGCTCCGGTGGCCGCTCGATGTGCAGCACCCCGCCGCCCGCGGTCATCCACTGGGTGTCGCCGTTGGTGATCTCACCGCCGCCGCCGTGGGAGTCGGCGTGTTCGAAAGTGCCGTCGATGATGTAGGTGACGGTCTCGAACCCCCGGTGCGGATGCCAGGAGGTGCCCTTGGGCTCGCCAGGGGCGTACTCGACCTCGCCCATCTGGTCCATGTGGACGAACGGGTCTAGGTCGCGCAGGTCCACTCCGGCGAAGGCGCGCCGAACCGGGAAGCCCTCGCCCTCGTGGCCGGAGGGTGCGGTGGTCACTGACCGGACCGGGCGGTCGACGGCCTGCGGGCCGGGCTGCGGAATGCGGGCCAGCGTGGTGACGTCCTCGACGGTGACAGCGGGCATAACGGCCTCCTTGTGATTGACCGCTCAACTACCCGATGGAACGTCCACCCCGCCCCGCGTATTCCGCCCTTCGTCGGATGGACGAGAGGGCTGCTTGCGGCGCTAGCTGACGTTGTCACCCGCGGCGCGCGACGTCAGCAACGACGCCACTACGGCCACTGTCGCCGCGATCAGCCCGATGTACAGGCCTACTCCAGCACCGCTGGACACGTCGAGCAAGCCTTCGACGTTGACGTTATCCAACTCGCCCTGGCCGCCGCCGACGTCCGGGAATGTCACCCACCGCAGCAGAATCGTGACGACCGCCAGCGCGGACAGTCCAATCATGATCAGCGGCTTGGAGGTAAGCAGCCGCACCCCCATCGCGCTGGCCAGCACCACCGCGCCGGCCACGACCAGCAACAGCACCGGCAACCACGCGCCGATACCCGCATTCCAGGCGTTCGCGATGACCGATCGCTGGATACCCAAGATCGAGACTTGGGCTTGGTACCACGGAAGGAAACTCGAAATGTACGCCAGCAAGCCCGCGCCGACGACGGCCCAGTCCAGGGCCGTCACCTTCGTCAAATCGGCTCTCGCCATGGTCGATATGCCTTCCCTAGATCTGCAGGCATCGTAGGGGCTGCTGTTGCAGTCGCCCGCAGGCGCGCTGCCGGAGGAGCATATCTGCACTGCTGGCGTGAAGTGCTGGGACGGCCGCGACCGGAACCGTTGTGCGTGTCGTGAACTCGACAGCGTCGACATTTGCGGTGCTGTGGATGTCGGTCACGTCGAGTTCACGACGCACCAACCCGGGGCGCCGATCACTTAGCCGGCGAGGATGAAGTAACGCAGCCACAGGTAGATCGCGGCGATCGCGATGGTGATCGCCGCGACGACCAGGCCGTACTTGGTGAACTGCCAGAACGAGATCGGCTGTCCGGATCGTTCCGCGATGCCGAGCATCACCACGTTGGCTGAGGCGCCAACGGCAGTGGCGTTGCCACCCAGGTCAGCACCCAGGGCCAGCGACCACCACAGCACCTGTCCGGAGTCCGCGCCGCCGCTGGCGCGAACGAGATCGGCGACCACGGGACTCATGGTGGCCACATAGGGGATGTTGTCCACGATCGCAGACAACACCCCTGATACCCACAACAGCACCATGGAGGCCAACAGCAATCGACCTTCAGTGGCGTCGGCGGCCGCATTCGCCAGGTTGTCAATCACTCCAGTATTCACCAGCGAGCCGACCATGATGAACAGACCGGCAAAGAAGACCAGGGTCGGCCACTCAACGTCTTTAGCGACCTGTTCGGCGTCGAGCCGCGATGCCGCCAGCAGCACCAGCCCTCCAACTATCGCCACCACCGATGGCTCCAGGTGCAGCACGGTATGCAGTACGAATGCGGCGGTGACCGCGGCGAGTACCACCAGGCTCACAATCAGCAGCCGGGTGTCGCGAATTGCATCGCGCTCCCGTAGCGCCATGACCGCCTTGACGCGGTCCGGGTCGTAACGGAATGCACGGCGAAACAGCCACCGGCACAACCCGACGAACACCAGCATCAACACCATGACGATCGGGGCCAGGTGGATCAGGAAGTCGTTGTAGGACAGGCCGGCACGGCTAGCGATGATGATGTTCGGCGGGTCGCCGACCAGGGTCGCGGTGCCGCCGATGTTCGACGCCAGCACCTCCGCAATCAAGTACGGCGCCACCGGCACCGCGAGCCGTTCGCAGACCAGGAAGGTCACCGGGGCGATCAGCAGCACGGTGGTCACGTTGTCCAGCACCGCGGAGGCGGCCGCGGTGATCAGAACGAGGAGCACCATCACCGGGAACGGGCGGCCGCGGGCGCGTTTGACGGCCCAGATTGCGACGAACTCGAATACGCCGGTGCGTTGCAGGATCGCGACGATGAGCATCATTCCGAGCAGGAGGAAGATGACGTTCCATTCGATACCGGACTCTTCGGAGAAGAAAGCGCGCTCGGCGTCGGTGGCACCGATCAACAGCATCAACACCGCGCCACCCAGCGCGGCCGCCACCCGATGAATCCACTCGGTGGCGATCAACACGTAGGCGATGGCGAAGATAGCCACCGCCAGCCACGCAACCGTGGTCACTGGGCCAACACCCGGTCCAGCAACGCGTCCAGCGTGATGGCACCGCGCAACGCACCGCCGGGATTTGTCACCGCTACCAGCGGGGTGCGGGTGCGCGCCATCAGCGCGGCCACCTCCAGCACCGTGGCATCCGGATCCACCACCGGCAGCTCCCGGCGCTCTCTGGGCAGCGTCTCGGCGACCGTACGGTCACCCAAACCCCGCAAAAACACGTCCGCGGTGGCCTCGTCGACCACCCCGGCCAGTGTCGGGTCGTCCTGGCAGTAGCGAGGCACGGCCAAAAGCAGCACCTGAGTGCCCGACAAGATCGTGACCGGTCTTCCTCGATCATCAACAACGATCAAGCCCGGCAAGTTCTGCCCGGCCAGCAATCGAGCGGCAGCAAGGACCGGCGTATCCGGCCTTACCGTCGGATAAGGCGAGACGAGATCAGAGGCGCGCAACGGAATGCTCCAACCGTTCAGTCGTCGGCCCGACGGGCGGGGTCGGCTTCATAAATGTCAGGGATGTCGTCGTGGTTGCGGTCGGTGGTCTCGGCTTTATGGATGCGGTGATAGATGCGATTGCGCAGACGCAGGACCACGGCCGCCAACGCGGCGGCGAGAAGGGATCCGGTGAGAACGGCGACCTTGACGTGGTCGTCGCGTTCGCTGCCAGCGCCGAAGGCCAGTTCGCCGATGAGCAGCGAGACGGTGAAGCCGATACCGGCCAGGATCGCCAGCCCGAGGACATCGACCCAGCCCAGGCCTTCGTCGAGGCTGGCCCGGGTGAACCGGGCCACCAGGTAGGTGGCGGCGAAAACCCCGATGGTCTTGCCGACGACCAGACCCAGCACGATACCCACGGCTACTCGATCGGTCAGGGCCGTGGTGAGCCCGCCCAGGCCGCCGATGGCCACCCCGGCGGAGAAGAACGCGAAGACCGGCACCGCCACACCTGCGGAGAGCGGCCGCCAGCGGTGCTCGAAGTGTTCGGCCAGCCCGGGGCCTGCCTCCGGCCCGCCGGCCTGCTCGCTGCGGATCACGGGCACGGCGAAACCAAGCAGCACGCCGGCGACGGTGGCGTGCACGCCCGAGGCGTGTACCAGCGCCCATGTGGTGGCAGCCAATGGCAGCAGCACCCACCAGGAGCGGACCCGGCGTTGCACGAACACGGTGAACAGGACCAACGGCGCCAGCGCCGCCAACAGCGGGACCACCACAAGGTCTCGGGTGTAGAACACGGCGATGATGACGATGGCCAGCAGGTCGTCGATCACGGCCAAGGTGAGCAGGAAGGTCCGCAGCGCCGACGGTAGATGACGCCCGATGACAGCCAATACGGCCAGCGCGAAAGCGATATCGGTAGCGGTGGGGATCGCCCAGCCATCCGCCGCGCCGTCGCTCGCGCCGAGGTTCACGACCAGGTAGAGAGCGGCGGGGACCAGCACACCCCCGATGGCGGCCGCGACCGGGACCGCGGCCCGCAGCGGGTCACGCAGGTCGCCGGCGACGAATTCCCGTTTGAGTTCCAACCCGGCGACGAAAAAGAAGATCGCCAGCAGTCCGTCGGCCGCCCATTGGGCCAGCGTCAGGTCCAGGTGCAGTGACGCCGGCCCGACCCGGTACCCGAGCAGGGCTTCGTAGGAATCCGACCATGGGGAGTTCACCCAAGCCAGCGCCACCACCGCAGCGCAGAGCAGCAGCGCACCGCCGATGGTCTCCTTGCGCAGGATGTCAGCGATGCGCCGCGTCTCGGCCCCCGACCCACGGCCGAGCAAGCGCGGGGTGCGGCGGGTGGCTTCGTTCACGCACAAGCTCCCAGTCCAGGGGTCGGGTCAGCCAACTGCCGACCAGACTTCCCGGCGCACCTGGCACAGAAGCCTACTTGAGACCACCGCATCGCCAGTCAGGTGAACCTGAACACCATGCCCCCTGCTCCTCGCCGTCCCTCGTCCCGGCGCTCGTCCTTCAAGTGCAGTGCAAGCAATTTTTCGACAATTTATTGCGCTGAGGCGAGCCATCTGGCGACGCCGATCGAAGGTCCTGAAATGCGCGCTGCCGTTGGCCTTTACACCCGGATTTAACAACGGTTTTTTTCGTTTCCTTCAGTCCCCGAGATTCGTTGCACGCAGCGACAGACACTGTGCTCTGGGGTACACCCAGAGCCGGGGAGAGGAATCGAGGGCTTCACGACAGCCCGCGCTCCGGCGTCGGGCGGGGTTGGGTTCATAGCCACCGGCGCGACACTGGCCACCACGGCGCTGACGCCGTTATCGAGACCGGGTCGGCCCGTTGGACCGTATGGTGGTCTGGGTCGACCGAACGTTCACCGGCCTGGTCGGACCGGATCCCACTGCGTTCGCCGGTGGACTCGCGGTGCTGTTGTCCCTTGCGCTGGGAGCAGCGCACGCGCTGTTACCCGGCCACGGCAAGACGCTCATCGCGGCGTATCTCGCCGGGCGTCGGGGCACCAGGCGCGATGCCCTGTTGGTCGGGACCAGTGTGACGGTGATGCACACTGCGGCGGTTCTGGTCGTGGGGCTTCTGCTGTACGCGTTCGCGTCCCTCCTCGGCGAGGCTGTCATCGGGTGGCTGGCGGCATTCAGCGGCCTGCTGGTGTCGGCGATCGGCATCACCCTGCTGCGATCCGCCGTGCTCGCGCGGCGAGCCGTGGCGGTAGGTGCGGCAGAGCCTGCCCTGGTCGGCGCAACCCACAGGCATGGGCATGGACTGGACACGTCGGAGCCTCTGGCGACCGGTTGGACCGGCCCACGCTGCTGGGGATGGGAGTGGCCGCGGGTATGGTGCCCAGTCCATCGGCCTTGGTCGTGCTGCTTGCCGCGATCGGGTTCAGCCAGACGTGGTTCGGGTGCTACTCGTACTCGGTTACGGCATCGGCATGGCTGGCACCCTCACCGCGGTTGGGCTGCTGTTGGTCCACGGCCGGGATCGACTCCAGCGACGGATCGACACCGTGCGGGTCGGGCCATGGGCGACCCGCACGGTGGCCCGCATTCCAGAATTCACTGCTGGACTGGTGCTCGTCGTCGGGCTTGGTCTGACAGCTCGAGGAATCGCCGGCATCTACTGAGTTCGTGAGGGAGGTCGATCTTGGGTCGCCGATTCTGCTTTCTGGCTTTCGCCGCACTCACGCTGGTCGCCATTGCGGGCTGCGGACGTGACGACGATGGCCCGCCGTTCAACGCTGAGGACGGCCGCGACATCACCTGCATGACGCACCAGACCGAGCCGCCCGGGAGCCGATACACCGACCCGGAGCGCCGCAACACCGGTGAGGTCCTTCAAGTATTGCGCTACTACACCGCGCACGGGTCCAAGGGTTACTGCGATAATGCTCTCCCCAACGACGCGGACGGTGCGTGGGTCGAGTTCTACATTGGCCAGGGTGCCGATCGAGCCCGCGTCGCACCGCTTTTCGGCAGCTGACTCGCGATCGGCCGTGATGCTGTCCGCGGCCAATTGAGACGCAGTTCATCACCACACGCAGCGCCGGATCCGTCGTTGACCGGGGTGTCGGTGATGGTGGCGCTCACTGAGTTGTGTGATCAGCTGGATGTCCGTCGGACATCGACTGGCCAGCAACGAGCGGGACAAGGCAGGATGACGGCACGGGCACGGTCTTTGTGGGCGGTCAACGGCACTGAAACCTTGATCATCGAGAGGCCGTGTCCGATCTGACAGAAGGCACATCAATCCGGCGTTTCTACAAATCTCTCAAATGGGCCTATCCGGCCATATCCGAAACAGTCCTGGGTGCCGGCGGCTCGGCTAGGGTACCCTAAAAGCCCAAGTTGCCGACAATCGACACCATACGGGAGCCTTCATGTCGAGCCGTCGAACACTGCTCGCCGCTATCGCCGCCACCGGTTCGGCCATTGCTTCGGTCATTATCCTGGCTGCCCCGGCCAATGCGGGCACCTGCGAAGGTCAGATCAACGCCGACGGTAATTGCGAGTTCTTCGCGGAAGGCTCTTGTCCTCCAGGCTCAACCCAAATCGGCGCCTTCTCCGACGGTACGAAAAGATGTGAGCGCCCGCTCTAGGCTCAGACATCCGAAGTCGGTCGGCGGTGATCGCTGGCCTCGCAGGGATCTCGGAGAGAGATAGGTAGGTGTTGACCACAGCCAGCCCAATGCCCAGCAGCAGGCAGGCTCATCAATCCAGCCATCGCGTCGACCGCACAGTCAGCCAGTGATGTTCTGAAGTTCCGATCGACAGAGCTTGGCAGTGCGGTGGGCACTTTCAGAGGTCGACACAGTCGAGTGCTGCCCGCGTGGCGCTGGCCATGCCGGCACCCTCGAGGGCCATCATCGCGGCGGCGCAGGTGGTCGAGTCACGATCGAGCTCGATAAGCGCCTGCAGAGCCGTGGCCAGCCCGCTAAGGGTGAACAACAGCTTTAGGGAGATGTCGGGCTGCTGGGCCACAATGGTGGTGCGAGCAAGCCTGGTGACGTGCGCCGCTTCGTCGGCGAACCATCGACATGCCATACAGGTCGCCAGATGGCCGTCGATTACCGCCCGTTCCGCCGCGCTCCCCTCGCCGTCCAGCTCAGCCGAGATCGCTCACGACACTCTGTGCAATCCACGTAACAATGGTCGCACAGTGAATCCCTAGGTTTCCGGCTCGTGGCTAGGCTTCTGGTTGTGGAGCGCACCGACGCCGCAAAGACCCGTACGCGGGGAGATCGCCGTTCGCGGTTTGATCGATTCGTTCAGGCAACCTACCTTCGGGTGAGCCGGGCACCGTTCTTCTTTGTGTGTACCGGCATCGTTGCGGTCTGGCTGGTCAGCTTGCCCCTGTGGACGGACCTCAAGGAATGGCAGACCGCCATTCATACTGTCGCGAGCGTCCTCACGCTGTTGCTGGTGGTCCTGCTCGAGAACGCCGGTCGCCGTACGGAAGAGGCCTCGCAGGAGAAGCTCAACGTCATCGCCGAGGCGTTGGTCGAACTGATGGCTTCAGTAGCGCGTAACGATCCAGATCTCCGGGACGCCGCGGAGCGCCTGCGCGAAGCCGTCGGCCTCGAAGAGCGCCATTGAAATTTATCGACCGGTGGCGCTTCGTCCGAACTGTCCGGGAGCGTTCATTGCCCGGACCAGGTCTTCCCGGGCCCGGGCAACCCGGGACCGGATGGTGCCGATGGGGCACCCGCACACCTCTGCAGCGGCCACGTAGCCGAGCCCCAGCATCTGGGTGAGCACGAAGGCGTCCCGGCGGTCCGGCTCCAGGCCAGCCACCAGCTCGCGGAGCACAACGCCCTCGTCGAACCCGGACCGCTGGTGCGTCGGACTTGCTGCCACGACGGTGTCCCAGTCGTCGACCGCGGTGGTGCGCGGCCGCGTCACGGTCCGACGCACGTGGTCGGCGGCGACCCTGCGAGCGATGGACAGCAGCCAGGTGCGTGCCGAGGAGCGACCGGCGAAGCTCGGCAGCGACCGCAGCGCCCGCAGGTAGGTCTCCTGAGTGAGATCCTCCGTCTCGCCGCGCTCCCCGATGTGGCTGAGGAAGCGGTACACATCGCGCTGGGTAGCGCGCACGAAGGCCGCAAGGGCGGCACGATTACCGATACCGGCCGAAAGCGCCAACGCGGTGACCTGTGCATCATCAGATGGCGCGTCACCCATGCGGGAAGGGTAACTGACAGTTTTTGGGAACCCCAGGGCTCTCAGAGGCGACAATTGTCATGTGGACTGCACAGAGTGTAGGCAAGCTCTCTCCGCTGGGCTGGACGGCGAGGACAGCGCGGTGGAACAAAGCACGATCGACGCGCACCTGAAGACCTGTGTGCGGTGCCGCCGATTCGCCGACGACGCGGCGCATGTCACTCGACTCGCCCGTACCGCCGTGGCCACCCCGGAGCCCGACGTCGTTGACGCGGTCCTCGCGGCCGCCCCCCGCTCACCCCGTTGGCGGCCGGCTACCGCCTTGCGGATACTACTCGGCCTGGTCGGCATCTCTCAGATCGTCGTCGCTCTATTCGGCGTACTCGCGGCCCAGGCCAGCGGGCACCACTCCCAGGAAATCGTGCTCAAAGGTGCCTCGGTCACGCATTTCGCGCATGAAAGCGCCGCGTGGAATCTGGCGTTGGGCGTCGGTTTCCTCTGGATCGCGTGGCGCTCATCGCGGACGTCGGGGATGGTGCCCACGCTCACGACGTTCGTGGCGGTACTCGCCGCGTTGGAAGTGCTTGATGTGCTGGCTGGGCGGGTTGATCCCGAACGGTTCATCTTACACGGCCTGGTTCTGATCGGCCTGATCCTGGTGATAGTGCTCGACCGGCTGCCTAGGCCCACCGGCGGTACCGTGCCCGGTGCCCCCGCCTTGGGGTCTTGGTCGGGTAAATCGAGACGCGCAGATTCAGCAATCGGAACTGACGCCGATGGTTTACCACCGGATCTACGGCCGACCGCCCAACGCAACGGTGGCGCCGTAGCGCAGCGCCGGACCGCGTAATCTCCAGCGAAGCGATAGTTGTTGCGTTCACGCCCGCACCGGTCAAGATCAGTAGTTGCGAATGGGTTGCAATAGACGGGTCATGATCATGGCGACAACTACAGCGGCACCGCAGGACGGCTCCCGGCGGGCGCACATCCATGCCCGCCTGTGGTCGTTGCCCAACGGCACCGGCTTGCACGCCCCATACGGCCAGTTGGTGATCAGTCCGGCACTGGCCGGATCTGCTGCCACCTGTCCGGGCGGTGATATGCCTCGCTGGGTGGCCACCTTCGGGCTACGTCGCGAGATCGACGCGGCGGCATCACGGTCCGCCCGTCTTGCGCCAATAGGGACCGGAAATCTTTCATCAGGCCATGGACCGCACCATCAGTGACGCCGGCTGCGGAACTGCTGCGTGGGCTGGCCGAGGTTATCTTTGGGCTGTCCTCGTTGTCCGACATCCTGCTCGACGAGCTCGCCGGTGTCACCGGCCGGTCCCGTGGCGAGGTGCGGCACGCCGTGCGCCTGCGCTACCTCGACCCTTGAGGCGGACCAGCGCGCTGACCTTCGATCAGCAGCCAGACCGCACCATGGGGAGTGTCACGCACCTCGATCCCGGCTGCGGTGAGCCGGTTGCGCAAGGTGTCCGCGAGCATCCACGAACCTTGCTCGCGAGCTTGCTCCCGCAGCTCCAGCAGTATGTCGATGAACGGCGCGACGATGTCCCGTGGATCACGCGCCCCTACCACGGCGAGCTCGGCCAACCGCGTCACCATGCGGCGCAGCATGGCCCGGGGCCCCTCGACGCCGTCCATCTCCTCGGTGTCGGCCGACCAGTCGACGATCGCCTGCTCCAGCTCGAGGACGGCCGTGACTGCCGCGTTGACGTCACGGGCCTGTAGTCCGGTATCGAAGACGTGTTCCAACCGGTCGGCCTCGGCGCGCAATGATGGTGTCGGGGCAGCCGTCCCGGCGGCTGACGACTGCGCACTCACAGGATCTTGCGTCGGCCCGCAACCAGCGGCTATCGTCCGAAGCTCATCGATCGCAACGGTGCGGCCCGACGCGAACACCGTGCTCACTGCCTGCCTGCGGACCGTCAGCGCGCCGCGACCCAGAACCGTCACCGTGTCCGCATCGAGGTCGAACAAGCCTGCGGTGTGTTCGTCCACACCGAGCACGATCGTGTCGGTGTCCAACCTCGACTCCAGCAGTCGCAGTCGCCGCTCGCCGAGGTAGCAGAACCGGGTGTCGTGGGTTCCACCCTCAGCGTTGTCGTAGTGCGGGATCACCGCCGCGCGCAGGCCGATCCGCGCCAGCAAATCCATGCCCTCGGCCCAGTACGGAGTCGCGCCCACCTTGTAGATCTCGTACACCGGCACGGTGGCAGCGCCCAGAGTTGCCGCCGCCGCGCTGGAGAACGCCACGCACCCGCCGCTGGTGAGCTTGCCGGCCAGGACGTCGCGCAGCCGGCTGTTGTCCCAGACCCCCAACGCGTAGGTTGGGCTTCCCGGCCCGGCGAAGACGTAATCGACGGCGTCGATTCGGGCTAATGCCCGCTCGCGGGCCAAGACGTCATGCGCGGTACGCCACGATGCGACGGCCAGGGGAATCTGGAGATTGCGAAAGTAGCCGACCGTGCGCTGGGAGATCTCGTCCGCGTTCTCCTGGAAGCCGTAGGGGCTGTCGAGCACAACAGCATCGACGGGTGGAGAGCCGAGGCGCTGGACGAGCAGGCGATGCACCCTCGCCATCGTCGGGGCGGTTTCGCCGGACCCCATGATGGTAAGCAGCCGTGGGCGGGGCGTCACGACACGAGATCACCCCTTTGCTCACGTACAGGCTCAGGAGCCGACGAGCTGACCTGCCACATCGGGGGTGTGGGCAATCACAGCGTGCCATAGCTGCGGTTGCATATCCACTGCAACCGCCACCGTGGGGCAAGTGCGTGCTACCAGCGACAGGTGCCGCAGCGCATGGGCCAGGACGTGCTCAACCGCGACCACCTCGGGCGTCGGTGCTGCGGCGTCCGCAGAGCAGACGATGCGGGCGTTAGACGGGACAGCGTGCACGGTGCCTTCGGCAGGGTTTGGGTCAGGCAGGACCGCGTAGCTGAGGATCAGCCCGTCGGACCCATGTCGCCACGATGTCGAGTGCACGACTGTCGCGGTGGGTACGTCCGTGCCGAGTCCGGCGAGTTCGCGGGCCTGAGCATCGGGTCGACATCCCGTCGGGAGATCGCCGCGTGCCACCCGCCAGCGCAGCTGAGTGCCGTCCCAGACCGACAGCAGTATGACCTCGATCCGAACCTCGTGCACGTGCACCCCTTCTTTGTGCCATTCACTTGCAACTGCGATGCTAGCTCATTACGATGGGTGATCAGGATCGATTCCAACACCCTATTCAGCGACACCCGCAAGGCTCGCCGAGTGCGCTACAACATCGAACGCGACATGGATGCTTGTCGCTGTTTCAGGCCATTCCTGCAGAGCGATAAGCATCCATGTGGCGCTGGGGTGAGTCTCCATAGCACGGAGGGGTGGTACACCGGAGTCCAGCTCCCTCGGCGGGGGGGACTCCCAAGGTGATCAGACACAGGGGAATGAGGCCGATGCAGTTCGTCGTGATGGGCGTGTCCGGTTCGGGCAAGAGCACCGTGGCAAGTCTGCTCGCCAGCCGCACCGGTTGCGCGCTGGCTGAGGGCGACGACTTCCACTCCTCGTCGAGCATCGCCAGGATGGCCGCCGGGCGTCCACTCGATGACTCGTTGCGCGTGCCCTGGTTGGCGGCGATTGCCTCCTGGCTCGCCGAGCGGGCTGCCCACGGCGAGTGCGCCGTTGTCAGTTGCTCGGCGTTGACCAGGGCCTATCGGAACGTGCTGCGCGGCGCGGGCCCGGATGTCCGGATGGTTCATCTCGCGGGTCCGCGGGAGCTGGTCGCGCAACGGCTGGCGGCCCGTCGCGGGCATTTCATGCCGCCCGAGCTCCTGGACTCCCAGTACGCCGCACTCGAGCCGCTACAGGCCGACGAGCCCGGCATCACCGTCGATCTCACCGCCACCCCAGAACAGATCGCCGACGAGGTCCTGCACCGCTTTGCTCCGCATTCAGCGGGCTGAGCGGGGCTATTCCGCGCTGTTAACCCCGCTGACCTGCTGAATGCGATGGGGAGGAATGTCACCGAGAGGTAATGGTTCGGTGCGCGCTGGAGTGGGAGACTGCTAACAGCGTTCGGTGGAGGGGGGTCGTCGGCCGTGCCGCGAGTCGACCGGGGTGCTGCGCTCTGCGCTCCACGCGCGGTCCTGCTGGTGCTGGCCAAGGCACCGGTGCCAGGTGAGGTGAAGACCCGGCTGTGCCCGCCGGCCACCCCGGATCAGGCCGCCCGCATCGCCGCTGCCGCGCTGCTGGACACCCTGGACGCGGTGCTGGCGGTCCCACACGTGATGCCGGTGGTGGCGCTGACCGGTGACCTCGCCCACGCAGTCGACGCCATCGAGGTGACGGCGCGGTTGCGGGCCACCACGGTATTGCCGCAGCGCGGGGCGACGTTGGGTCAGCGGATCGCCGCGGCCTACGCTGACGCCACCGCGGTGGTCGGTGACGTGCCGGTGTTGCAGATCGGGATGGACACCCCACAGGTCGATGCCCGGTTGTTCGGTCGGTGCCTGGACCTCCTTGACGGTGATGGTGTGGACGCCGTGTTCGGGCTGGCCGCCGATGGCGGTTGGTGGAGCCTGGGGGTGCGGCGATCCGCGGTGGCCGATCTGATCGCCGATGTCCCGACATCGCGCCCGGACACCGGGGTACGGACCCTGGCCGTGCTGCGGGCCGCTGGATGCCGGGTGGTCGAACTGCCAGAACTATCCGATGTGGACACCTGGGAGGACGCCACCAAGGTGGCAGCCGACGTGCCCGGCGGACGGTTCGCCACCGCGGTTGCCGCACTGTCTCCGCAGTTGGGCGGCGGCCGGTGAACGCTGGACAGGCTGGTGCTTTCGACGCCGCTCTGGCCGGTCGGCCCGCCCGGCTCGTCGGTGATGACGGACGGATACTTGCGGTGGCCGTGGCACGCTGGCTGGCACCCGCCGACGGTGAGGACGATTGGCTGTTGGACCGCTGCAGCGGTCCGACTGTGGACCTGGGTTGTGGCCCTGGCCGGCTGGTTGCCGAACTGGCTGAGCGTGGCGTGCCGGCGTTGGGCGTGGACTGCTCACCCAGAGCGGTGCGGCATTGTCATTCTCGTGGCGCTCGCGTGCTGCACCGCGACGTCTTCGCCCCGCTGCCCGGGGAGGGACAGTGGCACCACGTGCTGCTGGCCGACGGCAACATCGGCATCGGGGGAGACCCGGTGCGGCTGCTGCACCGTTGCACTGCGCTGCTACGTCCCGGTGGCACCATGCTGATCGAGGTCGCGCGCCCTGGCGCCGGGTTGTGGCGGGGGACGGCCAGACTCCAGGTGGCCGGGAACGCCGCGGGCCCCTGGTTTCCCTGGGCGGTTGCCGGATTGCAGGCGCTCGCGGTGCTCGCTGCCCAGATCGAATTGCGGGTTGCTAACCGCCACTACGGGGGCCGCTGCTTCATCGAGCTGCGGCTGCCTATCAGACGGGATACGTCAGCGGACGGTAAGCGCCAACAAGTGCCCAACGGAGTGCCTGGGGAGCTAGCGTCAGGACTATGACCGTGCTGCGTCGATTGGCCAGTCGAGCCGCCGAGCATTCCCCACCGGGCCCATTCCGGGCCGGCTTCTGGCGGAGCCCGCTGCGCGGGCCGTGGTTCACCGCGGTGCTCGGCGCCGTATTGCTGCCCGGTATCACGCTGCTGTTCCTCACCGGGCTGGCGTCCTATGCCGCCTACAACCCCAACTTGGCTCCCGGCAACGACACCACACCGGACAAGGGGTTGCTGGGCTCGTGGCTGCCGACCTGGTCGGCCGGCCCGTCCTGGCTGTATTGGGTGAATCAGGGCGTGCACGTCACCCTTGGCTTGGTGCTGATCCCGATCGTGCTGGCCAAGCTGTGGTCGGTACTGCCCAAGCTTTTCGAGTGGCCGCCGGTCCGCTCGGTGACTCACTTGGTGGAGCGGCTCTCGCTGCTGTTGCTTGTCGGGGGCGCGGTGTTCGAGCTGGTCACCGGTGTGATGAATATTCAGTATTTCTACGCTTGGCCGTTCAGTTTCTATCAAGCGCACTACTACGGGGCGTGGGTATTCATGTCCGCGTTCGTCGTGCATGTAGCGCTGCGGTTGGGCCGGATGGTCTCCGTGCTGCGCGCCCGCAGCCTGCGCGCCGAGCTGCGCACCCCGCTGTCGGCAACCAGCGCGGAAGAACCTGATCCCGACCACTTGGTTTCTCCCGATCCCGCCTCGCCCACCATCTCGCGGCGTGGCGCGTTGGGCATGGTTGCGGCCAGCTCGCTGGCACTGCTCGGACTCAGCGTCGGCCAGACCATCGGTGGGCCGGCCCGGTCAACGGCGCTACTGGCACCGCGCGGGCAGGACCTGGGGGAGGGTCCCGCCGATTTTCAGGTCAACAAGACCGCCGTCGCGGCCGGGATCGGTCCGGTCGATGAGAGCTGGCGGCTGGAGCTCACCGGCCCGGCCAGCACAATGTCACTGTCCCGCGCGCAGCTGCTCGCGCTGCCGCAGCACACCGCCCGGCTGTCGATTGCCTGTGTGGAGGGCTGGTCCACCGGCGTCCAGACCTGGGTCGGAGTGCGGTTGGCCGATCTCGCTGCACTGGCCGGTGCGCCGGCCGATGCCCGGTTGTTCGTCGAATCGCTGCAGCGCGGCGGCGGTTTCGGTTCGGCGACGCTATCGGCGGAGCAGGTTGCGGCGCGCGATGCCCTGCTTGCGTTACAGGTCAACGGCGCGGATCTGACGCCAGATCACGGATTCCCGGCTCGGGTGGTGGTGCCCGCCCTGCCCGGAGTGCACAACACCAAGTGGGTGACCCGGATGACGTTCCTGCCAGCTTCGGCGCCGCCACCATGACCCGCCGCGGACCGGTCGCGCTGCTGGCGCTGCTGGCCAGCTTCGTGGTAGCCGGCTACGCCGGAGTGCGGTTGCTGTCCGGTAATCCGGTCGGTGTGGGTGCCTGGTTCATCGGCAGCGTTGTCGTCCACGACCTGGTGCTCTTCCCGCTCTATGCCGGAGCGGACGCCGCCCTGGTCACATTGCTGCGCCGCCGCCCCGCGCTGGCCACCGTGGCCGGCGTGCCATGGCTGAACCACCTGCGAGTACCCGCGGTGGTGTCCGGCGTGTTGCTGCTGGTGTGGTCCCCGCTGATCCTGCGGGTGTCGGCGCCTACCTACCTGGACGCTTCCGGTCTATCACCTCAGCCGTTCCTGCCGCGCTGGTTGGCCGTGACCGCGGTTCTCTTCGCGATCTCCGCGGTTGTACTGGCGGTGCGCGTCGCTAAGACCCGCTACGCCACGCAGCGAGGTGCACCGTGACCGCGGGCGGTGTCGTGCTCGTGGTCGACGACGACGTGATGGTGCGTGACGTCGTCGGTCGCTACCTGGGCCGCGCCGGCTACCACGTGACGGTGGCCGGGGACGGTGAGGAGGCGCTGTTGGCAGCCCAGACCGCACCGCCCGACCTGGTGGTACTCGACCTCATGCTGCCTGGTCTTTCCGGTCTCGAGGTGTGCCGGCGGTTGCGGGCTGCGGGCCCCGTGCCGGTCGTCATGCTCACCGCCCTGGGCGAGGAGGAGGACCGCATCGCCGGCCTGGAGCTGGGCGCGGATGACTACGTCACCAAACCGTTCAGCCCCCGGGAGCTGGTGCTGCGGGTCGCTTCGGTGCTGCGCCGGTCCCGATCTGCGCAACCGGTGAACCAGCTGCCGCCGGTCGCTGATGACGGGCTGCTCGTCGACCTCGCGGCACGTCGGGCGGTGCTGCACGGACAGGAGCTGGGGCTCACCACGCGCGAGTTCGACCTGCTGGCCTTCCTGCTCCGGCACCCGGGTCGGGCCTTCACCCGCAGCGAGCTGCTCGAGCAGGTCTGGGGCTGGACCTTCGGGGACCACTCCACGGTGACCGTCCACGTGCGACGGTTGCGCGAGAAGGTGGAGGCCGATCCCACCGTCCCCAAGCGGATCGCGACAGTGTGGGGCGTGGGCTACCGCTACGACAGCCAAGAGTGATCGCGATGCTCGACGAGCTGCGCCACGTCGGCCCGGTCGCGTTGCTGTGCACCCTGCCGGTGGCCCTGCTCGGCGCGCTGCTGCTGCACTACATGCGCCGGTACTCGATCACCGCTGCGGTCACGGTGCTGGTGCTGGTACCGGTAGTCGCCACCCTGGCTGGGGTACTGGGCGTCAACGGGTGGATGTACACCCCCCAGCTGACCACTGAGCTCGCGGTGGCTGCCGCGGTGGCCGCGGTGAGCGTGCCGGCAGGGTTGCTGCTCGGCCGGGGCATCGCGCGGGAGGTGACCTGGCAACGGGAGGCCCGCGCGCGGGACCAGGCGGCCGAATCAGCCCGACAGGAGCTGGTCGCCTGGATCAGCCACGACCTTCGCACCCCGCTGGCCGGTATCCGGGCGATGACCGAGGCCCTGGCCGACAGCGTCGTGACCGATCCGGACGAGGTGGCCCAGTACGCGCGGCGAATCGGGCAGCAGACGCAACGGTTGAGCGGCATGGTCGACGACCTGTTCCAGCTGTCCCGGATCAGCTCCGGGGCCCTGCGATTGACGCTGTCCGCGATACCGCTGGGTGAGGTGGTCTCCGAAGCCCTAGCCGCCGAAGCCGTCACCGCCGCCCGCAAGGGCATCCGGCTGCAGACCGACGCCAGCAGTGAGTGGCCGGTAGTGCACGGCAGCGATCCGGAGCTGGCCCGGGTGGTCCGCAACCTGCTGTCCAACGCGATCAGGCACACCCCTCCTGATGGCACCGTGGTGGTCGCGGCGGGAGCCCGCGATGGACAGGCCTGGTTATGCGTCGACGACGCCTGCGGCGGCATCCCTGAGCATGAGCTGGACCGGGTCTTCGACGTCGCCTACCGCGGTAATACCGCTCGTACCCCGGCGCTGGCCGACGAATCCGGCGCCGGCCTGGGCCTGGCCATCGCGCGGGGTTTCGTCGAGGCCCATTCCGGCCGGATCGAGGCCCGCAATCACGGATCTGGCTGCCGATTCGAGATCCTGCTCCCGCTCGCCCCGACAAACCCCGAGTGACGCAACCCCGCATTCAGCGGGCTCAGCGGGGTTATTCGGGCGTCGGTTACCCCGCTGAGCCCGCTGAATGCCGAACACACCGGGCTGCGTTACCGTGATGCGGGGAGGTAACGATGAGTCTGCGAGGAAAGGCTTGGCAGCTGCCGTTGCGGTTGGCCGCCGGAAGTTTCGTTGTCAACTCGGGCCTGTCCAAGTGGGGTAGCGACGAGGCGACCGCCAAGAACTTGGCAGGATTCGCTGCGGGCTCATACCCGTTCCTGGGCAAGCTCGACCCGCAGTTGTTCGTCCGGGCACTTTCTGCAAGTGAGGTCGCCCTTGGAGCAGCGCTGCTGGTTCCGTTCGTGCCTGCCGGCGTGGCCGGAGCCGGCCTCGTCGCATTCTCGGCCGGCCTGGTCGGGCTTTACCTCCGCACGCCGGGCATGCGGAATGAGGGAAGTCTGCGACCCACCGAGCAGGGCGTCCCGCTGGCCAAGGACAGCTGGTTGATGGCCATCGGGTTGTCTCTGGTCCTTGATGGCCTGCTCAATCGGCGCACGTGATCACCCTCGGCACAACACCTGACCATTGAGCACGGCGAACCACCCGTCGTCGTGCTCGGCCCATCGGCGCCATCCGTCGGCCATGTCCTCGAGGTCATCGCGGGTGGCGAGCTGGCGCTCCATGGCCTGGCTGGCGAGCGCGGAGCCGGTGACCCGCTGCGCCCACAGGTTGCCCCACCACGCGCGTTCTTCCGGCGTGGCAAAGCACCAGGCCGTGGCAGAGCAGGTGATCTCGCTGAGTCCGGCTGCTCGGGCCCAGGAGAACAGCCGCCGTCCGGCGTCCGGCTCGGCCCGGTTGCTCCGCGTGATCCGCCGGATCATCTCCAACCAGCGGTCCAGCCGGGTCTCCAGCGGGTACCACGTCATCGCCGAATAGTCGGCGTCCCTCGCCGCGATATAGCCGCCCGGCTTGCACACCCGTCGCATCTCGCGCAGGACAGCGACGGGCTCCGCCACGTGCTGGAGGACCTGATGAGCATGCACGATGTCGAAGGTGTCGTCTGGGTAGTTCAGCCGGTAAACGTCGCCCAAGTCGAAGGTCACGTTGCTGACGCCGCTGGCATCGGCACGGGCAAGCCCCAGCGGCGCCGGTTCGTTGTCGATGCCCACCACGCTGCCTGGCGCCACCAGCCGAGCGAGATCGATGGTGATGGTGCCGGGACCACAGCCGACGTCGAGCACCTGCTGACCCGGCCGTAGGTGCGGGATCAGGTAAGCGGCGGAATTGTGAATCGTCCGCCAGCGGTGTGACCGCAGCACGCTTCATGGTGGCCGTGGGTGTAGCGGCTTCGCTGATCTGACACCTGCCCAGCCTGCCAAGCCCGTAAGCTGTTCGCCGCCCGACATGGAGACATATCGGGGCAAATAGGGCCGTTGTCACCCCGATATGTCTCCATGTCGGACAAAGGCAGGGGGTCGGCACCCGCTAGCGTGAGCTGGTGAGTGATGCGCCGTATCTCTGTGTGGCCCATGCCGCGCGGGGCCTGTTTCGGGCTTTGGATCTGCGGATCGACGTCGCCGGGCAAGAGCACATCCCGGCCACCGGCGGCGGTGTAGTGGTGATGAACCACATCGGCTTCCTCGATTTCGCGCTTGCCGCCCTGCCGTTTTGGCGTGAGCGTGGACGGCTGGTGCGCTTCATGGCCAAGCAGGAGGTGTTCACCAACCGAGTGGCCGGGCCGTTGATGCGCGCCATGCACCACATCCCGGTCAACCGCACGGCCGGGGCCGCATCGTTCCGGGCAGCGGTCGAGGCGCTGCGAGCCGGCGAGTTGGTGGGGATATTCCCGGAAGCGACGATCAGCCGCAGCTTCTGCCTCAAGGAGTTCAAGTCCGGCGCCACGCGGATGGCGCGTGCCGCGGGCGTCCCGCTGATCCCGGTGGCGCTGTGGGGCAGTCAGCGGGTGTGGACCAAGGGGCGCAAGCCGGCCATTCATGGCGTTCGGCACATCCCGATCGGCATCACCATCGGGCCACCGTTGCGGCCGGGCCGCGGGGCCGGCCCCGACGTCGAGCTGATCAACGCGATGAACGACCTGCTCGACGTCACCCGTGCCCGCTACCCCGAAGCGCCCAGCGACGACCCGTGGTGGGTACCAGCGCATCTCGGGGGAACTGCCCCGACACCGGAAAAGGCCGCGGCGCTGGACGCCGCGGAACAGTTGGAGCGCGTCCGGCGCCGTCAGGCCTGAGCCTAGATCCACAGATCAGTCGCGCTTTTTGCCCCCGCCCAGCTGGTGGGCTGTGATGTCGGTGTCCGACTGGAACCCGTTTATGGTGCCATCGCGCGGCGGCAGTCGACATTGGGTCGCAGTGTCACACGGTATCCTCGGCTACCGCCGGAACCACGGATACGAGGAAACGTAATGGACGAGCAGCGCTGGTCTCCGGGCCATCCGGTCCTTGAGGCCATGCATGCACGGAAATCGCGGCGAGATCGCCCTGGGGATCGTGGGGATCCGCACAAGATCGGCCTGACAATCCAGGGCGGAGGAATGCGGTGTGTGGTGTCCGCAGCCATGCTTACGGCGCTCGACGACCTCGGCTTCGGCAATGTTTTCGACGCGATTTACGGCTCTTCGTCACGCCTCAAGCACGTTCTGCATTGAGTCACCTCGTCCTTATTCGCGGTTGGCGGTGACTCTCGCTTGGGTTCGGGCTCGCTGCTCTTCGAAGCGGGTGGCTTGGCTGTTGAGGTGGGTAAGGAAGGCGTCGAGCTCGGTGCGGGCTTGTTCGCCTTGGGCGTCGAGGTGTTCCAGGTCGAACACCCCCCACTGGCGCAGCAGCGGCCAGATCACCTCGTCGTGGTGGATCCGCAAGTCGTAGATGCCGGCTTTGGCGATCAGCGCGGCTTTGCGGGCGAATCCGGGGATGACGATGCCCGGCATATGGAAGTTGGTGACCTCATCGGTGATCGCGCGCAGAGTGGGGCCGGGAGAGACCTCGAGGGCTGCTTTGACGAGGTTGCGGTAGAACACCATGTGCAGGTTCTCGTCGGTGGAGACTCTGGTCAGAAGTCGTTCGGCGATGGGGTCTCCGGCGTAGCGGCCGGTGTTGCGATGAGAGATACGAGTGGCGAGTTCTTGAAAGGACACGTAGGCGAGGACGCGCAGCAGCGGTGCGTCCTGGGTGTCGTAGCCGGTTTGCATCACCTGCATCCGGGCCCGTTCCAACTCCACCGGGTCGACCCCGCGGGTCACCAGAAGGTAGTCGCGGATGCAGTAGGCGTGCCGGCCCTCCTCGGCGGTCCAACGGTGCACCCAGGTACCCCAGGCGCTGTCGCGTCCGAACGCGCGCTCGATCTCCCGGTGGTAACTGGGCAGGTTGTCCTCGGTGAGGAGGTTGACCTCCAACGCGGTGCGGGCGATCGGTGACAGCCGAGACTGCTCCGGGTCCCAGGGCTGTCCGCCGAGGTCGGCGTAGTCCCGGCCCTGGCTCCACGGCACATACTCGTGCGGCATCCACTCCTTGGCGGCGGCCAGATGCCGATTGAGGTTCTCGGTGACCACCGGCTCAAGGTCGTGGAGTAAGCGGACGCTGTCCGAGGTCGTCGTCATGGCGGTCCTCAGCTGGTGGTCGAGACGGGCTTACGGAGGCAACCGTAGCGTTGCAGCGCGTTGACCGGTAAAGCGTCTGGTCCCGCCTTCGTAGGAACTTACGGTCATCAGGCACCCTGGATGCGTGCCGCGTCCGGATGCCCCCGAGCCGTTGGCGGCGCTGCTGGGTGGTGGCCGAGCGGCGCTGGACGCCAC
>JALZDN010000100.1 GCA_030862525.1 Actinomycetota bacterium | reverse complement strand
ACAACGGGCGACCCACTGCCCGCTCTCGCGGGTGACTCGGATGCTTCCGTGCCTGCCCAAACCGAGGGGTGGACGGGCCCATCACGGGCCTCCCAAGACCGGTCCCGACGAGGGTTTCCGTCGGGTTTCCAACAGGTATGATCTTGGTGGAGCGTACCAGGAGACTCGGACAACCGGTTGAACTGCGATTATGGTGGGCCGCCTGGGGGTCGAACCCAGAACCCAAGGATTAAAAGTCCTTTGCTCTGCCAGTTGAGCTAACGGCCCCGCGCAGATGGTAGCCGAGGCGGCATCACGGCTCGCCAACGTGTTGGACTGCTACTTCCCTGGCATCCGGAGATCGAGGACCTCGACGAGCGCCTGACCCGACGGCGTCCCGTACTGGACGATGTCACCGACCTTGCTGCCCGCGAGGGCACGGCCGAGTGGGCTGTCGAGGGTCACGGCGCCAGCGTCACCGTCCTCGGCGGCCTCCTCCGGAATGGCGACGACACGCAACGTCGAGACCTCCCCGTCATCGAACCGGAGCGTGACCTCAGCGCCATGCAGCATCCGACCGGCCGCCGGTTCAGGCACCCCGCCGCGGGCGAGCAACCCCGTGATCTCCGCGATGCGGTCGTCCAGCCACGCCACGTCGTCGGCCTGCTCCAGCAGGTCGGCGTGATCGGCGCGGTCTCCGACGGTATCCCGCTCGCCGAGCTCGGCGCCAAGCGCATCGCGTCGAGCCCGAAGCTGTGCCAGCTCCTCCTCGAGCCGCTGGCGGGTCCGGGCGATGGCGTTGCCGGTGTCGGCCATGACCTACTCCTCATCGCGGGCGGACAGCCCCGGTCGTCTTGGCATCGCCCCCAGTCTCCCCCGGCCTGCACGAGTGCACGAGGGGGCGGCGTCGAAGGGCTTGAACAGGAATAACGCGTATCGGTCGAATCGGACCTATCGCTGCGGAGGCGCCGACAGGATCTTGATGACGAGCCCCTCGGTGATCCGCAGCAATGGTGTGTTCTGCTGCGCCCGCGTGACGATCTCCCGCGGACTCAGCCCCATGTCATGGTAGAGCCTAACGATCTTCTCCTGCTCGGAGCTCCACGGGCGCCGGACCGGCGCTCGCCTTGGCACCGGGACCCACGCCTCGCCCGGACGCTTCACGGGTGCGGCGGGGGCCGTGACGCGCGGACCGTGGTCCAGTCCCAGCTTGGTGTCCTTCTTGCCGAACTCGCCGGCTTCGCCGCGCCGTCTGACCTCGTCGGCATCGGCGACGATGAAATGGTCAGCGCTCTTGTTCACCCCGATCGCGGTGATCGCCACCCCGCGATGGTGCAGCGCCTGGCAGGCCTCCTTGGTGCAGTACCGGTAACCGAGCTCGGCGCGCTCTTCGGGCAGCGTGTCGCCGCATTCGATGCACGTGACGGTTTCAGCCAACTTTTCCCACCACCTCCAGCGTTACAACGCCTGGGCGTGTCCGGCTCTTCCACCGCGGGCAGGTCTACGGGGTGCGCTGGCGGGGTAGACCGCAGTGACAGGGTGTCGTTCCGTCCGAGTGGAGGAGATGACAGTGCCGAAGAGTGAGTACGAGGAGCAGCCCGTGGCGCCGGATCTCGCCGCGGTTCTGGATGAGCAGGCGGAGTACAGCATGGCCGGGCCCCCCGGCACTGACCTGCACGACGCCGGTTACGTGCCACCGGATCGGCCCTACGTGCTGGATGACGATCAGGCCAGTAGATACGGCGGCGTTGGGCAGGGTGACACGCTCGATGAGCGGCTGCACCGGGAGCGCCCCGACGTCGACGTCGACACCCCGCCGTCCGACGCCGAAAGCGATCGGGCCGGCCGGCTGCAAGCGGTTGCCGACGCACCCGACACCTGGAACGCAGCGTCGCTGGACGCGGTGGACGTGGGAATCTCGGGAGGCGCCGCCACAGCGGAGGAGGCTGCGGTCCACGTGCTACCCGCCGAAGAGATGGGCGAGGCGCCCGAGACCCTCGCCGCCGACCTCGACGACGACGATCTGCCCGACGACGCGCTGGGAGTGGACGACCGCGCCCCGGAGAACCTCGAGGAGCGACCGGAGGAGGACGTCCGGGTGGGACGCACATCCACCGGCGACGACTTGGGCGGCGAGGCCGACAGGTAGTTCCCGCCGGTTAGCCGCGCCCAGTCTGAGCGGTACCGGCCTTGAGGCGCTCGCGCTGCGGCGCGATCACGTGCTGTGGATCGGCGGCCGACGCCATGCCGGCCTCGAAGACCGCGAATCGGGTGGCGAGTGATCCGGCCAGTAGCGCCAGACCGCTCGCCGCGCAAGCAGCCCGATTCCGGCGGCCGAGTGCGGCACCCACTGCACCGGCCACGGTCAGTAGGTGCGCCGCGCGGTTCCAACGCCCGGCCTTCCCGGTCCGGTAGGCCTGCTCGATGCCGCCGGGAAGCCGGGCCAGCCGCTGCTCCAGGACTCGGCCGGCGGCCAGCTCGACGGCCGCTCCCACCACGGCGAGCCGGGCGGCCGGGCGGTTGTCGGCGACAGCGGCGGTCAGCAAGCCGGCGCCGCTGCCCGCGGCCGCGGCACTACCCACAAACAGCACCGGCAGTTCGTTGCGCGCCTCATGCCAGGCCGGCACGGCGGTGTCGGCCACCAGCACTGCGGTGTAGCTGGCCAGGATCGGGCCGAGTGCGGCCGCGCCCCAGCCGGCGAGTCGACCCAGCCGGGGTGCGATCCCGGTCAGCTCCGACACCGCCGCGGCCGACGCCAGCCCGGTGAACGGGCTGAGGATCCAGGTACCGACCGACAGCGGCGAGGTCGGCTTGATCACGCGCAGCATGTACAGGAACCGGGCCGACCGTCCGAGGTCGTGGATCAGCGCCATCGTGCCGAGCAGGGCGCTGCTCGCAGCGATCACGCGCCCACTCCGGCGCAAGGTCGGGCGACCTGTGGCGTCGGACAATGCCGCCAGCGCCGCGGTGGTGCCGGCCACTCCGCCGGCCCAGAAGTAGATCGGCACGTCCGGCGACTTCCAGGCCGGCCGTTTCAGGATCGGCCGCCCGTAATAGGAGGTGAACTCGACCGGAGGCACCATCGAGCCGCGTTCCCGCCGGCGCCGACCCATCAGCGCCGTCCGCCCAGGAACGCGCCGGCGATCGCAACGGCCAGCCCCACCGCGGCCGCTGCGGCCCGGATCCACATCTCTGGCAGGTCCCGGGTGGTCACCACCGGATCCGGCGGCAGCCCGTACACCTCGGGTTCGTCAAGCAGCAGGAAGAACGCGCCGTCACCGCCGACGCCGTCGCCGGGGTCACGGCCGTAGAGCTGGGCGTGGGTTTCCCCGCCCTCGCGCAGCGTCGCCAGCCGGCGGTCGGCCCGCTCCCGCAGCTCGTCGAGTGGTCCGTAGACGATCGACTCGGTAGGGCAGGCCTGCGCGCAGGCGGGGGTCAGGCCGTCCTTGGTGCGGTCATAGCACAGCGTGCACTTCCAGGCCCGCCCGTCGCCGGGCCGGATGTCGATCACGCCGTAGGGGCAGGCCGGCACGCAGTACCCGCAGCCGTTGCAGATGTCCTCCTGCACCACCACGGTGCCCAGCTCGGTGCGAAACAGTGACCCGGTGGGGCACACGTCCAGGCATGCTGCGTGGGTGCAGTGCTTGCACACGTCGGAGGACATCAGCCAGCGGACATCGCCGTGCCCGGTCCCCGGCTCGTGCTGGACGCTCTCGACGAACGCGACGTGCCGCCAGGTGTTGGCCCCCAGCGCACCGGTGTTGTCATAGGACATCCCGAGCAGATCCATCCCGGCGATGTCGGCCTCGGTGCCAGGGCCGCTGCCCGTCGGTCCGGAGTCGGGCGGCACCAGGTTCCATTCCTTGCAGGCCACCTCGCAGGCCTTGCACCCGATGCACACCGAGGTGTCGGTGAAGAACCCCATCCGGGGTAGGCCCAGATCCGTGGTCATTCGGGGATCCCCGCTCTCTGCCGGTAGCCGGCGACCAGCTCGCGCAGCGCGGTCCCGCGCGGGCGCCGTCCGGGGCGGATGTCGCAGCTGAGCACCTTGGACTCCTGGATGTGCACGTTGGGGTCCAGCGCCATGGGCAGCAGGTCGTTGGCGCTGTCGCCGGTGGCCAGCCCATTGGGGCCGAAGTGCCAGGGCACCCCGATTTGGTGGCTGGTCCGGCCGTCCACCTGCAGCGGCTTCATCCGGTCGGTCACCAGAACCTTGAGCTCGATCGCGCTGCGGGCGGTGATCACGGTGGCCCAACCGAGGTGGGTCAGCCCGCGCTGTCGGGCCAGCTCGGGGGAGACCTCACAGAACGCCTCGGGCTGCAACTCGGCCAGATACGGCAGATGCCGGGTCATGCCGCCCCCGGTCTGGTGCTCGGTGAGCCGGTAAGTGGTGAGCACGAACGGGAAAACCTCGCTTCCCGCAGGGTGGTAGCGGTTCCCCGGCTTCTCGTAGGTGACCGTGGCGGGGTTGGACGACTGGTCCGGGTACAGCAGGTTGCGGTGTGGGGATTCCACCGGTTCGTAGTGGGCCGGCAGCGGGCCGTCGACGATGCCGGCGGGCGCGAACAGCCACGCCTTGCCGTCAGCCTGCATGATGAACGGGTCGTCACCCGCCAGGGCGTCCTGTGCGGTGGCCCCCTCCGGCGGCACGTAGTCCGGGGGCTTGTCGACCTCGAAGTCAGGCACGTCGGGTCCGATCCAGCGGCCGGCGTCGGCGTCCCACCGGATGTAGGCCTTGCGCTCGCTCCACGGTCGCCCGTCCCGGTCGGCCGACGCCCGGTTGTACAGCGTCCGGCGGTTGGCGGGCCACGCCCAGCCCCACTCCGGTGCGACCCAGGTCTGCTCGGCGGCCGGTCTGCGGCGAGCCGCTTGGTTGACCCCGTCGGCGTACACCCCGCAGTAGATCCAGCAGCCACACCGGGTGGAGCCGTCGTCGCGCAGCTCGGTGTACGCCTGCAGCGGCCGTCCGTCCGGTCCGGTGCCGTTGATCTCGGCCAGTACGGCCTCCGCGTTCGGCTCACCGTCGGGTCCGTGAGCGCCGTAATCCCACGTCAGCTCCAGGATGGTTCGGTCGCGTGGATCGGTGGAGCCGGCCAGCTTCTCCCGGATCCGGCGGCCCAGATGGTAGAAGAACCACAGCTCGCTGCGGGCGTCGCCGGGGGGCTCGACGGCCTTGCCGTGCCACTGCAGCAGCCGCTGGGTGTTGGTGAATGAACCGTCCTTCTCGACGTGCGCCGCCGCCGGCAGGAAGAACACCTCGGTGCCGATGTCCTCCGTGCGTTGCTCCCCCGCCTCGATCTCCGGTGAGTTCTTCCAGAACGTCGCGGTCTCGATGCAGGTGAAGTCCCGCACCACCAGCCACTCCAGGTTAGCCAGCGCTCGACGTTGCAGCCGACCGTTCGCCCCGCCGACCGCCGGGTTCTCGCCGGCGACCACGTACCCACGCACCTCGCCATCGATCATGCTCAGCACCGACTGGTAGTTGTTGTGGTCGCCGTCGATCTGGGGCAGCCAATCGAGGCGAAAGTCGTTCTCGGCCGTCGCGGCGTCTGCCCACCAGGCCTTCAGCAGGCTGACCGCATAGCAGCGCATGTTGCCCCAGAAGCCGGTCTGTTCGGCGTTCGCGGCGCAGTAGGAGTCCAGGGTCTGCTCGCGGTGCGCGGTCGGCATCGGCAGGTAGCCGGGCAGCAGGTTGTACAGGGTCGGGATGTCGGTGGAACCCTGAATGCTGGCGTGGCCACGCAAGGCCATGATGCCGCCGCCGGGCCTGCCGATGTTGCCCAGCAGGGTCTGCAGGATCGACGCGGCCCGGATGCACTGCACGCCGGTGCTGTGCTGCGTCCACCCCACCGCGTATGCCCAGGCCGTGGTGCGGTCCCGGCCGCTGTTCACGGTGATCGCCTCGGCCACCTTGGCGAAGGCGTCCGGCGCGACACCGCACACCCGCTCGACCATCTCCGGGGTGTAGCGGGCGAAGTGCCGCTTGAGGATCTGGAACACGCATCGCGGGTGCTGCAACGTCTCATCTCGGCGTGGTTTGGCGCCGACCGACGCCCCTCCGCTGCCGTACTGGTCGCCACCGGAGGCGGCGCGCTGCGCGCTCCCGCCGTGCGTTTGATCGTCATCGTCGGCCGGGCCGGGGCCGTCCGAGGTGGGGGGCTGGCTGGCCGGGCCGACATCACGCTGGCCGGCCGCGGCGGCCAGGTGAGCCCCCTCGTACTGCCAGCTGTCGACGTCGTAGCTGCGCGATTCCGGGTCGAAGCCGCTGAACAGCCCGCCCAGGTCCTCGGTGTCGCGGTAGTCCTCGTCGATGATGGCCGCGGCGTTGGTGAAGGCCACCACGTAGTCCCGAAATTCCTTGCCTTCGGTGAGCACGTGGTTGATCAGGCCGCCGAGGAAGGCGATATCGGTGCCCGCGCGCAGTGGCACGTGCAGGTCGGCCAGCGCGCTGGTGCGGGTGAACCGCGGATCGACGTGGATGATCTTCGCACCGCGTTGCTTGGCCGCCATCACCCACTGGAAGCCCACCGGGTGGCACTCCGCGAAGTTCGAGCCCTGGATCACGATGCAGTCGGAGTTGGCCAGGTCCTGTTGGAAGGTCGTCGCACCGCCGCGACCGAACGACGCCCCCAGACCGGGAACGGTGGAGGAGTGTCAAAGGCGGGCCTGATTTTCCACCTGAACCGCACCCAGCGCGGTCCAGAGCTTCTTGATGACGTAGTTCTCCTCGTTGTCCAACGTGGCGCCGCCGAGATGGGCGATGCCCATCGTGCGGCGCAGCACCCGCCCTTGCGAGTCGGTGTCCTGCCACGTTCGGCGCCGGGTCTCGATCACCCGCTCCGCGATCATGTCCATCGCGGCGTCGAGATCGAGGTCCTCCCAGTCAGTGCCGCCGGGACGCCGGTAGCGCACGGTGGTGACCCGGGTGGGCACGGTCACCAGCTGCTTGGTGGCTACTCCCTTGGGGCACAGCCTGCCCCGGGATATCGGGGAGTCCAGGTCACCCTCGATCTGGGTGATCTTCCCGTCGGTGACATAGATCCGCTGACCGCAGCCGACAGCGCAGTACGGGCAGATGGACCCGACCACCCGGTCGGCGTCGGCGGTGCGGCGCCGCAGCCGCTCGGTGGCGGCCGACCGCACGGCGGTCCCTCGCCCGGTCGGGTCGGTCCCGGTCAGCTGCCGGAAAACCGGCCATCGCTGGATCCAGCTGGGTACGCCCACGGGCTCCGAATTCCCGCCGACCACGTGACGAAACGTCGAACAGCCCGAATCTGCGCCTCGCAGGGGAGGGCATGGCGATACCCCGGGACGACATCCACCTCGGGTTCTTGAATGGATTCAACTGAGTGTTATTGCCGGAGTGGGTCGAGGAGTGGTGTTCTGGTGGGATCCACGGCTTCTGGCGGGGTGAACTCGGGTCTGCCGCGGGCGTCGAGCTGGATGCGCCATCCTTGGCGGTGCACGATGACGTGATGGTGTTCACACAAGAGGCACATATTGCATAGTGCCGTCTCGCCCCCGTCTAACCACGAAGCAATGTGGTGGGCATGGCAGTAGCGGGGTCGGCGGTTGCATCCCGGAAAGCAACATCCTTTATCTCGTTGCCCGAGCGCGTCGCGTAGGGCGGCGGTGGCCAGGCGTTGTTGGCGTCCGACATCCAAGGGCATCGAGTCGCTGCCCAGCACCATGGGAATGATCGCCGCGTCACACGCCAACCGGCGAGCCTCGGCGGCGGACAGGCACCCGCCGGTGTCCAGTAGAGCGGACCCGAGGCCGTCGATGAGGTCGTTGAGTCCCATGGTGAGCACCAGGTGCGGGCGCTGCCCACCGCGGGTGGGTAGCTCACCATCATCGAGCAGTCTGCTCATGGCTTCGACCAGGGCGTCGGCGTCGCGGCGGGCCGGTGTACGGGTGTCGGGTATCCCGTCCACCGGTGCGCGACAGCCGTTGAGGGAACCCAGGACTTCCAGCACCCGGGCGCCGCCTTCGGGGTCCAGATGCCCGGTCAGGCTGACGGTGCCGTCGGATCCAGTGCGGACCCGCAGCTTCCGAGTGTTTTCGGGCTCGTCGGCGGGCGCGGTGCCGTCGGGATCCAGGTGCGCGAGCAGGCGCTCACCGATCCGAGACAGCGCAGCGGGATCGAACCGGCGCGCCGCGGTCGCGAGGGTCTGCTCGACCTCCGCGACGGTACCGGGATGCGTCGAGGCAGGGATTAGGCGCATCGTGGCGGTGATCACCCGGACATGCGCGGGCCCGATCGCACCGGCGGCCAGTTCAATGGCGGTGGCGGGCAACGTCGGGGGCAGCACCTCCCCGGTGAGGGCCTGGCGAGGCGTCAGCAGGCCGGCCTGCTCCGCGCGGGCTTTGGCTTCGCCCTTGGAGAGGTTGAGTACCCCGGCCAGCAATCGGGCCGTGGTGCCGAATCCGGTGACCGCGCCCGCCTTTTCGGCGTCCAACTCCGCGACCACGTGAAGGACCCGCGCATAGGATCGCCGAAAATCGGCTTCGGCGTCGCGCAGCGCCTCAAGCAACCCGTCGATGCGGGCCTGTGTGCGATCCTCCTCCACCGTGGTCACGACATGATTCTCGCGTGCATCCCCGACAATCCCGGGCCCGCTAGACCACCCCGAGAAAACAAACCTAAGGATGCTACGAACGGTCGATTCACAACGACGAATGGCGGTCAATCCACGATTTGCTGCAAGGTCAAGGTTTCGGCAACGGAGATTGCGGCGCGATCACCTGCCGTGGCTGTACCGCACCTGTGCACAGCTCCTGTGCTGTGGTTGTGGGTCTGGAATCCGGCTCCTCGACGATCGCGAGCACGGCGGCTCGGGGGTCTTGGGCTAGGCCTTGGATGAAGCCGTGGTGATAGGCCTGGGAGCCCTTGCGAGCCACCCATCGCCGCAAGGGCGAGACGCCCAGCAGACCTGGCACCTCGAAGACGCCTGATCCCAGACGATCCAGCCGGCGGAATACCTCGCCCCCCACCCGCAGCGTCTCCTCGACCGCCATGCCCACGGTCGTCCCTGTGGTGCCGACGATGGGAGAAGTCCACAAGGCCTCGGCATCCGTCGCCCGCCAGTTCTGCGGAGCGTTGTCGGCCGACGGGGTCGGGATGAGGGTCTCGGGCCTGAAGGCGTCGTGGGGGGCACCGGTGGCTGACCGGACCGCCCGGTAGAGGGCCTCACCGCTCAGGCGGCTGTCCGACGCGCCAAGCCGGTAGGCAACCTCGACGTCGTCGATGCCCGCGCGGACCGCGGCGACGGCGAGCTTTTTGCCGACACCCTGCTCGAGGCAGCCGTCGCCGAAGAGGGTTCCACCTCCTTCGAGGATGAGACCGTGGCTGTTGTCCCAGTCGTGAAACACCCGAGCCAACAGGTCGCCGAGGGTGATGGGCGGATACCCGCTCGTGCGGGCTTTGACCGCCGCATGAGCGCGGTCGTAAACGAAGCCAGCAGGGAGAATCCTCCCCGGGTGGGAGAGTTCTCGTAGCGCCGCGGCCGTGTCGGCGGCGACTTTGTGTTGCAAGCTCTGCCAGAACCGGGGATATCTGTGATGCCAGAAGTAGCGGATGGCGGTGACGGGAGTCCGCAGGTGCCCGGCCGCGAAGGCGTCCGTGAGGTAGTGCTGAGCTGCCGCTTCCCTTGCCATCGGCCGGGATTCGTCACCTCGGCACCGCCCCAGCCGGTGGGCCTCGTCAAGGGCCGCCTTGTGCAGGCGCCGATAGGCGACGACCGCTGAGTCGAAGCCGTTGGAGTGCGCGCCGTTGTGGTCGTCAGCGGTGTCGGGCCGGCCGGGAGCGACGAAGTGGTCACCATTGGCGGTGGCCAAGACCAAGAAGCGGTCCCGGACCCGCCTTTCGACCTCGGTCGCCGCCGCAGTCGGGGTGAACTGAAAGTCGCTGAACTGTCCTCCGGGCTCAAAACGGGCGTCAGCGAAGGCCCCGTCTGCCGCCATCACCTTGAGCGCGCAGATGATCTCGTCCCGGGTGCCGAGCTTTGTCTCCTGCTTGCCAGGGATGGCGGCCAACCGGAACAAGTCGTCGGATGTCAGGCCTTCCGGTTCGATCTGGGTGCCTGCAACGCCGTGGGCCCCACAGTGGTGGCTGGCGAAGAAGTCGCCACTCAAGGCCACCACGTCGCCGTAACTCAGGACGAAGCGCTCCTCGGCTGAGTCGCCGCCGACGTCGACGAGCGCACCTGCGGTGGCGGCATCGCCCACGGCGCGATGCTCCTGGGACTTCATCGGGGCACCTGCCGTCCTACGCCAGCGTGAGCGGTAACTTGATCGAGCGCCGCCAGGTAGCGGTTGGCGAAGTCGGCGGCTTCGGTCGGGCCGAATAGTGGGCGTCGGTAGCGGAACACCAGATGGAGCCGGCCGCCTGCGGTGACCGCCCCGACGGCCAGGCCCATGGGCATCCTGGTCGGTGGGGAGAACCACACCTCACGGGCCCGGAGCTCGGGTCCGAAGTCGAGGTTCTCATCGAGGCGGCCGAGGTTGGACAGAATGGCCGTCGGGATCACCCGCTCGGAAGCGGCGAGGCGGGCAATGCTCCGCTTGACCGGCAGCGGTAGCTGTTGGAGGACGTTGAGGAGCCTGACGGCGGCAGCCGGAGTGCATTCGTCTTTTATGCGCCGGGTCCGGCGGTGAATCGCCGTGACCGTGGCGGTGGGGTCGCCTCGGTCTTCGGGGCGGGTGACGACAGGCACCATGAACGTGAAGTTGCCGAATACCTCATACCAGGATGACTTGGGGCGCAGGTTGACCGGCATGAGCACGCTGAAGCGATCGGCAGTGCCGCCATGCTCGCAGTTCCAGCTGTCCAGGGCCAGATGCAGGCCCGCCAGCAGGAGGTCGTTGACGGTAATCCCCGCATCGGCGCTGGCGAGGGCTGCAGTCTGCGTGGTGTCCAGGACAAGGTGATGAAGCCGGTAACCGGGCCGGTCCTCCCCTCCGCTGGGTACAAGGTGCCCTGAGCGGGGGGCGGCTTGGCGCAGCTCGCCCACCAGCGCCCGGAGCTGAGCCCACCGGCCATTCGGCGCCGAGATCTGCACCTCCTCGGGCGGCGTGCGCGGCACGGGATCGGAGCATCCGGCGTAGGCCCGGGCGATGGAGCGAAGCAAGCGCAGCGCGGCGATGCCGTCACCGGCGGCGTGGTGGAGGTTGAGCATCACCACGTCGCCCTGGTGATGACGGGCGAGGCGGATGCGCAGCGGCGGCGACGTCACAAGCGGTACTGCCAGGCTCTGCAGGTCGACCCGGACGGCCTGCAGAGCGTTGTCGTCAGAGCACACAACGACGTCGAGGGGGTCCACATCAGGGGTGGGGGTGGTCTCCCACTCATAGTCAGCCCGCCGCTGGCGAGCCATGGTGGCCCGCGCGCGAGCTCGGGGGTGTCTTGCGAGTGCCACCCCGACGGCCTGCCGCAGGCGATCTTCGTCAACAGGACGCTCGAGGCGGATTTCCAGGTGGACGCCCCAAGGCTCGGAGATCGAGTCGAGGTGATAGCTGGCCTCATCAAGCGCGCAGAAGGGTCGCCGCGCTGCCACGAGCTGCCAGCTCGCCTGCACCTCATCGGCCTCCAGGCTCTTCAGCCGTTTCCCTCGGGACGTGCGGTGCGCCGTGCTCTCGGATGGCAGAGTGGCTGAGCGGTTTGTCATGACGTTGCTCCTGGTTGCGACGTTGTGGGGTGACGCCGGTCAGTACGCCACGCCGGCTAGCGCGAAGAACTCCTGCCGGGAGCGGGCGTCCTCACGTAGTAGCCCGTGCAGTGCTGAGGTCACGGTGCGCGCGCCGGTGGCTCGTACGCCGCGCAGTGACATGCACAGGTGCTCGGCCTCGATCACCACGCCGACCCCTTTGGGCGCCAGATGTTCCTGCAGGCCGTCGGCGACCTGCTGGGTCAGGCGCTCCTGCACCTGCAGGTCCCGGGCGAACAGTTCGACGACGCGCGCGAGCTTGGACAGCCCGAGGATGCGCTCACCGGGTAGGTAACCGATGTGGGCGACTCCGTGGAAGGGCAGCAGATGGTGTTCGCACAGCGAGTGCACGGGGATGCTCTTGGCGAGTACCAGCTCGTCGTAGCCCTCATCGTTGGGAAACGTCGTCCAATCGAATTCCCGCGGTGTGAGCAGCTCGGCGTAGGAATGGGCGACTCGTCGCGGCGTGTCGGACAGGTGTTCCGAGGTGGGGTCCTTGCCCAAGGCCACCAGCAGATCCACCACCGCGCGCTCCACCGCCGGCAGGTCCACCTCATCCCTAGACGAGACCACTCGAAGGCTGTGGTGGCGCACGGGTGCTGGGTGCTCGGGAAGCGATCCAGTCGGCTCGACCATGCTCATCTGCTGATCCTTTGGTGAGGGGCGGGGAGGGCTCCGCCGTTAGGGCGTGCGCCGTCCGGGCGCGTAGCGGGTGGCCAGCCGAGCCAGCGCGACCGCGCCGACGAGCAACCCGAAATCACGCAGCGCGATGTCGAAGTAGCTGGAGAAGGTCAGCAGGTTGACGATGATCCCGGCTAGCCAGGCTGCCACCAGCCAGGCCCCGAATCGCGGGGCTATCGCAACCGCGATCCCAGCCACGATCTCGATCACGCCCACGGCGTACATCGCCTGCTGCGCGGTGCCGGGCACGAGGCCATCGATCCACGGGGCCAGATAGATCGGCCAGTCCACGAGCAGGTTGGTGAACTTGTCGAGCCCGAAAAGGATCGGAGCCACGGTGAACACCGTGCGCAGCAGCAGGAAGGCGTGATACGCGGGGTCGGACAGGGCCTCTTTGCGGGCGGTGCTCGACGTCGACACACCTGCGGTGATCATGGGAGTCTCCTTCTCATGCAACATTCGTTGTCAATAGAAATTTGTCAGGGATCTGGGTGGCTACGCTGCGGGAATGCCTTGGGAAGCCGGCTGGCCATGTGGTTGAGGTCGGGACTGACCGGACAGGCGAGGTGATGATGTGGGCACCTGCGCGGTCGCCGGGGCCAGCGTCCGGCGAGTCGCCATCGCGGGGGGAATGACCAGCACCGGGCAGCTCGCGTGCACCACGCAATACCAGCTCACCGACCGGTGCAGCAGCTCAGCGACCCGCGGACCGTGCCCGACAACCAGCAGGTCGGCACCGTCGGACTCGTCGACGAGCACTGGGCCAGCCGGTCCGCGGGTGACCCTCTGCCGTACGGCAACCCGCGTCGCCCCATCGGGGATCCGCGCCAGTGCGGCTGCCACGACCTGGGTGAGTTCCCGCTCGGCTCGCGCTTGTTGCTCGGCTTCTGGTGGCACGGGTTCGCCGGTGACTGCGGCTTCCCACCTTCTGGCCACTATCGGCATCCAGCAGCGGACCGCACGCACCTGGGCGCCGATACGTGTGGCGCGCTCCAGGGTCCACCGCAGCGCGGTGTAGCTGGCCGGGGAGCCGTCGACACCGACCACCAGTACCTGCTCGCCCATCTCAGTCTCCTCACCACCGAGTCTTCTATATGCATGATGTGCTAACGTTAGAACTCCCCTGGCCGTTTCGTCAACAGGAGTTGGTTATAGATGGAGTCCTGGGAGGCCCAGATCTCGGCGGTCGCCGCGCTCGACGAGCCGACCCGCCGCCAGCTGTACGACTACGTGGTGCGTCAGCCTGAACCGGTAAGTCGGGACGACGCTGCCGCGACTCTTGAGCTGCCGCGCACGACCGCGGCGTTTCACCTAGACCGGCTGGTGGACGAGGGCCTGCTCGACGTGGTGTACCAGCGCCGCAGCGGCCGCACCGGCCCTGGCGCGGGACGGCCGGCGAAGCTGTACCAGCGGTCGCATCAGCACGTGGCCGTGTCGCTACCCCAGCGCCGTTATGACCTGGCCGGACGGCTGCTGTCCAGCGCCCTAGAGCATGCCGAACGCTTCGGGGGATCACCACGGGCAGTCCTCGACCAGCGTGCTTACCAGCTGGGCAAGGAACTGGGCGAAACGGCGCGCAGTGCCGCCGGCGACCGTGATACCCGGGAGGCCGTACTGCGAGTACTCGAGGCATACGGCTTCGAACCGCGTATCGAAGGCAGAGACGTGACGCTCGCCAACTGCCCGTTCCACACTCTGGCGCAGGAGTACACCGAGCTCGTGTGCGGGATGAACCTGCGGCTGCTCGACGGGCTCCTTGATGGCCTAGCCCGCACCGGACTGACCGCCCGCCTGGACCCCGCCCCACCTCGCTGCTGCGTCCGCCTCCAACCCGCCGCCCCAGGCTGAGCCGCGCAGCGACTTTGACCGAGAGGAGTCCGAGATGAGTAGCAACCAGACATTCGCGATTGTGGGAGCGAGCCTGGCGGCAGCGAAGGCGGCGGTGCTGCCGATCGCCGCGGCGGCTGGGTAGGCCAACGCGATGGACAAGCGCCGCTTGACCACCGCGCTGGGCAAGTACCTCGTCAACCCGGTCGTCAAGGCAGCCGTCGCCCTGCGGCTCGCTCCGCCGAGCTACGCGATCCTCGAGACCACCGGGCGCAAGTCCGGCCAACCCCGACGGACCCCGGTAGGAAACGGGCTCGACGGCAACACCTTCTGGCTGGTTGCCGAGCACGGTCGCCGCGCGAACTACGTGCGCAACATCGACGCCAACCCGCGCGTACGCGTGAAGATCCGGGGCACCTGGCGCTCCGGCACGGCGCACACCCTTCCTCTTGACGACCCCCGGCAACGCCTGCGGAAGATCGGCCTGCGCTTCAACGGCGCTGTCGTGCAGATCATGGGCACCGAGCTGCTCACGGTCCGGATCGACCTTGATCCCTAAGCGGCTCGTCGCTGCGCGAGCACGAGAGTTCGTCGACCCGCCGGGGCGATGGCGACCGAAGTGGAGCGCGACAGGCCGTCAGGCGGCGGCGGCGCTGGTCGCCGGTTCGAGGGCGAGATCCAGCACCTCGCGGACGTCACCGACCAAGTGCACGGTGAGCTGCGCGCGCACCGACTCCGGCACGTCGTCCAGATCTGGCTCGTTGCGCCGGGGCAGCAGCACGGTGGTGATCCCCGCCCTATGCGCGGCGAGCAGCTTCTGCTTCACGCCACCGATCGGCAGCACTCGCCCGGTCAACGACACCTCACCGGTCATCGCCACGTCGGCGCGCACCGGGCTTCCGGACAGCAATGAGGCCAGCGCGGTGGTCATGGTGATCCCCGCACTAGGGCCGTCCTTGGGCACCGCGCCGGCCGGTACGTGCACGTGCACACCACGCTCGGCCAGGTCTCCAACCGGCAACTCCAACTCCGCCCCGTGTGAGCGTAGGTAAGACAGCGCGATCTGAGCGGATTCCTTCATGACGTCGCCGAGTTGCCCGGTGAGCGTGACGTCCGTCGATCCGGTCTCCTTGTCGGCCAGCGAGGCCTCCACGAACAGCACGTCGCCGCCGGCGCCGGTCACCGCGAGCCCGGTTGCCACACCGGGCACGGCCGTCCGCTCCGAAGACTCTGGAGTGTGCTTCGGCTGGCCGAGGTAGTGCCGCATGTCACCTGGTCCGATGCGGACCGGCAGCTCGTGCTGGTTCAGCGCCAACCGGGTGGTCACCTTGCGCAGGATCCGAGCGATCGAACGCTCCAGCTGCCGCACCCCGGCCTCGCGGGTGTACTCACCGGCGAGGCGGCGCAGCACGGCGTCCTCGACGTACACCTCCACCGGGCTCAGTCCGGCCCGGTCGAGCTGGCGAGGCAGCAGATGGTCGCGCGCGATCGCGACCTTCTCCTCCTCGGTGTACCCGTCAAGGGTGACCAGTTCCATCCGGTCAAGCAGCGGCGCCGGAATCGAGTCGAGCACGTTCGCCGTCGCCAGGAACATGACGTCGGACAGGTCCAGCTCGACCTCGAGATAGTGATCCCGGAAGGTGTGGTTCTGCGCTGGGTCGAGCACTTCGAGCAGCGCAGCGGTCGGATCCCCCCGGAAGTCCGAGCCGACCTTGTCCACCTCGTCCAACAGAACCACCGGGTTCATCGTGCCCGCCTCGGAAATGGCCCGCACGATCCGACCCGGCAGCGCCCCGACATACGTCCGGCGGTGCCCTCTGATCTCCGCCTCGTCGCGCACACCGCCGAGGGCAACGCGGACGAACTTCCGGCCCATCGCCCTGGCCACCGATTCACCGAGCGAGGTCTTCCCGACTCCCGGCGGGCCGACCAGCGCGAGGACTGCCCCGCTGCGCCTTCCCCCCACGACTCCCAGGTTGCGGTCGGTCCGCCGGCGGCGAACGGCCAAGTACTCGATGATGCGGTCCTTGACGTCGGCCAGCCCGAAGTGGTCGGCGTCAAGCACCTCACGAGCGCCGGCGATGTCGAAGCTGTCCTCAGTGCGGGCGTTCCACGGCATATCCAGCACGGTGTCCAGCCACGTGCGGATCCAGCCGACCTCAGGCGAGGCTTCGGCGGTCCGCTCCAACTTGCCGACCTCGGTCAGCGCGGCCTTGCGCACGTGTTCCGGCAGCTCCGCGGCTTCCACCCTGGCCCGGTAGTCCTCCTCCTCGGAGGCGGGCTTGCCGTCGAGTTCAGCCAGCTCCTTGCGAATGGCGGCGAGCTGCTGGCGCAGCAGGAACTCCCGCTGCTGGCGCTCCATCCCTTCCTTGACGTCCTTGTTGATCGTCTCTGCGACGTCCAGCTCGGCGATCTGCTCATGAGTCCAGCTGACGAGTTTCTCCAGCCGCTGCACCACATTCGGGGTCTCCAGCAGCCAGAGCTTCTGCGCCTTGGTCAGGTAGGGGGCATATCCGGCGAGGTCGGCCAGCGCGCCAGGCTCGTCGACCTGCCGCACCGAGTCGATCACCTGCCAGGCACCGCGGCGCTGCAGGATCGTGATCACCAGAGCCCGGTACTCCTGGGCCAGTTCCCCGGCCCGGTCCGTCTCATCCAGGGCCACCGCCTCGGTGTCGACGTTGGCCTCCACCCACAACGCGGCACCCGGACCCGTTGTGCCGGTTGCAATACGGACCCGGGACGTCGCCCGCACGACCGCGGCCTGCTCCCCACCGGGCAGCCGGCCGATCTGCTCCACCACCCCCCACGCGCCGACCGGGGCATACTTGCCATCAAGTCGGGGCACCAACAGCACCTGCGGCTGGGTGCCCGAATCCACGTTGGTCGCGGCACGAGCAGCATCGATGGCCGCCCGAACCTCGGCGTCGGCCAGTGGAACCGGTACCACCATCCCCGGCAACACCACGGCGTCATCGAGCGGCAGAACCGGCAGCTTCACCGTCTCAGTCAAGATTGTCACCTCTGTGAGAAAATTGAGTCTGCTGCGCTCAACTGCCACGGCCATCTCAATATTCCTCGGCCGCCAAGGGCTGCCGTGTCCCACGGATCGGTGCGCAGCATCGACTACTCGCACCGGCAGGCTGCCGCGTGACCTGATGCTGGCTAAATCTGAAGTGACCCCACGCCGGTCACTGACCGGACTGCGGAGTACTGGACAGGTTGAGGCAGGCGATCGGGGCGCCGAGTTGGCCTACCTGGCCGGGGGCCGTTGCGGTGGTTTGCGCGTCGTACACGACGATTGATGCGGGTGCCCGATCGGTAAAGGTGAAGGGCACGGAGGCGCCGGAGCTGGCTGAGCCGTCCGAATTGGTGCGTACATCTAGCCAGATCTCGTTACGCGGATTGGCGTACTCCGGATTGGTTGAGGACGCTTGGGGTGTCGCGGCGGGGTCAATGCGATCCTGGTAGGGCGGTCCTGCCTCCTCGACGGTGGCACCACAGGCCTGGGTGTGCGCGCGCAGAACATAGGCTCGGTTAGGCAGCAGCCTGGCGACCGACAAGTTCGCCCTGGTTTGGTTGTAGCCTTGGCCTGCTGGCATGATGCTGGCCAGGATCGATGCGCCCTCCGGCACCAGGGCCGGGTTGTAGGTGACGGCCTCGGCGCCTGGTTTGGGCGCGGTGAAAGTGTCGACGCCGGACAGGGTCGAGCGATTCTGGGGTGCAGCGGGTGCCGCCGCAGGCGCCGGGGACTCGTCGTTGCCGCAGGCGACCGGTGTGAGTGTCATGACGGTTGCGACGACCGCAACGGCCAACCGTCGGCATATCGGTCGCCGAATAGCCATGGACTCCTCACATGACCCGACATTCGTGTGGTTTTTCTCACTCAAGAATAGTGGCCCCATGCCTATATGATGACATGTTGGCCTACACTTGGCGAGGCCGTCTCGATGGCCGGGATTAGCCCTGATGCTCGATGCCCTGGCACCGGACGCAGCCGTCAGATACCGCGTCTCCCGATGGCCGGACGGATCGGGACGCGCAGTGGGCTTCAAACTAGGGGTGGCTCCGCACAATCCGCGCCTCCACTCGGCTCCGTATCGTAGGTCGTCGCGGAGACCGTGTAACCACGCGCTTGGGCCGGACGGGGCCATCCACCATGAGGGGCGGTAGCTCAGCTAGGCCCTTGGTGGGACGTTGCGCTCCCTGTTGTTGTACTCCTACTGCTTGGCGTAGTTCGTCGCAGTGTCCAGGCGGCTCGGGATAGTCGCCGACCACGTGTCCCATCAAGGTCGGACAGGCTGCCGGCGATGGCATTGAGCTTGTGCTGAGTAGCTTGATCCGCCCACTTCTGCGTATTTGCCAGCAGCGCCACTAGCAGGAGGCGATGATCGTGGTGAGCGTGTTGATGATCAGCTGCCAGGTGTCGATGTCGCCGAGCAGGAGGAACGACGGTGCCCGTATAGCACCAGCAGAACGCGCAAGACGAAAACGCGGGCCCGGGAGACAAGCCGCTGGCTTTAGCGAAACGGTCGAAACGGACAGGTCCCCGGGGACGTCTGAGGGCATCCTGGCGCCGTTTGTCTGAGGTTTCGACACTGCTCCCCCTTGCGGCTATTTGCGGAGGGCGCTGCAGAAGGAGTCGAGGACCGCAAGGCCACTATCACCTCGCTGATTCCCGACCCGACCGATACAAGCATGTTCCTCGCGACCGATGGTCGCGAAGGAGGAGTCATGCAGTCGTTACTGTGGGCGTTGCCGTCCTGGCCTGTCCGATCGGCATGGGTGTGATGATGCGGATGATGATGAGCGGTCAGGGCCACGGCAGCCGTGACGTCTGCGCAAGGCTCACGCAGCTGCGCGCCGAGATCGAAAAGCGCAAGGCCAAGTAGTGGGTTAGCCGTCGTCGGAGTAGACGACCGGCGGTGGATGAGGAGCGTGCGGTCGGTAAAATTTTTGTGCTGATCCGCCCATCCTCGTCGAGGGTGAGTGCGACGTTGATAGCTGCGGCGGAGTATCCCAGGGCGAGCCGGACCGACTGATCGCCCGTGTCCAGCGACCGGACCGGGGGGACAGATGGCATGGACGGTGTGTCCCATGCTGGGTGGGTGCCGCTCTGGCTTGCCGCCGGCGCCGCCGTGTGGGGCTCAGGCACGCCCACTCGTCGTCGGTCCGCCGGTGGCGAGCCGGTACGGGCCGGTCGCTGCAAGCCGGGCCGCTGCAGGTACGCACGTTCGGCTCCGGGCAACCGGTGGTGCTGTTGCTGCACGGCATGGCCGCGGCCGGAAACGGCTTCGGTGCTGCGTTCGACCGGCTCGGCGAGTCGGTCACGGCGCTGGACTCGATGCTGGCGGCCCTGGGTCTGGCCGGTGAACCCTGGTCGTGGCCGGGCTTTCGATGGGCGGCGCGGTGGTGCTGCGGTTCGCGCCGGGCACTGCGGCCGGATGCGCGCAGTGGTCACGCTGTGCGCCGTGTGTCAATCACCCTGGCCGAGGGTCGTCGCGACTCGGTACCGGTGCACCAGGACCGGAGAACCAGATAACCCCACCCCCCGTGGGGTAGGCTTGGAGGTGCACTTCACCGGATACCCGTAGTCAGCATCCGGTGCAAATCAATGCAGAAAGGACGTCGGCCGATGATGGATGGCGGGATGATGGGCGGCGGGATGATGGCGGCCATGGGGATCTGGGTGTTTCTCGTGATCGCCACCGTGCTGGCCGTCCTGGTTTTCTCCGTCCTCGGCAGCGTCTGGCTGGTCCGTCGGCTGCGCCAGGGCGTCGGCGGCTCCACGGTTTCGCGCAACAGTGACAGTGCCCTTGACACGCTGCGGCGGCGGTACGCAGCCGGGGAGATCGACGACGACGAGTACCAGCGCAGGCTGTCCGCACTGAGCCGACAGTGAGCCGCACCGAACAGTGAGGCATGACGTCCGGCGGCCGACGGAGCCGCGGAAGGAGATGGTGATGCCCGTCAGCACTAAGCAGCGGCAGCGATGGCGGCAGTACTGGGACCGCAACTCCCGGGGCTACGACCAGCAGATGCGGTTTGTGGACCGGGTGCTGTTCGGTGACACCCGCCGCTGGATCTGCTCCCAGGCCACCGGGCGGGTACTGGAGGTGGCCATCGGCACCGGGCTCAACCTCGAGCACTATCCGGACAAGGCCGCGCTGACTGGCATCGACCTCAGCCCGGCCATGCTGCAGCTCGCCCGGCAGCGGGTCCGTGACCTTGGCCGGGTCGTCGACCTGCGCGTCGGAGACGCCGAGGCGCTCGAGTTTCCCGACGCGTCCTTTGACAGTGTCGTGTGCACCTTCTCGCTGTGTGCCATCCCCGATCACAGGCGGGCGATCGCGGAGATGGTGCGGGTGCTACGGCCGGGCGGGACGCTGCTGCTCGCCGACCACGTCGCAGCCCCTCACCCGGCCCTGCGCGCTGTGCAGCGCATCGCGGAGCTGGTCAGCGTGCCGTTGGGTGGTGAGCACTTCCGGCGGCGGCCGATCGAGCTGGTTCGCGTCGCCGGGCTGCGCGTCGAACGCCACGACCGGTTCGCCGCTGGCATCGTGGAACGGCTCACTGCACGCGTCCCCGACGGTCTGACGTCGTGACCGAGCATGTTCCCGGCCCGGCTGGTGGTAACCCAGTTATTCCAAGGGTCGGCGCCTCCTCCTTGCATATCTCCGTTCGATCCACCCCAGGTGGGGTAGGTTGCGGGCATGGATGTGCGCCAGCGCTCGGTCGCTAATCGTCTCAAGACGGCGCGGGGACAGCTCAACGGAGTTCTGGTCATGGTTGAACAGAATGCTTACTGCCCGGATGTGATGAAGCAGCTCGCGGCGGTGCAGGGGCTGCTGGAAGGGGCGAGCCGAATTATGCTGCGCCGGCATCTAGAGACGTGTGTGGCCAAGGCGATGCAGCAGGGGCGCACCGCGGAGATCGTCGATGAGCTGATGGAGACGCTCAAGTTCGACCGCCACGTCTTTCGACCAGCGACCGTCGCCGATCCGGAGCTGCAGGAGCCCTCGGAGGCACTGCCGTAACGCAACAGGGACCGCTCGAGGGAGTCCCGTAGGTGATCGTCGGGAGAGAAGACTGAACACTCCAACCTTTGACATCATCGGCGCGCAGTCGGTCGCCGAGATCCTGACTGAGCGACACAACGACATCATCGGCTTGGTCGCCGTGACGTACCGGCTGCACGGCGACGGCGGCACCATGAGGCTTATGCGAAAGATTCCTGAAGAAGTTTAGGGTTCTCGCGTGTCGTAACTCATAGGGCAATGGCCCCAACGGGAGAATTTGAAGGCTACGCCAATAGTCTTCAGACCCCCGGAGGGACCATT
>JALZDN010000096.1 GCA_030862525.1 Actinomycetota bacterium | reverse complement strand
CCGCAGCGGAAACTGGGGGCCATCCCGCTGCGGCGCGGCGCCGCCGGACCGAGGGGGGAGGTGTCCGGCGGGCTTTCCCGGGCTGGTGAGCCCGGAAGTATGATGTACCTGATCAGGTGCTTCCCTCTGGTATTTCCTACCTAAGGTAACCCTTACACGGCTGCATCACTCCTTTTACCACCTGAATGGCGCAAACCAGCGTTGAGAAAGAACTCCAATTACACTGAGAGCTACCATTCCGGCACTCGACGAACGCAACACTTCCGGGCCCAGCCGCACCGGTCGACCTCCGGCGGCAGTCAGCGTGGCGAGTTCGGCCTCGGTGATGCCGCCCTCGGGACCGACGACGAGCACCAACTCGCCTTTCTCGGGCAACGGCACCGACGCCAGCGGCTCGGTGGCCGCCTCGTGCAGGACCAAGCATCCCGCCGCCGCGGCGCAGCGCTGCCCCAGCACTGCGGTGCCCACTGGCTCGGCCACCTCGGGAAACCATCCCCGTCGGGCCTGCTTGGCCGCCTGTCGAGCCGTCTCCCGCCAACGAGACAGCGCCTTGGCCGCACGGGGGCCGTCCTGCCAGTGAGCCACGCAGCGGCTTGCCCGCCAGGGCAGTATTGCGTCCACTCCGGCCTCGGTCGCCAGCTCCACCGCCAGTTCGCCGCGCTCTCCCTTGATCAGCGCCTGGGCCAACGTCACCCGCAATACGGGAGCTGGCTGGGTGTGGCGGCGCAGCACGTGCAGCCGCAGCAGGTCTCGGCCGGTTTCGAGCACCTTACAGATGGCCTGCCCACCATGACCGTCGGTGAGCACCAGACACTCGCCGGGTCGCAGCCGGCGCACGGTCGCGGCGTGCCTGCCCTCCGGCCCCTCCAGGATCGTCTCGGTGCCCTCAGGCTCCAGCTGCCCGGCGAAAAACACCGGCAGGCTAGTCACGGCCCTTTACCGGCGCCCGTCAGCGTCCACCTAAGGAGTCCCGCAACCGCGAGAACAAGCCGCCGGCCCGGCCGTTCGCCGTGAGCTCGGCCTGCTCCTCACCACGCAGCGTGGCTAGCTCGCGCAACAGGTCCATCTGCCGGGAGTCCAGCCGCGTAGGGGTCACGACATCGAGGTGGATGAACAGGTCACCGCGCCCCTCGGCGCGGCCCGTGCTGCGAAGCCGGGGCATCCCTCGTCCCTGCAGGGCAAGAACCGTCGCACACTGGGTGCCCGCTTCGACCCGGACCTCCTCAGTGCCGTCGAGGGTGTCCAACGCGACGGTGGTGCCCAGCGCCGCGGAGGTCATCGGCACCCGCACAGTGCAGTGCAGATCAGCGCCGTCTCGGGTGAACGTCTCGTGCGGTACCTCCTGCACTTCGACGTAGAGATCGCCGGCCGCACCGCCACCAGGGCCGATCTCGCCCTGCCCGGCCAGCCGAACCCGCATCCCGTCGGCCACTCCGGCGGGCACCTTGGCGGTGACGTTGCGGCGGGCGCGGATCCGCCCGTCTCCACCACATTGGCGGCAGGGGTCCGGGATGACCTCGCCGAAGCCATGGCACACCGGGCACGGCCGCGAGGTCACCACCTGGCCGAGGAAGGAGCGCTGCACGTTCTGCACCTCACCGGAGCCGTTACAGGTGTCGCAGGTCTGCGGCCCGGTACCGGGCGCGCAACCGGCACCGTTGCATTCGCCGCACAGCACTGCGGTGTCCACGGTGAGTTCGCGGGACGCGCCGCTGGCGCACTCCTCGAGGGTGAGCTGCAGCCGGATCAACGCATCGGAACCGCTCTGTACCCGGCTGCGCGGTCCTCGCCGTCCGGGTCCGCCGGCAGCACCGAAGAAGGCGTCCATGATGTCGCCGAAGCCGAACCCGCCGAAGGGGTCACCGCCACCCCCGCCGCGCCCCGGCTCCAGCGGGTCCCCACCGAGGTCGACGATCTGGCGCTTCTGCGGGTCGGTCAGCACCTCGTAGGCGGCGGTGACGGCCTGAAAACGCTGCTGCGCTTCGGCTGCGGGGTTGACGTCGGGATGCAGCTCACGAGCCAGCTTGCGGTATGCCCGCTTGATCTGCTCCGCGTTGGCATTCCTCGGCACGCCCAGGATTGCGTAGTAGTCCTTGGCCACGCTGGTGTCCTCCTGCCGCAGCCCTCGCCGCGGTGCTGTCGTGCAATGTCCGTGAGCCCCGGTCGGCTCAACGGGTGGTCAGGATCTCCCCCACGTATCGGGCTACCGCACGCACCGCCGCGATGGTGCCCGGATAGTCCATTCTGGTCGGTCCGACCACGCCCATACCTCCCAGCACCGTGCCGTGGGAGGCGTAGCCGATCGAGATCAACGACGTACTACGCATCTCCTCGGCCTCGTTCTCCTCGCCGATCCGTACCGTGATGGTGCCCGGATCACAGGCCGCAGCCAGTAGCTTGAGCACCACCACCTGCTCCTCCAGCGCCTCGAGCACCTGACGCAACGAACCGGGGAAGTCAGTGGCGTTTCGAGTCAGATTAGCGGTACCGCCCAGCAGCAGCCGCTCCTCCGGATGTTCCACCAACGTCTCGATCAGAACCGTCGAGGCCCGCGTCATCGCGTCCCGGAGCTCGACCGGAGTCTGCTCGGGTAGATCGGCGACCGCCACCGAGGCGTCTGCCAACCGGCGACCCGACAGCGCCTGGTTGAGCAACGACCGTAGCTGCGCCACCTGATCCTCGGAGATGACGTCGCCCAGATCGAGGAGACGCTGGTCCACTCGGCCCGAGTCGGTGATCAGTACCAGCATCAACCGGGCCGGAGTCACCGCGAGCACCTCGAGGTGACGCACCGTGGAGCGGCTCAGGGTCGGATACTGGATCACTGCCACCTGCCGGGTGAGCTGGGCCAGCAACCGCACGCTGCGACGCAACACGTCGTCGAGATCTACCGCGCCGTTCAAGAAGGTCTGCACTGCGCGACGCTCGGCCGCCGACAACGGCTTGACTTCCGAGAGCCGGTCGACGAACAGCCGGTAACCCTTATCGGTGGGGACCCGACCTGCGCTGGTGTGCGGCTGGGTGATGTAGCCGTCCTCTTCCAGCGCCACCATGTCGTTGCGGATGGTGGCACTGGAGACACCAAGGTTGTGGCGCTCCACCAGCGATCGGGAAGCAACCGGCTCGTGGGTGGCCACATAGTCCGCGACGATGGCGCGCAGGACGTCGAACCGGCGGTCGTCTGCGTTCACGTCACCTCCCTGGGCCCCGCTGCTGGTAGCGGCCCGCCTACCAAGTCTAATGCGGGCCAGGCGCAGGCGTCGGAACCCGCCAGCGTGGCCAGATACCCTAAAGTGCTCGCGCCGAGTCGGGACGCCAGTAAGGGGGGCCAGTGATCTTCAAGAATATCCAGCACGGCCGTCCTTACCCCGACCACGGGCTGTCCACCAAGGACTGGGCCCAGATCCCGCCGCACCAGGTGCATCTGGGGGAGCTGATCACCACCACCACGGTGGTGGAGCTGGACCGGCTGTTGTCCGAGGACTCCACGTCCTCGGGTGATCTGTTCCCGCACGCCGTGCAATGGGGCGGTGAGTTGTTCCTAGAGGACGGCCTACACCGCGCCCTACGCGCCGCCCTCCAACAACGCACCGCGCTCCATGTCCGCGTCCTCGACCTAGACCTCCTTCGCCGCTAGAGGGACTTGCCCTTACTGCATTCCGCGGGGTTATTTCGGGGTCAATTACCCCGCTGAGCCCGCTGAATGCAGGTCGGGAGGCAGCAGGGCGCGGACGACGGCGTCGGCGAGTAGGCGGCCGCGGCGGGTGAGTATCAGGCTGCCAGCGGGGGTGGCGGTGAGCAGGCCGTCGGTGATCGCGCGCTTGGCCCCGGCGCGTCCGAGTTCGCCTAGCACGTCCAGCGGCAATCCGTCGGCCAGCCGCAGACTGAGCATTACGCGCTCGGTGTGTTGCTCTGCCGGAGTCAGCACTTCCCGACCCGCCGCCGGGGAGCGACCCGAGGCGAGCGCAGCGGCGTAGCGCGCTGGGTGCTTGACGTTCCACCACCGCACCCCACCGACATGCGAATGCGCCCCCGGCCCGGCGCCCCACCAGTTTCCCCCGCCCCAATAACCCATGTTGTGCCTGCACCGGGACTTGGCGCAGATGGTCCAGTTGGACACCTCGTACCAGTGCAACCCGGCCGCCCCCAGAGCCGCGTCGAGCTGCTCGTAACGCTCGGCGAGCACGTCGTCGTCGGGCGCCGGCAGCTCACCGCGGGCCACCCGGCGGGCCAGCGCGGTGCCTGGCTCGACGACCAAGGCGTAGGCCGACACGTGATCGACCCCGGCGGCGAGCACCGCATCCAGGGATGCGGCCAGGTCGTCGCGGGTCTCCCCCGGTGTGCCGTAGATGAGATCCAGGCTGACCTGCCCGATTCCGGCAGCGCGGGCCTGTGCCGCCGCGGCCACCGACCGGCCGGGAGTGTGCACCCGGTCCAGCACGGCCAGCACATGCGGCGCGGCGCTCTGCATCCCCAGCGAGACCCGGGTGTAGCCGGCCGCGGCGATCCCGGCGAAGAAGTCCGGTGACGTGGATTCAGGGTTGGCCTCGGTGGTGACCTCGGCGTCCGGGGCCACCCCGAGCGTCCCCCGGACGGCGTCGAGCACCGCGGTCAAACCGCCTGCGCCGAGCAGCGACGGGGTGCCGCCGCCGACGAAGACCGTGTCAGCCGGCACCGGCGTCTCCAGCACCGTGGCCGCCAGCTCCAGCTCACGGCGCAGCGCGTCCATCCAGGTGGATGGCGACAAAGCCAGCTCACCGGGGGTGTAGGTGTTGAAATCGCAGTAACCGCATCGGGTGGCGCAAAACGGCACGTGCACGTACACGCCGAACGGCCGGTCCTCCAACCCACGCATGGCGGCCGCGGGCAGGGTCCCGTCCGACGGGGCAAGGTCGCCGACGGGCAAGACAGCCACGGGAGCATTGTCCCAACGTCAAACGCGGGTGGGTCCGGCACCTGAGAAAATGGCAATCTGGCTCCCCTACCCCGCCCGACTACGGTCGGCCTCATGACCGCCGAGCTGGTGCACCTGGCCGTGCAGTCCGGAATCGCCACCATCACGCTGGACTCCCCCGCCAACCGCAACGCGCTGTCCACTCAGTTGCAAGCCGAGCTGCACGATGCGCTGCAGCGCAGCACCGACGACGACTCGGTGCGGGTGGTGGTGCTCGACCACACCGGGCCGGTGTTCTGCGCCGGAATGGACCTCACCGAGCCCCGGGACGCCGTCAACGAGTTCCCCCGCATCCTGGAACGGATCTGGACGCACCCCAAACCGGTGGTGGCCAAGCTCGCCGGACCGGTCCGAGCGGGCGGTGTCGGCATCGTCGCAGCAGCCGACATTGCCGTCGCCGCACACGACGTCTCCTTTGCGTTCACCGAGGTGCGCCTGGGTGTGGTGCCCGCGATGATCTCGTTGACCGTGCTGCCCCGGCTGGTGCGCCACGTGGCACATGAGCTGTTGCTCACCGGGGAGACCTTCGACGCCACCCGGGCGGTTGCCGCCGGCCTGCTCAACAGCGCGGTACCGGCCGAGCAGCTCGACGCAGAGGTGGACCGCTACACCGGAATGCTCGTCAAAGGTGGTCCCGAGGCGTTGGCACTGACCAAGCAGCTACTCCGTGCGCCGGCGACGAGCCAGAACTTCGCGGCGATGCTCGAACTATCCGCCGCGCGGTTCGCCTCCGCTGAGGGCCAAGAAGGCATCCAGGCCTTTGCCGAGAAGCGTCCGGCGTCCTGGGTTCCGCCCAGCTGATCAGCTGATCAGGAGTCGGCGAGCACCACCGACAGCGGGCGCGCCACGCCGGCCGTGGCCGCGTCGTCGAGCACCGCGAGCACAGCACGGTAACTCTCAGGATCGGCGGCCTCGAGCTGGCGGTGACCGGCCCAGACCAACACGTGCTCTCCCGCGGGCTGCCAGGACAGGTCGACGAGGCAGTCGTACAGCGCATCGAGGTTGCGGCCGTACCAGTCCGGAAAGCTCAGAGCGGCGCCGATCTCGTCCAGTGCGTGGACCTTGCTGGTCACCGGTCCCACCAGGTGCGCCAGGGCGCCCCGTCCCCGGGCTTCCGCGAGCGCATGAGCCGCATCGGGGACATAGTGCAACATGCGCCTCACCGCCGAGGATCGACCACGACGAAGGAGACGTAGTGGTCGCCCGTGTAATACAGCTCGGTGGTGCCACCGGTGATCAGGCGGCGAGGACCCCGATCCGACTCGCCCGGTGTCGGGACGGTGTACTCCCGGTAGAAGCCGGACCGCTGCTGGGGCAACCGCCCCTCCCGGTTACCGAATACCGTCCCGTCCTGGCGGTAGGGGAACGGGCCGCCTTCCTGGATCAGCTGCCACACCTCTGCAGCTTGCGGCGGTAGCTGCGACAGAGCACGCACCGCCAGGCCCTCCGCCGAGGCGACCGCCGCTGGGCGGTCAGCGCTGGGTGAGTCGGACAACGCGTGGCGCCCGAACCAGACGCCGGCCACCAGGACGAGCAGACCGATCAGCGCAGCGCTGATCCGCCAACGGGAACTCACCTCGGCTCTTCGAGGATCTGTGCCTCTGAGGATGTCTGGGCCTCTGAGGATGCGGCGTCCGCCGGGTAGCGGTGGCCGATCCGTTCAAAGACCATGCCGAACACCCGATCGATGACACGGGCCGCCCACCAGCAGACCGGCAGTAACACCAGCATGAGAATCGCCACCTGCAGCGGGAGCACCAGCCCGGTGAGCCACAGCTCCACCCCATCCCACCAGCGGATCACCGCGTCCCACCCCGCCCACAGCACACCGCAGGGTAGCTCGCCTGGCTGTGCCCGCTGACGGCCGGCATTAGGTTGGGCGCATGTTCGCCGTCTATGCCGCCGAGCCGAATCACGAAGACCCGCTGGCCTCGCTGCGCATCGGAGACCGCCCCGACCCTGAGGTACCCGACGGCCACGTGGCGGTCACCGTGCGAGCAGCAAGCCTGAACATGCACGATCTGTGGACGCTGCGCGGAGTGGGCATCGCACCCGAGCAGTACCCGATGATTCTGGGCTGTGACGGTGCCGGCATGCTGCCCGACGGGTCTGAGGTGGTGCTGCACTCCGTCATCCCCAGCCCGGGCTGGATGGGTGACGAGACCCTCGATCCGGGCCGCAAGCTGCTCACCGAGCAACTGCAGGGCAGCTTCGCTGAGACCGTCGTCGTACCGGCGCGCAATGTGTTGCCCAAGCCGGCGTCGCTGACCTTTCCCGAGGCCGGCTGCCTGGGTACCGCCTGGCTGACCGCCTACCGGATGCTGTTCGTCAAATCTGGGCTGCGGCCCGGGCAGACCATGCTCGTGCAGGGCGCCTCAGGCGGGGTTTCCACGGCCCTGGTGCAACTCGGCCACACCGCGGGGATGCGAGTGTGGGCAACCGGGCGCACCGAGAACAAGCGCGAGCTGGCCCGCTCGCTGGGTGCGCACGAGACGTTCGAGTCCGGTGCTCGGCTGCCCGAGCGAGTCGATGCGGTCTTCGAGACCGTCGGCAAGGCCACCTGGTCGCATTCGGCGAAATCGCTCAAGCCGGGCGGGATCATTGTGTGCTCCGGCGCCACCAGCGGAGACGCCGACCGCGCCGAATTGACGCGGGTGTTCTTCCTGCAGCTGCGGGTAGTCGGCTCCACCATGGGCACCCGCGACGAGCTGCGCGACCTACTGTCCTTGCTGGATATCAACGGCGTGCGCCCGCACATCGGCGTAGTCCTACCGATGTCCGACGCCAAGCAAGGATTCACAATGATGCTCAACGGCGACACCGCCGGCAAGATCGTCTTCGCCTGCTGACCCGTCCGGCCGACCGGGTGGCGGGTTACTTGCGGCCTTCGGTGGAGAGGGCGGCTACGAAGGCTTCCTGCGGGACTTCGACGCGGCCGATGGTCTTCATCCGCTTCTTGCCCTCTTTCTGCTTCTCCAGCAGCTTGCGCTTGCGGGTGATGTCCCCGCCGTAACACTTGGCCAGCACGTCCTTGCGGATCGCACGGATCGTCTCCCGGGCGATGATCCGAGAACCGATCGCGGCCTGGATCGGCACCTCGAACTGCTGACGCGGGATCAGCTCACGCAGTCGAGTGGCCATCGAGGTGCCGTAGCCGTACGCGGCCTCGCGGTGCACGATCGCGGAGAACGCGTCCACCGGCTCGCCCTGCAGCAGGATGTCCACCTTCACCAAGTCCGCGGTCTGCTCGCCGGACTCCTCGTAGTCCATCGAGGCGTAGCCGCGGGTGCGGGATTTCAGAGCGTCGAAGAAGTCGAACATGATCTCGGCCATCGGCATCGTGTAGCGCATCTCGACCCGCGACTCCGACAGGTAGTCCATCCCCAGCAGGGTGCCGCGGCGGCTCTGACAAAGCTCCATGATCGTTCCGACGAACTCCGACGGGGCGATGACGGTGCAGCGGACCACCGGCTCGTGTACCTCGGCGACCTTGCCGTCGGGCCAGTCCGCTGGGTTGGTCACGATCTGCTCGGCGCCATCGTCTCGCACCACCCGGTAGATCACGTTCGGTGCGGTGGAGATGAGGTCCAGGCCGAACTCGCGCTGCATCCGGTCCCGGGTGATCTCCAGATGCAGCAGGCCGAGGAACCCGCAGCGGAAACCGAACCCCAGTGCGGCCGAGGTCTCCGGCTCGTAGCTCAGCGCGGCATCGTTGAGCCGCAGCTTGTCCAGCGCGTCGCGCAGCTCCGGGTAGTCCGAACCGTCCATCGGATACAGCCCGGCGAACACCATCGGCTTAGGGGTGCGGTAACCGGGCAGTGCCTCGGTGGCACCCTTGCGCTCGCTGGTGACGGTGTCCCCGACCCGGGACTGCCGGACGTCCTTGACCCCGGTCATGAGGTAGCCGACCTCACCCACGCCCAGGCCGTCACACGGCTTCTGGTCGGGTGAGATGATGCCGACCTCAAGCAGCTCATGGGTGGTATTGGTGGACATCATCCGGATCCGGTCCCGCGGGGTGATCCGGCCGTCCATCACCCGGATGTAGGTGACCACGCCCCGGTAGGAGTCATAGACCGAGTCGAAAATCATCGCCCTGACCGGCGCGGCGCTGTCACCCACCGGAGCCGGGACCTGCTTGACCACCACGTCGAGCAGCTCCCGCACGCCCTGCCCGGTCTTCGCGCTGACCCGCAGCACGTCGTCAGGCTGGCAACCGAGGATGTGCGCCAGCTCCGCGGCGTAGCGGTCTGGCTCGGCCGCCGGGAGGTCAATCTTGTTGAGCACCGGGATGATCCGCAGATCCTTCTCCAGCGCCAGATACAGGTTCGCCAATGTCTGGGCCTCGATGCCCTGTGCGGCGTCCACCAGCAGCACCGCACCCTCGCAGGCCTCCAACGCCCGGGAGACCTCATAGGTGAAGTCGACATGGCCGGGAGTGTCAATCAGGTGCAGCACGTGGTCGACCCCATCCATCCGCCACGGCAGCCTCACGTTCTGCGCCTTGATGGTGATGCCCCGCTCACGCTCGATGTCCATCCGGTCCAGGTATTGCGCGCGGTAGTTGCGCGCATCGAGCACGCCGGTGAACTGCAGCATGCGGTCGGCCAGGGTGGACTTGCCGTGGTCGATGTGCGCGATGACGCAGAAGTTGCGAATCAGCTCGGGAGGGGTGAACGTCTTGTCGGCGAACGTGGGCACTCAGCAGTCCTCAATGGTGTTAGGGGATGCCGTCATGGTCGCACGCCACAGCGAGCGCACTCCGATATGGCCGTCGGGGGGCCACTCTCGGGGAGATTCCCGATGCCCGTGCGCGATCACAGTGGTGAGCTGGGTGCCATGAATGACGTGCTGATGCGGCTGCTCGACGCCGGATTCGGGCACCCCCGGGGAGTGCTCGGGCGGCTCGGCGGCGTGCTGATGGCGCTGGGCAATGGGGAGCAGGAGCGCTGGGCGGTGGAGCAGGCCGGGCTACAACCTGGGCACCGGGTACTGGCGGTTGGACCGGGGCCCGGTTTGGGATTGCGGCTGGCGGCCGCGGAGATCAGCCCCGGCGGGCAGGTCATCGGAGTCGATCCCTCCGCGGTGATGCGGGAGATGGCCGCCGCCCGGTGCGCCTCGCTGGTCGCCGAAGGCGTGGTCGAGCTGACCGATGGCACCGCGGAGCGTACCGGCTGCGGCAGCGCATCGGTGGACGCCGCGATCTCGGTCAACAACGTCATGTTGTGGGATCGCCCGGCCGGCTTCGCCGAGCTGGCGCGGGTGCTGCGACCGGGCGGGCGGCTGGTCATCACCGTGCACAGGCACGTCCTGAACATCGAGCCGGCAGTGCTCGGCGACGAGGCTTGCCGCGCGGGACTGATCGGTGTGCACGTCGACGTCCGTCCGCGGCAGCGCAACGAACCGAAGGTGCAGCTGCTCGCCTTCCGGCCCTGACTGCCGCTGTTCGCTCTGGTACTGGCTGCCGCTGTTCGCTGTGGGCAGCATGACGCCGACCAGGCCGACCGGGATGATCGTGAGAGGAGCACCCACCGGGAGGAGACGCACCGTGACGATCGTTCCGCTGCCCACGCTTGGACGCCGGGAAGCCGCAGCCGCCGCACTGGCCGCCAAGCACCGTCTCGAGGTGGCGTGGACGACCATTGCGGAGACTCTGAACCGGTCGCTGGTGTGGAGCACGTCGGCGGTCCTGGGCCAGCAGCCACTGGACGCCGAACAGGCCCGCGCGGTGGGGCGTCTGCTGAAGCTGGACGACGATGTCGTCACGGCCCTGCAATTGCCGCCGGTGCGCGGCTCGGACATCGTCGACACCACCGAACCGGTGGTCTACCGGCTGCAGGAGATGGTGCAGGTGTACGGCGCCACGCTGGCCGAGCTGATCCGCGAGGAGTTCGGCGACGGCATCATGAGCGCCATCGACTTCGAGCTGTCCTTGGAACGCCGCCAAGACCCCAAAGGCGACCGGGTGCGGCTGATACTCGACGGGAAGTTCCTGCCCTACCGGACTTTCTAAGCGCTCACCGACCGCTGGTCAACGCGCAGCGGATGATCAGCGGGCACCTCGACGATCACCAGCCGCAGCCCCTCCGGGTCGGCGATCCACATTTCATCGAGCCCCCACGGTTCACGACGCGGTCCCCGAAGCACCTGAACGCCCCGCTGGATGAGCTCGGCTGCCGTCGCCGCCAGGTCCCGGACCTGCAACCACACCGCGGTCGCCGCGCTCGGGTCCGCGGCGGACTCCCCCGATACCTCGAGGAAGCCGCCGCCGAGGACGAAGACCGTGCCGCCAGGGAACTCGCGGTGCACGGCGAGCCCCAGCACGTCACGGTAAAATGCTGTGACGTGCGCGCGGTCCCGCGGGTGCAGAAGGATGCGGCTGCTGAGTACTTCCATCATGCTGTCTTACCTGGGTTCCAGGCCGGAGCTTCCTCTGGGGCTTCTCCGGGGCCGTTACGTCGGCTGTTACGCTGATCCACCGTGCCGCGCCAAGGCACGCCCTCCCGAATGCGAGATCGAAGGTAGACGCGTGGCCAACATCAAGTCCCAGCTGAAGCGCATCCAGACCAACGAGAAGGCGCGGGTGCGCAACAAGTCCATCAAGTCGTCGCTCAAGACCGCGGTCCGCCGGTTTCGCGAGGCCGCCGCGGCCGGCGAGAAGGACCGGGCGCTGGGTGAACTTCAGACGGCCAGCCGTCAGCTGGACAAGGCTGTGAGCAAGGGCGTTATCCACCGCAACCAGGCGGCGAACCGCAAATCGGCGATGGCCAAGAAAGCCGGCCAGCTGTAGCGCCCCCATCAGGGCTAGGGGCTAGCGGCGCCGGGCAGCACACAGCGCCAGCACTGCGCGTTCCAGCGCGTACTCGGCGTCCGCGGCTACGCCCTTGACGTCGGCGTTGACCGCGGCGACCAGCTGCATCGCCTGGGCCAGCCCGTCGCGCTCCCAACCGCGGGACTGCGCCATCGCCTTCTTGACCTTCCACGGAGGCATGCCTAGCGTGCTGGCCAGGCGGTAGGGGTCGCCACGGCCAGCGGCGCTCACCCGGGCAACCGTGCGCACGGCGTCGGCGAGTGCGTCAGCGACCAGGACATGCGGCACGCCCAGCTGCATCGCCCAGCGCAACATCTCCAGGGCGCCGGCGCGGTCCCCGATCATCGCCTTCTCCGCAACCGAGAAACCGGTGACCTCGGCGCGACCGCGGTGGTAGCGGCGCACCGCGACCTCGTCCACCGAGCCACCGGAGTCGGTGGTCAGCTGGGCCGCAGTGGAGGCGAGTTCGCGAAGGTCGGAACCGACGGCGTCAAGCAGGGCAGTGACTGCGCCAGCGCTGATCCGTCCCCCGGCCCGGTGGACCTCGTCGCGCACGAACGCCGCCCGATCTTCAAAGCGGGTGATCCGGGGGCATTCACTGATCGCAGCACCTGCCGCGCGTAGCCCATCGGCCAACGCTTTGCCGCGACCGCCCCCTGCGTGCGCGACGACGAGGACGATGCCGTCGGATGGGTTGCGTACGTAGCTCAGGACCGCATCGGCGATGTCCTTGCCCGCCTCGTGAGCGGCGAGCAGTACCACCACCTGCCCTTGAGCGAACAGCGACGGGCTGACCAGCTCGTTGAGCTCACCCGCAGCCAGCTCGGTGGTGCGCACCCGGTGAACTTCGACCTCTGGATCGGCTCGCCGCGCGGCGTCCACCGCAGTCTGCACTGCCCGCTCGACCAGCAGCTCCTCTTCGCCGAGGACCAGGTGCAGCGGTGCGGACGTCGCCGTCGGGGGGCTCACGGCGCCTATCCTTTCATCGAAGCGAGCTCCCGCATGGTGGACTGGGCTGGGCGCCCGGTACCCACTGACGTTACGGTGAAACCCACAACCGAATACCGCTCATCCAGAGGGGCAGAGGGATCGGCCCGACGAAGCCCCGGCAACCGACGCTAGCTGACGCGCAGGTCTTCATACCGCGAGGTCGCTTGCGATCACGGTGCCAATTCCGACCCGCCGTTGCGGGAGAGATGAGGAGAGATCTCGCGATGACTGGCACGCTAGACACCCGGACCGCTGCTGCCCTGGACCTTGGCCCTGCACGCCAGCTGATATGCCGAGAGTGCGGATCGGTCACGCCGCTGGCCCCGGAGTTCGCCTGTGCCGAGTGTTTCGGTCCGCTGGAAGTTGGCTATGACTTCGGCTCCGTCACCCACAAGGAGATCGGATCCGGACCTCCGTCGATCTGGCGCTACCGGGGCCTGCTGCCGGTGCCGAACGACGTTGACGAATATCCGAACACCCAGCCGGGCCTGACCCGATTGATCCGTGCCGACCGGCTCGCCGACGCACTGGGAATCCGTCGGCTCTGGATCAAGGATGACACCGGCAACCCGACGCACTCGTTCAAGGACCGGGTGGTAGCGGTGGCGCTGGCCGCCGCTCGACAGCTGGGCTTTCGTGTGCTGGCCTGCCCGTCGACCGGCAACTTGGCCAACGCGGTGGCCGCTGCGGCAGCCCGAGCCGGGTGGGAGTCGGTGGTCCTCATCCCGTCCTCGCTGGAGCGAGCCAAGGTGCTCACCACCGCCGTCTACGACGGCGCGCTGATCGCAGTGGACGGCACTTACGACGACGTCAACCGGCTGGCTACCGAGCTCGCCGCCGAACACGAGGACTGGGCCTTCGTCAACGTCAACGTCCGCCCCTACTACGCCGAGGGTTCCAAGACACTGGGTTACGAGGTCGCCGAGCAGCTCGGCTGGCGGCTGCCTGATCAGATCGTGGTGCCGATCGCCTCCGGTTCGCAGCTGACCAAAGTGGACAAGGGTTTCCGCGAATTCACCGAGCTGGGTCTGGTGGAGCCGAAGCACTACCGGGTATTCGGCGCCCAGGCCACTGGCTGTTCGCCGGTTTCGGCGGCCTTCAAAGCTGGTCACGACGTGGTCCAGCCGGTCCGGCCAGACACCATTGCCCGCTCGCTGGCGATCGGCGCGCCCGCCGATGGCCCTTACGTATTGGATGTCGTCCGCCGCACCAGTGGCGCGATCGAAGACGTCACCGACGCAGAGGTGGTTGAGGGCATCCGGCTGCTGGCCCGTACCGAGGGCATTTTCGCGGAAACCGCCGGGGGGGTGACGGTGGCCTGCGCGAAGAAGCTGATCGAAGTCGGGCGCCTGGACCCCGACGCCGAAACCGTTCTGCTCATTACCGGCGACGGGCTCAAGACCTTGGAAGCGGTGCAGGACCACCTGGGACCACGAGCCACCGTGCCGCCAACCACCAAGGCCGTCCGCGCGGCTCTCGAAGGTTGATGGCGGTATTCCCGGCTAACAACTAACTGATGGGCGATAACGGGGGGCTAGCGCGCTGACCCGCAGCACCCAGGCGCGCTCGCCAGATCGTCTTCGCGTTATGGTGGCCGTTGCGCCGCTCCGCGCATCATTACCTGAAGACTGGTCCCACCCGCGGCTACTAAGACGTCGCCGTTGAGGTCGGTGCGCAACACTCGAGATCCCGTGCGCGTCAGCGCATCGAGTACGTGCTGACTCGGGTGACCGTAACTGTTGTGTGCACCAACGCTCACGATCGCTACTCGCGGTCGGACCGCTGCGAAGAACTCGTCGGCGACGTAGCGCGAGCCGTGGTGCGGGACCTTGAGCACGTCGGCCCGCAGATCAGTCCTGGCGGTCAGCAGGTCCGCCTGAGCGTCGAGCTCCACGTCCCCGGTCAGCAGCACCCGCCCGGCGGGGGTGGTCGCCCTCAGTACGACCGAGGCGTTGTTGACCACGGTGCCATCGACCTCGGCCTCATGGTCCCCGACCACCGGCGAGGCACGCAGCGGAGCTAGCACGTCGAGCACCAGGCCGGACCAGGAAAGCCGCTGTCCCGCAGTCAGCGCAACCACCGGCACGTGAGCCACGGCAGCGGCCCGCAACACCTCGGCGAACGCCCACGGGGGGCTACGTCCGGGGCCGAGCGCGACCGCGCTGACGACCCGTCCTTGCAGCGCACCGACCAGCCCACCGACGTGATCGGCGTGCAGGTGGCTGATCACGACCAGGGCGAGCCGCCGGATCCCAAGACGGTCGAGGCAGGCCGACACCGATCCCGGCTCGGGCCCGGCGTCGACAAGCACCGCCCGATCCGGCTCTGCGGTAGCCAGCACCACCGCGTCGCCCTGGCCGACGTCGCAAGCCGCCACCACCCAGCCGGTCGCCGGCCAGCCCGGCAACACATACCGCGTCGGCACCAGCACCAGCAGGGCGCCGACCAATCCGGCCGCCACGAGCACCCGCAGCCGATGGGCCCGCATCGCGAACAACGCCGCACCAACCAGCAACGCCAACAGCAGTGCACCGGAAGCTCCTCCCGGCCACTGCATCACCCCGTCGGGGACAGCGGCTCCATGGTGACCCACACCCACCAGCCAACCCACCGCCGGGCCGGCCACCTGCACGACGACGGCGGCGGCGCCGGGGTGCAACGATCCGAGCACCGCGGCGAGCACGCCGAGCACGGTCGCCGGTGCGACCGCCGGGGCGGCCAGCAGGTTGGCCAGCACTGCCACCAGGCTTACCTGCCCGGACAGGCCCGCCACCACCGGCGCGGTGACCACGTGGGCGGCTGCGGGCACCGCAAGTGCCTCGGCGATTCCCGGTGGCACCCCGTGACGGCGTAGCCCGGCCGCCCAACCGGGCGCAAGCAGCACCAATGCACCGGTGGCTAGAACAGATAGCGCGAACCCCGGGTCACCCCCTAACGCCGGATCGAGCAGTAGCAAGACGAGCACCGCAGCGCACAACGCGGGCACCGCCGAGCGGCGGCGGCCGAACATCAGGGCCACCAGGGTGACGGCGCCCATCGCGGCGGCGCGCAGCACACTCGGTGACGGTCGGCACAGCACCACGAATCCGACCAGGACCAGCCCAGCGAGGATGGCCGCGGTGCGCGGACCGGCCCGAGCGAGCCGGGCCAACCCCAGAACGGCCCCACATAAAATCGCCACGTTGGCACCGGAGACAGCAGTCAAATGCGTCAGACCGGCGGCGCGGAACTCGTCCTCGACGGTAGGCACCATCGTTGACGTGTCCCCCACCACCAGAGCGGGCAGCAGCCCGGCCGGTTTCGGATCGAGGACTCCGGCCGCCACCCGCAGCCCGGACCGCAGCCGCTCGGCACCCCGTTGCACTGCGGTTGGCGCCGCCAGCACCTCTGGCTGACCTCGCACCCGCAGCACGGCGACTGTCAGGTCGGACCGGTTGGGCACGGTGAGCAGCCCGGTCGCCCGCACTCGCTGACCGGGTAGCAGGCCGGTCCAACCCTGCGCCGGGGCCAGCAGAACCACCCGGCCGCCAGTTTGCCATTGGCGTCCGGCCAGCTCCGCGGCCTCGAGCTCAGCACGGATGACCACCCGCTGCGGCTGCGGTCGCCGACCGCCGTACCCCGAGGAGTTGACCGCCTGCGGGTCGTCGCGCAACTGCACCAACACTGTCGCTGCCAAGCCGTCTTCCGCGCCGGTCCGTACCGGATGGCGCTCGACCTGCCACGCCTGCACGCCGACCACGAGTGCCAGTGACGCGACCACCCCGCCCGCTGCCAGCACTGCTGCCGACCGGCCGCGCAGCGCGGCAGCACCGGCAGCCAGCAGGGCCCCCGTACCCAGTGCAGCCGCGGCCACCGCACCGAGGTGCAACCCGGCGAGTACCACTGCCCAGCCGGCGAGTGCGGCGGGCACGAGGCGTAGGTCATGCGGCGTTGCGGCAGGAGGCGCCTCAGCTGTCATCACGCCGCCTCCGCGGGAAGAAGTGCGTCGGCGGTCACACCCGCACCAGATCCTTGAGCCGGGCCAACCGCGCCTGCCCGATCCCGGTCACCTCGCGAAGCTGATCCACCGATGTGAAGCGGCCGTGCGCGGCGCGCCAGTCGAGAATGCGCTGCGCGGTGACCGGGCCGACGCCGGGCAGCACGTCGAGCTGCTGCAGGGTCGCCGTGTTGAGGTCGACCTTCCGGGACGTATCGGGCGCAGTGCTCGGCGCGGCGCCGTCCACCGGCTGCCCGGGTGGTGGCGCCACCCCGACGAGTAGCTGCTCACCGTCGGACAGCCGGCGAGCGATGTTCAAGCCCATTAGATCGGTGCCCGGCAGTGGTCCGCCCGCCGCGGTGAGTGCGTCAGCTACCCGGGTGCCGTCGGGTAGCCGGATCAGCCCGGGCCGGGCCACCCGACCCGCCACACTGACCACTACTTCAGGGGCTGCGGGCGGTGCGGTCGCTGATGGGCCCGGCGCCGTGTCAGCGGTGACCAACGGCAGGGCCGGGGTTGGCTCGGGCACGGGACGCTCCCGCCACACCCCGACCGCGGCGATCAGCGCCGCCAGCGCGGCCACCAGCGACAGGGCGAGCGCTCCTGGTCGTCCTGGTTCCCACCGGGCCTCCCGCAGCTGTTCCGGTATCCAGCGCCGAACCAACCGGCCTCCTCGCGATGTGGCAGGTGAGTCGGTCCGGTCGCTCGAGTGGAGCAGCCCGTCGGCAGCAACCGTCTCGAGCGGTCCTTCGTCGGTGGGCTCGGCGGCACGCAGCGCCATAAGCCGCGTTCGGGCGTGCTGCGGATCATCGGCGTCGGTGCAGGGGAAGCTGGGGAGCAAGGCCACGGGGCGACGTTAGGACGGCTCTACTGCTCGCGTCGTTAGCTGCGGTTATGAGCTGTGGACAACAGGGCGGCTGGGGACAAGCCGAGTCCCTGGCGCCTGCGACGGACGTGGAGGGTGCAGATTCGTTGCTACGGTGGCGGTCAAGGAGTCTCAGTACGCAATGATCGAGTCCTTGGCGTTCAACCGCCAGAGGAGATCATTATGAAGACGACCACGGTCGGTGACCACGCCATCGTTCTCGGTGCAAGCATGGCGGGATTGCTAGCCGCTCGCGTTCTGGCCGATGCTTACACTCGGGTGACGGTGATCGAGCGGGACATCTTGCCGCCTGATCTCGCAGACCGCCGAGGGGTGCCGCAGGGCCGTCACGTACACGCACTGCATGCCCACGGCCGGGAGCTGCTTGACGAGCTGTTCCCCGGCTTCACCGAGCAACTGGTTCAGGCGGGCGCGGTGACTGCAGACTCGCTGGGCGGCCTCCGAATCCACATATCGGGTCAGCGGCTGCGCCAGGCCGACATCGGCCTGCCCGCGCTAGCCGCCAGCCGCCCATTCGTGGAGGGCCACGTCCGCCAACGGGTGAAGGCGCTGCCGTCGGTGAATTTCGTCGAGGGCTGCGACGTGGTAGGCCTGATCACTGACAGCGGCCGGATCCGGGCCACCGGGGTGCGGATCGCGCACCGTGACAACGGTGGCCCGGAGCAGACGGTGTCTGCTGACCTGATCGTCGACGCCACCGGCCGGGGCTCACGCACACCGATGTGGCTGGAGCAGTTCGGCTACCCGCGGCCCGAGGTAGACCGGGTCGAGATCGGGCTCGGCTATGCCAGCCGCCGCTACCGGCTGCGTCCCGGTGCCCTTGGTGATGACGCGGCCATCCTCACCGGGCCGATTCCGGCCAACCCACGGGCGGGAGGTGTCAGTCCCTTGGAGGACGGCCAACACCTGGTCACGCTGGCCGGCATCCTTGGCGACCACCCGCCGCTGGACCCGGCCGGGTTCGATGCGTTCGCAGCCAGCATCTGCTTCCCCGACATCGCCGAGGCCCTGGTGGGCGCCACCCCGGTGGACGACCCGGTGTCCTTCCGGTTTCCGGCCAGCGTGCGTCCCCGCTACGAGCGGTTGCGCCGTTTCCCAGCGGGCCTGCTGATGATCGGGGACGCGGTGTGCTCGTTCAATCCCATCTACGGGCAAGGCATGACGGTGGCCGCGATGGAGGCGGCGACGCTGCGGGACATGTTGCGCAGCGGGTCACCGCCGGTGCCCCGGCGGTACTTCCGGCGCATCGCAAAGATGATCGACACGCCCTGGGAGATCGCCGTCGGCGCCGATTTGGCCTTCCCCGGCGTGCCGGGTCGGCGCACCTTCAAGGTCCGGATGGTCAACGCCTACGTGCCCCGGCTGCATGCCGCGGCGCGCAGCGACAGTTCACTCGGGCGGGCCTTCGTGCGTGTGGTGGGCATGGTTGACCGACCGGAGGGGTTGTTGCGGCCGGACCGGGTACTGCGCGTGCTGTGGGCATCTCTGCGGAATACACCGGCACCGGCCAGCAGCCCGACTTCTGAGAACGGCATTCGTGGACCTGCCGAGCAGTCACCGGTCGAGTCGACCGGCTAGTACTGCAACAGGCCGCCGGGCAGGACGACCACGCCGAGCATTCCCGGCCCGGCGTGCGCGCCGATCGCCGCCCCCACCTCGGAGATCAGGCATTCGGTCAGCATCGGGAGTCGCGCACGCAGTTGCTCGACCAGGTCCACCGCACCGTCGGCGGCGCCGAGGTGATGCACCGCAAGGTCCAACGGCTGCGATCCGGCTGCCTGCACCACCAGCTCGACCAGCCGAGCCCGCGCGCGGGTGGCGGTGCGCACCTTCTCCAGCGGCACAACCCGTCCCGAGTCGACGTGCAGCAACGGCTTGACCGCCAGCGCGGTGCCCAGCAGTGCGGCCGCCTGGCTGATCCTGCCTCCACGGCGCAGGTACTCCAGGGTGTCCACCGAGAAGAAGGTCCGGGTACGAGCGCTGACCCGCTCAGCGGCGTCGTACACGGTGGCCTGATCGGCGCCGGTCGCCGCCACGGCAGCCGCAGCGAGGGTGGCAAAGCCCAAGCCCATGCCAGCGGAGCGCGAGTCGACCACCCGGACTCGCTTCGCGCCGATCTGCTCGGCGGCCAGTCGGGCCGACTCCCAGGTGCCGGACAGTGCGCGGGACAGATGCACTGACACGACGGTGTCGGCACCGGCCCGGATAGCCTCCGTGTACACCGCCTCGAATTCCCCCGGGGTCGGGCGAGAGGTGCTCACCGTGGCTCGACGAGTCAGCGCTTCCACCAGCTCGGCCGGTCCGAGCTGCACGCCGTCCAGCTGATGGCGACCGTTAACCATGACGTGCAGCGGCACCTGGCGGATACCATGGCGTTCCGCGAGCCCGTTCGGGAGATAAGCGGTTGAGTCGGTGACGACGGCAACGGGCACGATCATCAGCGTAGGGGCCGTCAGCGGTCCAGCAGCGGAGTCACCTGCGTCGGCACCTGAAAGTCACTTAGACCGGAGCGGCAGTGTTGTACGAAAACAGCCGCCAGCCCAACCCGTGGCGGAGAAGCACCGTCCAGTGACAGTTGCTGATCCCCCCGAACACCGACCAGCCGGACACCGGCAGGCCGAGGAGCAGTGGCGTCAGGCCGGCGATCAATCCGCCGTGGGTACAGAGCACCGCACTGTCATGGCCGTCCGCGTCGAGCTCGGAGACCACATGCGCAGCCCGCCCGGCCACCTCCACCCGGGTTTCACCACCCGGTGGGGCCCATTCCGGGTTGCCCCGCCAGGTCTGGATGCCGCCCGGGCAGCGCGCCTCCACCTCGGCGTGGGTCAGGCCCTGCCACGTCCCGAGGTTGGTCTCCCGCAGCCGCTTGTCGACCCGAAGTGGCATCCCGATCTCGGCGGCGAGTACAGCTGCGGTGTCCCCGGCACGGGACAGATCGGAGGTCACCAGCACGTCCGGTTTCAGCTCCGCGAGCAGTCGGGCCGCCCGGCGGGCCTGGCCGAGTCCGGTAGCGGTGAGCTGAGAGTCAAGCTGGCCCTGCATCCGCAGCGCCGCGTTGTAGTCGGTCTCGCCGTGCCGCCAGAGCACAAGCCGCGTCAGGCTCACATCGACTCGTCCGCCTTATCGGGGCCAGCTGGAGCATCAGCTTCGAAAGGGATCGTCGGGCAGTCCTTCCACAGCCGCTCAAGGCCGTAGAAGGAGCGCTCCTCGGCATGCTGCACGTGCACGACCACGTCCACGAAATCCAGCAACACCCAGCGCCCCTCGCGGGTTCCCTCACGGCGCACCGGCTTGGTACCGGCGGCGGCCATCTCCTCCTCCACGGCGTCCACAATGGCCTGGACCTGGCGCTCGTTGGGCGCCGAGGCGATCACGAAACAGTCCGTGATCACCAGCTGGTCGGACACGTCGAGCAGGGTGATGTTGTGCGCCTTTTTTCCCGCCGCAGCGTTCGCCGCAGTCAACGCCAGCTCTCGTGCGTGCTCGGTGGCTGACACATCACTCCTTGTCTCCGGCTCGGAAGCCAGCGCTCAACTGCCTGCGACGCCGTGCGCACCCAGCTTGTCACAATGAGATGACCGTCATTCAGACCGGCTCGACCCCGCTCACGTTGATCAACGTCTTCACGGTCGCGCCGGAGCGGCAAGGTGTACTGATCGCGCACCTACAGGACGCGACCGAGCAAATAATGCGGCATCAGCGGGGCTTCGTGTCGGCCAACATCCATGCCAGTCTCGACGGCACCAGGGTCGTCAACTATGCCCAGTGGCAGACGCGCCAGGACTTCGAGGCCATGCTGGCGAACCCACCGGCACAAGCCCACATGGTAGCCGCCTTGGAGATCGCTACCAGCGCCGAGCCAAAGCTCTACGAGGTCACGCACACTTACCAGCGGTGACACTGGCGGGTCGCCAGTCGGAGCCGGAGAATCTCTTCCTGGTGAACGCTGATTCTCGAAACAGCGTCGTATCGGACCAGGGTCCGATCCCCAACCCCGGACCCCACTCCGATGTGCGCGCGCCTCGCATGCGGCAACATTGCCTGCATGATCGAGGCATGCGAATTGACCAAGCAGGTCCGGCGCAGCGTGTTCGTGCGCTCACCCCGGCGCAGTGGCCTGACCAGGGTACTGACCAGCATGGGCGCGACAGTGCTCGCCGAACCCGGCCATGGACTCTCGGTCACCGGCATGGACGCATGCAACATCGCCTCAGCCGCCGCGGCGCACTACATACCGATCCAGGAACTGACGCCCCGCAGCACGTGCTGATTTCGTTGCCGACTTGCAGGCAGTAACACTGGTGATTCCCGGTGCGGAGGGCCGGTGCAGCTGGCAGAGATGTGGCACCGCCGGTGGATGGTGGGCCCGCGCCCAATCTGCTCTTTCCCGTTCCCTTGTGGCACATCGAGGCGAGAGCTCTGCCGAGGGCGTCGTCGTGCGTGGGGTCGAGCGCACGCGCCTGCTTGACGTGCTGCCGGGCGTCCGTGCCCCATTTCGCGGCGGCGACGGCATCGGCGATCTGCACCCGCTGGGCGGCGAAGTCAGCCAGAGCCTCCAGGGACTCGCCACCGGGCTTGGTGTCCCCGCCGGAGCCGGAGCCGGCCACGGTCAGCAGGATGCTCGCAGTGACAACAGCCACCACGTAAGCGATCGCAGACATCCGCAGACCCTTCGGTGATCGCGATAGGAGGATGCTGGTCAGTGGTGCGTGTCGCGGTAAAGGCCACGTTTGCTGATGTACTGCACCACCCCGTCGGGCACCAGATACCAGATTGGCAGGCCGCAGGCGATGCGCTGGCGGCAGTCCGTTGAGGAGATCGCCATGGCCGGCACCTCGACCAGGCTCACCGCGTGGTCCGGCAAGTGCTTGCCGTCAAGCTGGAATCCCGGGCGGGTCACCCCGACGAGATGGGCCAGATCGAAGAGCTCGTCGACTCGCTTCCAGGACAAGATCTGCGCCAGCGCGTCGGCGCCGGTGATGAAGAAAATTTCATGGTCGGGGAACTGTGTACGCAGGTCGGTGAGCGTGTCCACGGTGACGGTGGGAGCCCGGCGGTCGACGTCCGCCCGGCTGGTGGAGAACCGCGGGTTGGACGCGGTGGCGATGACCGTCATGAGGTAGCGGTCTTCGGCTGGGCTGACGTCACGCTCGCTTTTCTGCCACGGGATTCCGGTGGGGACGAACACGACCTCGTTCAATCCGAACCGGGCCTGCACCTCGCTGGCGGCGACGAGGTGGCCGTGGTGGATCGGGTCGAAGGTGCCGCCCATGACGCCGAGTCGCCGCCCAGACATGGGCGCAGCCTAAGCGACATCCGGTAGGCTCTCCCGGGTCAGCTCCGGCGGCGATGAGCTGAAACTGGGTGGCCGACCGTTGGGCAGTCGTGGCGAGCAAGAGCCTCAGCGAGGTCTCATCGAGAGAAGGGGCGCTTCTCGACGCCTTGGTCTCTGGCTGCGTGGTCGAGTGCAGCAAACTCAACGTTGAACAGCTGGCAGCAACGGAGAACCCCAGATACACCATCCGTGCCGAACTCATCCGGGAGCTGGTGCTGGGCCGCAGCGGTGACCGTCTTGATCCATTAGGTGTGCGGATCCATGGCGCGCGGATTACCGGAACACTCGATCTCACCCACGTTCCGGCCGCAGTGGGGATTGAGCTGCGAGGTTGCTACTTCGATCGTGCTGTGTTCCTCACCAGTGCCCGTTTACCCTGGTTGACCTTGAGTGCGTCGCACCTTCCCGCTCTGGACGGCGACGGGCTGCGGGTCCAGGGCGATGTTCTGCTCGGTGACGGTTTCACTGCCACCGGACACGGTGAGGAGGGTGCAGTACGGTTGCTGGGCGCCCACATCAGCGGCCAACTCAACCTCAACGGTGCGCGGCTGACCAACGACACCGGCCCGGCCCTCATCGGCGACGGACTCCACGTCTACGGCGACGTGTTCGGTGGGGGCTTCGTCGCCACCGGACACGGTGAACTGAGCGCGGTGCGACTGCCAGGCGCGCGCATCAGCGGCCAGCTCAACCTCAACCGGGCCGAGTTGGCCAACCAAGCCGGCCCGGCCCTCATCGGCGACGGGCTCCAAGTCGACGGTGGGCTGGTCCTCGCAGAGGGATTCACCGCCACCGGACATTGCGAACGCGGCGCGGTTCGGCTGCCAGGCGCCCGCATCGGCGGCCAACTCAACCTGGACGGGGCGGAGCTGATCAACAACGCCGGCCCGGCGCTCATCGGCGACCACCTCCAGGTGCAGGGCGGCGTGTTCCTCGACGGATTCACCGCTACCGGACACGGCGAAGACGGCGCGGTGCGGCTACCGGACGCCCACATCAGCGGTCAGCTCAACCTGGATGGCGCAGAGCTGACCAACTACGCGGGCCCCGCCCTGATCGGCGACCACCTTCAGGTCGACAGCGACATGTTCGCCGAGGGATTCACCGCCACCGGGCACAGCACAGATAGCGCCGTACGGCTATCGGACGCGCAGATCAGCGGTCAGCTCAACCTCAATGGCGCCAAGCTGACCAACCAAGCCGGCCGAGCCCTGATCGGTGACCACCTTCAGGTCGGCAGCGACATGTTCGCCGAGGGATTCACCGCCACCGGGCACAGCACAGACGGCGCGGTGCGGCTACCGGACGCCCACATCAGCGGCCAACTCGACCTCAACGACGCCAAGCTGACCAATCCGGCCGGGCCGGTCCTCGACCTGGAGGACGCCGAGGCGAAGCACCTGTTTCTGCCGGCCCACGTGATCTGTCCACATCGCACTGCGAGCAGGTCGACCTGCGCCACACCGGCGCGTCGGCTCGCGCTGTCCGGTCTCGTCTACACGTCACTTCATACCGTTGGCTGGCACGAGTGGCTGCACCTGATCACCCACCACACTCATGATTACCGGCCTCAGCCCTACCAGCAGCTTGCCGCCGTGCTGAAAGCCACTGGCCGCGAGTCCACGGCGCGCGATGTCCTCATCGCCCAGCAACAGGACCTTCATGATCGTGGGGAACTCGGCGGACGGCTGGCCAAAGGGGCGCACCGGCTGTGGGGGGTACTCGCCGGATACGGCTACCGCAGCGGCCGTACCGTCCTTGCCCTTGTGGTGGTGCTCCTGGTTGCGGCGGGACTGGGCGTCGCCGCCGGGCACACTTCCGTTGAACCAGGTCGCTACGTCGCTGCGCACACCAGCCAAGCCGACGACCCCAACTCACCATGCTCGCTGCTCGAGCAGATCGGAGTAGGGGTCGACCGCAGCCTGCCGCTGGCTACCACGGGCATCGCCAACCGCTGTGACTTCGACACCTCCAGCCCGATCGGCGCGGCGTTCACCGCGTCGACCTGGCTACTCCAAGCACTCGTCTGGGCCCTGGCCGTCCTCGTCGCCGCCGGCTACCTCAGGCTCCTCCGCAGGACCACCTAGACCGACCCACCGGAGGCGACACCGTTAGCCCCCGATGTAGCTCATCTCCACCTTGGACAGTCCGGCCGTCGCGGTCGTTCGCTCGGCCGAGTAACGGTCGGTCCGACCCGTCCAGAGCCCGCTGACCACGGTATGGAGTTCGTCGTCGCTGCACCCGCTGCGCAGCAGTGCGCGAAGGTCATGGCCGGCGCCGGAGAACAGACAGGTGTACAACTCGCCCTTGGCGGACAGGCGAGCCCGGGAGCAGGTGTTGCAGAACGGCTTGGTGATCGAGGCAATCACGCCGACCTCGCCACTCCCGTCGAGGTAGCGGTACCGACTGGCCACCTCGCCGACGTACGTGGGATCCAGCGGTTCGATCGGCCAGACGGCGTTGATGCGCTCGATGACTTCCGCTGCCGGGACGACGTCGTCCATCCGCCAGCCGTTGGTGGCTCCGACGTCCATGAACTCGATGAACCGGACGACGTAGCCGTGCTCGCGTCCGAAGCCGGCGAGATCAACAATGCCCTGCCCATCGTTCATCCCCCGCTTGATCACCGCGTTGATCTTGACGGGAGTCAGACCGACGTCGGCAGCGGCCGCAATGCCCTTGATCACCCGGGCCAGCGGGATCTTCACATCACTGACGGCCCGGAATGTCGGCTCGTCAAGAGAGTCCAGGCTTACCGTGATCCGCTTCAGTCCGGCATCCCTCAGCGCTTGCGCCTTCGCGGCCAGTAGCGACCCATTGGTCGTCAACGCCACGTCCGCTATGCCCTCGATGTTGACAAGCCGCTCGACAAGTCCCTCAATGCCGTGCCGGAGCAAAGGCTCTCCACCGGTGAGCCGCAGCTTCTCCACCCCCAGGCCAGCGAAAACCGTCCCCAGCCGCTCGATCTCCTCGAACGACAGCAGCTCCGAGTGGTCCATAAAAGGGAAGTCGGTCCCGAAGACGTCCCGCGGCATGCAGTAGCAGCAGC
>JALZDN010000071.1 GCA_030862525.1 Actinomycetota bacterium | reverse complement strand
TGAAGAGGCGATCAAGGCGTTGCGCAACCACGTGGCCAAGGAGATCGGCGCGATCGCCAAGCCCCGGCAGATCATGGTCGTGGCGGACCTGCCCAAGACCCGATCCGGCAAGATCATGCGGCGACTGCTGCGTGACGTCGCGGAGAACCGTGAGATCGGCGACGTCACCACGCTGGCCGACTCCTCCGTGATGGGCCGGATCTCCGCCGGCATGCAGTCCGACTCCGAGGACTGACGCCTCACCCTGCCAGCCACCTGGATGCTCATCGCGCTGTAGCGAGCGCCGTGAACAACCACATGCATCCATATCGCAAGCAGAGCCTGGCGCAGGCATGCTGGGAAAGTGTCTGATGCGCTGCCGGTAGGCGGTTCGGTCTCGATTCCCGAGGCCGAGCTGCGGTGGCGCTTTTCTCGGGCCAGCGGGCCGGGCGGGCAGGGGGTCAACACCACTGACTCGCGCGTCGAGCTGATCTTCGACGCGGCGGCTAGCGCAGCGTTCACCGAACACCAGCGCGCCCGCGTGTTGGAGCGGCTGTCCGGTCGGCTGGTCGCAGGAGTGCTGACGGTGGTGGCCGCCGAGTACCGCTCCCAACTGCGCAACCGGGAAGCCGCCCGGATCCGGCTCGCCGCGATGCTGCGTGACGCGCTGGACCCCGATCCGCCCTCACGCCGGCCGACTCGCCCCTCCCGGGCCGCTCGCGAGCGCCGACTCGCCGACAAGCGCCGCCGGACACTCACCAAGCAGCGGCGCAGGCCGACGGAGGAATGAGCGCAAGCACCTTGAGAGCTCCACGGAGAGTGAGCTGGGTAGCCACGATGGGTTATCGAGAGGGGCCGTGGCACCATGTCGCCCGTGACTAGCAGGCAGTCCCCCAGCAACGGCCGGCACGCCAAACCGGATGCGGCATTTGGAGTGCGGTCACTGCCGCTGTCGCCGGACCCTCCCCGTCACCATGCCGACGCATCCCTGGGCGAGCTGGTGCGCGAGGCCGCGACGCACTTCTCCGTCTTGTTCCGCTCGGAAGTGGAACTGGCCAAGGCGGAGGTGACGGCCGAGGTTCGCAAGGGTGTCAAGGGCAGCATCTTTTTTGTCATCGCCCTGACGATCCTGATCTTCAGCCTGTTCTTTCTTTTCATCGCGCTGGCCCAAGTACTGGCCATCTGGCTGCCGCAGTGGGCCGCGTTCAGCGTCATTTTCGGCCTGATGGTGGTCGCCGCCGCCGGCTTCGCGCTGGTGGGCTGGCGCCGAGTACGCAGCATCCGAAAGCCGGAACGCACGATCAGCACCGTCCGCGACACCGGGGCGGCGCTGACTCGCCGACGTTCCCGCCAGCATGATGGTGACCAGCTCAGAGTTGAACAACCCAGCGTCGATCAGCCCCGGGAGTGAGCCGTCCGCCGGATTCCAGCTCAGTCCGGATTCCTGGGCACTGGACGCACCGGGAGGTATCCGCCAACGGGATCCGGTTGCATGTGGTCGAGGTCGGGACCGGTCCGCTGGTGCTCTTGCTGCACGGCTTTCCGGAGTTCTGGTGGTCCTGGCGCCACCAACTCCCGGCGTTGGCCGCAGCGGGTCATCGCACTGTCGCCGTGGACCTGCGCGGCTACGGTGACTCCGACAAGCCACCCCGCGGCTACGACCTGTGGACCCTGTCCGGTGACGTGGCGGGCCTAATCCGGGCGCTCGGTGAACGCCAAGCCGACCTGGTAGGGCACGACTGGGGCGGAATCCTCGGTTGGTGCACGGCCGCATTGCATCCCAGGTTGGTGCGTTCGGTCACGGTGCTGTCCGCGCCGCATCCGCTCGCGATGGGCCAGGCGCTGCTGCGCGATCCGGCGCAACGCCGCGCGTCGCGCTACCTGGCCAGCTTCCAAGTGCCGTGGCTGCCCGAGCGCAGCCTCACCCGCGACCGTGCGGCGCTGGTGGAGCGGATCCTGCGCCGCGGGGCGAGCCCGCAGTGGTGCGCGTCAAGCGAGTTCACCATGGCGGCCCAGCGCTATCGCGATGCCATGCTGATCCCCGGCACGGCGCACTGCGCACTGGAGTACTACCGATGGGTTGGGCGCTCGCAGTTCCGGTTCGACGGCCACCGGCTGTCCCGCACGGTGAACCGGACGGCCCGAGTCCCGGTGCTCCAGGTGCACGGCGCCGACGACCCTTACCTGCTGGAGCCAACCGCGCGGCGCTCAAGCCAGTGGGCAGGCAGCAGTTATCGCTATGAGGTACTGCCCCACATCGGCCACTTCGTGCAGGAGGAAGCGCCCGAACACACCACCACGCTCATTACCGAATTCCTGCGGAGAGGCCCTGAGTGGTGGTGAATGCGATACCGCACTCACCACTCACCACTCACACGGCGCAGGCGCCGGTGGGAATCTCGTCGGTTTGGCTCGGTGCCGCGGCGATGTCGTCGGCGATCTCCTCTTCGGTCAGCACGAACCCGGTCTCGTCGTTGTCCACCGCTGCCCCGAACACCAAGCCGAGCACCTGACCGGACCCGTCCAGCAGCGGGCCACCTGAGTTCCCGCTGCGCACCACGGCGCGGACGGTGTAGACGTTGCGAACCACGGTCGCCCCGTTGTAGATGTCCGGGCCGCGCAAGCGGATGCGATCCCGCACCCGAGCGGCCGAAGCCGTGTACGGCCCGTCCAGCGGGTAGCCGAGCACCAGCCCATCCGACCCGGTAGCGGCGGGCGCCGGGGCCAGCTGCAGCACCGGCGCCCTCAGCTGAGGCACCTTCAGCACCGCGACGTCGGTATTCGGGTCATAGCTGACCACCGTGGCGTCCAGCGCGCCCCTTGCCGTTTCCACTGCCACCCGGTCGGTACCGGCGACCACGTGCGCATTGGTGATCACTCGCTGCGGGGCGATGACGAATCCGGTGCCCTCCAGCGCGCGGGAGCAAGATGCTGCCCGGGCCCGGACCTTGAGCACACTGGCACGGGCCTCCCGCACCACCGGGCTGTTGAGCAGGACCGGATCGGCCGGACCGACATCGGTGATCGGGGTGGGGGAGAAGGGGGCGAGCACGTCGGGGAAGCCGGAGACGTCCAGCAGCTTGGTCAACTCGGCCGGCAGCTCGCGCAGCACGTTGGGCATCATCGTGTCGGTGACCCGCAGCACCGACGAATCCCGCACCGCGCTGGTCAGCCCGGTATAGGCCGAGGACTCAGTAAGCGGCAGAGCGACCAACCAGGCCACCACGAGAGCCGCAGCACCCTGCACCCCGGCTCCCATGAAGCTGTCCACCTGGCGCAGCGCCTCAGCGTCGATCCGGCCGTGCACCGTCCGGCCCAGCCATACCCCCAACGTCTCGCCCAGCGCGACGAGCACGATCACGATCGACACCCCGACCGCGACGCGAACTTCCGGACTCTCGAACCGCGCGATCAACGAGGGCGCGATCCGCACTCCGATCACCGCCCCGGCCAACACACCGACGAAGGACGCCGCCGCGGTGACCATTCCCTGCCGAGCGCCGGAGACGCCGGCGAGCAGAGCCAGCACCAGCACCAGCACATCCACCCAGTTCACCGGATCACCTCAGTCCGCTCGGCCAACCGCCACGCGACGTCCAGGCCATACTCGGTCGCCGGTTCCCAGGGCCGTTCCCACCCGCCCATCGCGAGCAGCGCAGCCAGCAACCCACCGGTGAACCCCCAGATGAGCATCCCAGGCAGGACAAAGGCGGGGTTCGGGTACCCACTGGGTCCGCGCACAATCAGCCGGTTCACCGGGTCGGCGAGTACCCGCAGCAGCACCCGGGCGACCGCAGCCGTCTCCCTGGGATCCACCGGGGCAACCGGCCCGGGCCGCTCCCAATGAGCCAACACCGGCGTGACGACGAAATCCGACGGTGGCAGATACAGCTGGGGCATCACGGCCACCGGTCGCACGTCTTCGACACGAACACCGACCTCTTCGGAGGCCTCCCGCAGCGCCGTCGCAACCGGTCCGTCGTCGGCACCGTCCACCGCTCCACCGGGGAAGCAGACCTGGCCGGCATGCGAGGACAGCTGGTAGGAGCGCAACGCAAGCAGCACATCCGGCTCACCGGTGCGCGAGTCTTCGGCAAAAAGCACCAGCACCGCCGCCGCGCGGCCAGCCTCCGGCGGGGCCTGTCGTGGGGCGGGAATGCGGCCAAAGCCGCCGGGGCCAAGCTCCGCGGTACTGCGTACCAGGTGCCCGAGCCACCGCGGCACCGAGGCGGGGTCGACGAGCGGCCCAGCGGTCACCATCGGCGGCTCCGTGCTCATCCCACTGTGCCTGTGCTGCCAGGGCCGAGGTAACGCTGCACGACCGCGCGAACCTGCTCCGGGCTGCGGAGCACCTCGGGTGGGTTGACCTGGCTGACCCGGCCGTCGGCGGACACCACGAAGCTCAGCGGCAATACCGGAGGGGCGTCCAGCGCGGCGCGCAGCCTGCCGTCGGGGTCGCTGACCGACGGGTAATGCACGTTCAGCGCGGCGAGCATCTCCAGTGCCCCTTCAGGTAGCCGCTGCACTTCCACGCCGAGCACCGGCACCGCGTCGGTCCCGGCGGCATAGGCGGCCAGTGCGGGCAGCTCCTCGGCGCACGGCTGGCACAGCGGTCCCCACAGGTTGAGCAACGCGGGCCGCCCAGCCAGCGCCGCCCCGAGGTCAACCGTCCCCGGCTGGCCAAGACAAGGCAACTCAAGTCCTGACAGCACCCCGCTCGCCGCAACGGTTCTCGAAGTCGCGTCCGGGCACGGCTGCAGGGCCGCCCGGGACCGAAGCTCGTCGAGGTTAGCCGGCGCGCCGGTGGGCTGCGCGGCACCGGAGGCGGTAGTGGATGTTGGGTCTCCGCGCGGCCACAACGCCACGGCGAGCGCGAACGCCATGAATGCCGCCACCATCACCCAGCGCAGCACAGGCTTCACCGCACCGCCTCGGGGGCCGCGACAGTAGCCACCTCGGTGACCGCGACCGGGTCCACCACGCCGACTGCAGCACGTGAAGCCGCCAGATCGGTGGGCAGCCCAGCCATCGCCAGCAAATGGGGCGTCTCAGGCCCACGCAGCAGTGCCGCGGCGATCTCGGGTTCGGTGGGTCCACAGCCGTAGGACGGGCAGTCGCTGGCCAGCGGGCACACTCCACATGCCGGGCGGCGGGAATGGCACACCCGGCGCCCGTGAAAGATTACCCGGTGGGACAGCATCGTCCAGTCCCGCTTGGGCATCAGGTCGGTGATCACCTGCTCGACCTTCACCGGATCCTCGTGCTGGGTCCATCCCCAGCGGCGCACCAGTCGCCCGAAATGGGTGTCCACCGTGATACCAGGCACTCCGAAAGCGTTACCCAGGATCACGTTGGCCGTCTTGCGCCCGATACCCGGGAGCGTGACCAGGTCGTCCAGCCGGCTGGGCAGCTCGCCGTCGAAGCGTTCCACCAGTGCGGTGCCGAGCCCGATCAGTGATGTCGCCTTGTTCCGGTAGAACCCCGTGGGCCGGATCAGCTCCTCCAGCTCGTCCCGATCGGCAGCCGCATAGTCGGCGGCACTGAGATACCGACGGAACAACCCGGGCGTCGTCTCGTTGACCCGCTTGTCAGTGCATTGCGCAGACAGGATGGTGGCGACAGCCAGCTGAAGCGGCGTCTCGAAGTCCAGCTCGCAGTGCGCGTCCGGGTAGGCGGTGGCCAATACCCGGTTCATCCGGCGGGCTCGCCGAACCAGTGCGAGACGACTCTCTCCAGCGATGGACCGACGGGATCGGGCTGGCACCCCCACAGCCTACGGAGGTGGTACGGGCGCGGTCGCACGGGCCGGACAGTGCGACACGCCGGGGCGCCACCCCACGCCCAACCCGTTTAGGTGGATGAGGCAGGATCACCCGCACCATGACCGTCTGGTTCGTCGCTGCCATCCCGCCGCTGATCATGTTCTTCGCGCTCGCGATGGAGCGCCTGGAGACTCGCCTGCGCCATGTCGCTATGCAGGAAAACGTTGCAGTGCAGGAGAAAGAGGTCCAGGAGTTTCTGCAAACCGCCAGGGCTGACGAGGTGCGAGCGCTGTTCCGCAGCGGGATCGGCCGCGCCCTGGAACTGTTCCAACGGCGTCGGCTACGTCGCATCGCCCTGATCAAGTCACGCCGTCCCCGGCAACGGTCCTAGAATCCACTCGAGGTGATCGGCGGCGCCCGGTAGGTCCCCTGCCGAAGGGGCCGGTTCCGCCAGGGTGGAGGACGGCGGTGAACGACCCTCTGATCAGGGCCGGTATTTTCCAGGGAGTTGATCCCTCGGCGGTCCAGGCCCTCAGCGCCACGCTGGAGCCGGTCAGCTTCCCTCGGGCCCACGTCATCTTTGCCGAAGGCGAGCCGGGCGACCGCCTGTATATCGTGCTCTCGGGCAAAGTCAAGATCGGGCGCAAGTCGGTCGACGGCCGGGAGAATCTGCTTGCGGTGTTCGGTCCTTCAGACATGTTCGGGGAGCTGTCGATCTTCGACCCGGGACCGCGGACCTCGACGGCGACCACGGTGACCGAGGTCAGTGCAGTGAGCATGGATCGTGCTGCGTTGCGGGACTGGATCAACAAGCGGCCGGAGATCGCCGAACAGCTGCTGCGAGTGATAGCGCGGCGGCTGCGTCGGACGAATAACATGCTCGCCGATCTCATCTTCACCGACGTGCCGGGACGGGTCGCCAAGGCGTTGCTTCAGCTCGCGCAGCGCTTCGGCATCCAGGAGGCCGGCATGCTCAGAGTGACCCATGATCTCACCCAGGAAGAGATTGCCCAACTGGTGGGCGCCTCCCGGGAGACGGTGAACAAGGCACTTGCCGATTTCGCCCAGCGGGGCTGGTTGCGCCTGGAAGGAAAAAGCGTGCTGATCCTGGAACCCGAGCGGCTGGCCCGGCGGGCCCGCTGACGGTTGCGTCGACACATCCCGCGCGCATCATGATGCGCTCAGGACACCTCGACGACCAACTCGATTTCGACCGGGGCGCCCAGCGGTAGCTCAGCGACTCCGACCGCGGAGCGGGCGTGCGCTCCTGCCGCGCCGAACACCTCGCCGAGCAGCTCGGAGGCCCCGTTGAGAACGGCAGGCTGCGCGGTAAATCCGGGTGCTGAGGCCACGAATCCGACCATCTTCACCACCCGGACCACCGCGTCGAGCCCGACCAGGCCGTCCACCGCTGCGAGCGCGTTGAGCACGCAGGTGCGGGCCAGCTGCCTGCCGCGTTCGATGTCGATCTCGGCACCGAGCTTGCCGGTAGTCGCCATCGCGCCATCGACCAGCGGGATCTGCCCGGCGGTGAACACCAGCGATCCACTCCGCACCGCGGACAGGTACACCCCGGCCGGGGTGGCCACTGGCGGCAATGCCAAGCCGAGCTCGTTGAGCCGGTTCAACCAGCTCACTTAGGGCGTTTGAGGTAGGCCACCAGCTGCTCGCCGGTCGGCCCGGGCATCACGGTGACCAGTTCCCAGCCGTCGGAGCCCCATTGGTCGAGGATCTGCTTGGTGGCATGCGTCAGCAGCGGCACAGTCGCGTACTCCCAGGTCGTCATGACCGTGCACGCTAGCGCGTGCTCGTCAGTGCCCCGATGCCTAGGCTCACGATCGTGATGTCACCCGGATGGCCTGACGAGCTGGCCCGTGCCCGCCTGCATGTCGTCACCGGCAAGGGCGGGACCGGCAAGACGACGGTGGCGGCTGCGCTGGCCGTGGCGCTGGCCACCGGAGGCAGACGAACGCTGCTGGTAGAGGTCGAGGGGCGGCAGGGCATCGCACATCTCTTCGACACACCCCCGCTGCCTTATCAGGAACGGCGCATCGCAGTCGCCCCCGGTGGTGGTGAGGTTCGGGCGCTGGCGGTGGATGCCGATGAAGCCCTCCTGGAGTACTTCGCGATGTTCTACAACCTGGGTTTCGCGGGCCGGACACTGCGCCGGATGGGCGCGATCGAATTCGCCACGACGTTAGCGCCCGGGCTGCGAGATGTGCTGCTCACCGGCAAAGTGAAGGAGGCGACCACGCGGGCAACCAAGGGCATCCATATCTACGATGCGGTGGTGCTGGATGCCCCACCGACCGGGCGGGTGGTGAAGTTCCTCGACGTCACCAGGGCGATGGCCGACCTGGCAAGGGCGGGCCCGATTCACAACCAGAGCGAAGGAGTGGTGCGGCTGCTGCACTCGGCGGACACCGCGGTTCACGTGGTCACCCTGCTCGAGGACCTGCCGGTGGCTGAGACCTTGGAGACCGTGACGGAGCTGGATCTGGCGGACCTGCGCCCAGGTGCCGTGTTGGTCAACCGGGCCCGGCCACCCCGGCTGCCCGACCGGTCGGTGAACGCCGCAGCCAACGGCCGGGTCGATGCCGACCGGGTCCGCGCCGGGTTGCTCGCCGCCGGCCTGGACCTGGAGCCGGCCGTGCTCGACGGCCTGGTCGCCGAGACCGTGGAGCATGCCGTCCGGGTGGATGCCGAGCAGCAGGCTCGCGTCAAGCTGGCCGAAGCCGGCATGCCGCTGATCGAGCTGCCAGAACTCACCGAGGTGGGGATGGACGGGGTCGACCTCGGCGGGGTCTACGACCTGGCCGAAGGGTTGCGCGAGCAGGGCGTGCGATGACGCCACCACCGCTGAACATCGACGCGCTGCTCGACAACCCCGCCACCCGCGTGGTGGTGTGCTGCGGCGCTGGTGGGGTAGGCAAGACGACGACGGCGGCGGCGCTCGCACTACGCGCAGCTGAGCGAGGCCGGTCGGTGGTGGTACTCACCATCGACCCCGCACGACGACTGGCCCAATCGCTGGGCCTGCGGGAGCTGACCAACAATCCCCGCCTGGTGGCACCGACCGAGAACATCGACGCGGCCGGCGGACAGCTACACGCGATGATGTTGGACATGCGGCGCACCTTCGACGAGATGGTGCAGGCGCATGCCAGTCCAGAGCGGGCTGCCCAGATCATCGCCAATCCCTTCTACCAGACCATTTCCTCGTCGTTCTCCGGTACCCAGGAGTACATGGCGATGGAGAAGTTGGGGCAGCTGGTGACGGCCGGTGCCTGGGATCTCGTCGTGGTCGATACCCCGCCCTCGCGCTCCGCGCTGGACTTCCTGGACGCCCCGCAGCGGCTCTCGTCGTTTCTGGACGGGCGGATGATCCGGCTGCTGTCCGGCCCGGTGCGGGCCGGTGGGCGCGGTGTGCGCCGGTTGGTGGGTGCCGGGTTCGGGCTGTTCGCCAGGACGGTGTCGGCGATCCTCGGCGGGCAGCTGCTGGCCGATGCCTCGGCGTTCGTGCAAGCCTTCGACACCATGTTCGGCGGGTTCCGCGAGCGCGCCGACGCGACATACGAACTGCTCCGCGCCTCCGGAACCGCATTCGTAGTGATCGCTACGCCGGAAACCGACGCGGTCCGCGAGGCGGCCTACTTCGTCGACCGGTTGGCCACCGAGTCGATGCCGCTGGCCGGGCTGGTACTCAACCGAACCCACCCGGTGCTCGCCGACCTGCCGGCGGCCCGGGCCGAGACGGTGGCCGAGGCGCTGGAACGGGCAGGGAAGGCACCACTGGCCGCAGCGGTGCTGCGGTTGCACGCCGACCGGGTTGCCCTCGCCGGGCGGGAGCGTCGGCTGCTGGCCCGGTTCCGGCGGGCCCATCCGGCGGTGGCGGTGGCCACCGTGCCCGCGCTGGCCGCCGTCGTTCACGACCTGCCGGGGCTGCGGGAGATCGGCAGGTTGTTGAGCACGGTGCAGCCTGCCGTCAGCCGGGACTGAGCGTGGTACTGCGAGCGTCCTCGAGCAGCTCTGCCCAGCCGCGAACGTCCGGGCGGCGGTGCAGCAGTGCACGCCGTTCCCTCTCGGTCATACCGCCCCACACCCCGAACTCGATCCGGCGGTCCAGCGCCTCAGCCAGACAGTGCACCCGCACCGGGCACGGCATGCACACGAGCTTGGCCTGCTGTTGCGCGGTGCCCACCACGAACAGCCGGTCCGGGTCGTGCGTCCCGCAGGCACCGCGGTACCGCCAGTCGGCGACATCCACCTGCTCCGTGGCTTTCATGACTCGCTGGCCTCTCATCGTCTCGCCCAGCGCGGATCTTCCGGAGCCGGTTGTCCCAGGAAGATTGTGACTTCGACGCACCGCGGGCAGCACCGGTTCCCGGTGCACGGGCAGTGCTTGACCTTGCCCTTGCCCTTGGGGCAGGCCGGATCGTAGGTCAGTCCGGGTGAGAAGCTTTATGACCGGCTTGGCTTACTGACACCCGACCACGTCGACCAGGCCAGCGACTACCGCTGGTATCGAGAGAGCCGGCTAGTAACCGCCCGGCTGGTCGCGCAACTGCGGCGGATCGACATGCCGCTGACCCAGATTCAGCAGGTGGTGTCAACGCCGGGCCCGCTCGCCGCTGAGCTGATCGAGTCCTACTGGGAGGCGGTCGAGCGCCGTATCGCCTCCCAACGACAGCGGGCGGCACACCTCCGGATCCAGTTGACAGGTGAGGAAGGGAGTTACGCGATGTTCGACATCCACCAGCGAGAGGTGCTGGAACAGCTGGTGCTCACCGAGCAGCGGCATGTGCACGTGGCCGAGCTGTCCGAGTGGCTTCGGCGGCAATGGATCGCTTGGACAAAGCCGCGCAGGCACACGGGGGTCTGGCCGGGTCGTGGTTCGTCGTCTACTACGGAGAGGTAGACGAAGACAGCGACGGGCCCGTCGAGGTGTGTGCGCCGATCAACCCGATGCAGGAGGGCTCGGCCGCCGTGTCGATGCGCCGGGAGCTCGCGCACCGGGAGGCCTATGTCAGGCTCAGGAAAGCCCAGCTCGAGCATCCGCAGATTCTCTCCGTCTATGACGCGGTGGAGCAGTGGATCAGTTCGCAGGGGTTGATCGACGCAGGCCCCCCGCGCGAGGTGTACTTCACCGACTTCGACCCGGCCGGGCCGACAGATGAGGTGTGCGACGTGGCGTACCCGATTCGATGAGCCGAGCGTTCGCCACTTCGGCTACGGCCGACACAAGTGCATTCTGCATCCAGAACGTGGGAGCACGGAACGGTTCAGGTGCGGTTGTGCAGGTATGTACGGCGCAAGGCGGCCTGGTCGGGCAGGTCGATGGGGGGCAAGGACTGCCCGGTGACCTTGTGCAGGATGTGATCGGCCAAGGCGGGATTGCGGGCCAGCACAGGGCCGTGCAGGTACGTGCCGACGACGCGGTCGGTGAGTACACCTTCGGTGCGATGCCTCGTGCCGTCGCTGGTGCCGTTGCCGATACCGGTGACCACTCGCCCCAAGGGGGCGGTGCCCGCGCCGAGAGTGGTGACCCCGCGGTGGTTCTCGAAGCCGGTCAGCGAGCCGACGTCGGGTACTGCACAAGTACTCGTCACCTCGCCGACGGCGCGCTGGCGGCCCGGCGCGGTGGCGATATCGAGCAGACCTAGTCCCGGGTAGTGATGGCCACTGGCGTCGCTCAATGACCGTCCCAGGATTTGCAGCCCGGCGCACACGGCGAGGGTGACCGCGCTGCTTTCCAGTACCCGATGCAGCTGATCATGACGACGCAGCCAGTCTGCGGCGAATTGTTGCGCGGTGTCCTCCCCGCCACCCAATACGTATACCGCGCACGTCGTCGCCGGGACGTCGCGAGCAGTGATCGTAAGAATGTCGGCTGGAATGCCGCGCCACCGTAGCCGTCGAGCCAATATCGTGGCATTGCCGGCATCGGAATAAGTGCCCAGCACATCCGGCAACAGCAGACCGATCGTGACCGTCGACTCTCCGCTCACCCGACTGCTTGCCGTTCCTGGCTCAGCCGGTGGCGGAAGTACCGAAAAGCGGTGTAGTTCGCCACCACGTCCACCGCCCCCTCCGGTAGTGCCGCGAGGGCGGCCAACGGGTCCGCGACGGTCTGGTGCTCCAGCCCGGCATAGCTGAGTCGAACACCGAGGTCTGCGGCACGTTCTCCGCTGGCCACCACCGGACGGGAACTGAGCTGCTCGAACGGGACGTCCCACAGCCACGAGGTGTCCCTGCCGTCGGCCTGCTGGGCGTTGATGATCACCAGTAGCGGCCGCGGCTCACTCACTATGGATAGCATCCCGGCCCATCCAGCCGGGTTCTTGGCCAGCAGCATGCGCAGGTTCTGCGATCCGCGGTGCACCGTGGCGTATCGGCCGGCCACGGCCTCCACCTGGCGCAGTGCTGGAGCGGCTTGATCGGCCGGGACACCGACGGCGCAGGCGCCGGCCAGCGCCATGGTGGCGTTGCCCAGATTGATCTGGCCGGGCAATCGGATGTCCAGCGGAAGCAACGCGTCGACGGTGCACGCCTTGCCGTCCTCGATCCACCAGTCCGGGGTGGGGCGGGCCAGCCCACACGCACACTCCCAGCCCTGCTGCTCGCCACGGCCGACGTCGACGGCTCCGACAGTGACATCGGAGTGGGTGAAGGTGAGGATGCGGCCACAACGGGGACAGGTCGCCACGTCACCCAACCAGCTGGCTCCCGCCGCCACCCACACCGCGCGCGAAGCCGCCCCCACCGCCGACACAACCATCGGATCATCAGCGTTGGCCACGACCACCGCGTGCGGGTGCCGGACCAATGCGTGTCGGATGGCGGCCGCGATCGCCCCTACCTCAGTGGCTCGATCCAATTGATCACGGGTCAGGTTCAGCAGAACCATCACCATCGGATCGACTGCCTCGGCGATGGCAGCCAGGTGCAGCTCGTCAGCCTCGATGACCGCGTAGTCGGCGTCCGGTGCGTCGGCCAGCGCCGCCACCACCCCGTCGGGCATATTCGAGCCGCCGGCGTTGTGCGCCAGCGGCCCCACCGTGCCCACCGCCGCCGCGATCAGATGACTGGTTGTGGTCTTACCGTTGGTTCCCGAAACCAACACCACCCGCCGCCCCGCCGCCAGGCGCTGCAGCGCTCGACGGTCCAGGGCCAACGTCACCCGGCCACCGATGATCGACCCGGTGCCCAGTCCCAGCCGCCGCGACAATGCCGCCGCCGCCAACCCCGCCTGCACGGCAGCGCGCGTCCACCATCCCCACCGGTGTTTGCGGGGATGCAATACCGCCGCCGGCTCCACCCCGTATGTTGGCACCATCGTCGCCCCCAAGCCTCTCCGCCCAGCGCCGGGGGCAAGTGCGCGAGCACCGCCCACTGAAATGCGCCCGACAAAGGTCCACACTGGCCTGATCACCCCCGTCAGCCGGAGGGGGCTGGCCTCAGTATTCCCTACATGGGCAGTTTTGAATCAACATTCCATTGGGTGTGTCCGCTCGTGGTGTCCACAGCGACACCGCGCGCACCTGCCGGCGATGGGCCGGATCGGCTGGGGCCGGGAAGTTACCTGAAATTCAGGTTAGTTCGATGATCACTTGCCGATTCTGCGCCGCAGGGATGGGATCGAGGTTGCCCTGCGCGTCTTGATCTTTCACATATCCGGGAAAGTCGCTGCCCAAGCCTTGGGTACGGATCCGATCAGCCGGAGCACCAAGGCTGACCAGGAGATCGCGCACGGCGTTGGCTCGTTCTTGGGATAGCCGGAGTCGGTATTCTGAGGTCCCAGCCGACGCGGTGGTTCCGGTCAGCATCGCCCGCCGCCCGTTGGCGATCTCCCTCGCGTAGTCAGCCAACACCGCGCGGGCCTGACCGGGATCACGGAAAACAGCCTGATCGGGCACAAAACCTACGGTCCCGTCCCGCAGTACCGTGACCGACGGTAGCGGTCCAATCGACTTCACCGCTACCGGAACAATGGTCACTGGAGGCAGTCCGTCCATCGTCCGGGTGCTGGGCAGAGGCGCTTGCTTGACCTCTACCATTCCACCCGCCGATTCGACGATCTTTGTCCAGAGCGCCACCACCGCGGCTCGGGCCGGTACGGGCAACGGCTGCTGTGGTGGCGCCGTGTCGCCGAGCCCGTTGAAAACGACGCGCATCCCAGTCAGGTTGGGCAGCTGCTGGGTACGGCGCAGGAGGCCAACCACCTCGTCAGGGTTCGCATTGAGCAGCGCACCGTCCTGATCCTGAAATCGCAGGGCACCGGTCGTCTGCAGACCACTGTCGATCACCACGATGGTCTTGGGTCCGACCGCGTCGGTCACCGAACGCGCCGCGAGGTCGATCGCGGCAAGGAGGTCCACCTCAGGATTGTCAGCGCGGGTCTGGCTGATCAGATTCGTGAGTTGATTGATCTGATCCTGCTGGTAGAGGGGATTGTCGTTCGCGGTCTTGAGCGACACTGCAGCCGTGGCCGTGGGACTGCCGTCGTCGACAATGATGGTTGCGGGTGATCCGAGTTCGGCGGCGGTGTCGATCTCGGTCTTGACGGTGTCCAGCAGGCTGGGTGCCACCATGTTCGAGTGCGCTCCCACGATCACGGCGAGCGCTCCCGGTGCCGAGTCGGCCAAGCTGTCACCGCAGCCGGTGAGCAGGAGCAGACCGAAAACGAGCGGGATACCACGTGAGCGGGACTTCACCGTTCAGCTCCCCGAGTTCTGGGCTGTGGGAAGAACAGGCTGTGATGTCCTCGATCCGCGGCCAACGGCGATCTCGACGCCATCGGTCACCATCGGGTTGGCCAGATCGCGGACGAGGCGGTGCTGGTAGTGGTGTTTGAGCTCGGCGGCGAGGCCGTCCTGCTCGGCGCGCTTGCCGGCCCATTGCTCGGCGAGATCGGCTTCCGATTCACGAGCGTGTTCGGCGTCCAAGCGGGCGGCGACCACCTCACCGTGGGTGGCTACCAAAGCGGCACGTAGCTTGTCCACCCGGGCCGCAGCCGCACGGAGATTCTTCAGGTACGGGTTGTACCTGGTTGCGCTGCGAATCAGGACGACTGTTCCGACGGCCAGCACCACCAGCAGCCAACCAACGGTGAGAGTTACGGGGCCGATGCCGGCGCGTTCAAGCAGGGACGTCCCGCCAGCCTGCGTTGCGGAGGCGCTGGGCAGCAGCAGATAAGCCGTACGAATCTGTGCCACGAACAAGGACACGCCTATCCACAGGACCGCTCCACCCACCAGGCCGGCGGTCAGAAGGCCGCGGCCACGCCGCCCCCGACGAACCCGGGTGACCAGCTCGCCGAGCTGCTTGGGTAGCAGGACATTGACCAGGATGATCGACGCTGCCAGCACCGCCGTCTCCTGCAATGAGCTGCCCATCAGCTGGAAGGCGGTGTAGTTCAGGCCGATTTCGGCGAAGGCGGCACCGAGGTAGATTCCCCAGTCCTTGAGGGACTCCCCTCGGCGGTTCTCATCGATCCGGCTCTGCGCCGGCCAGTGTCCCCCGTCGGCCCCGGGCTCGGTGCCTTCCACGATGCCCCGCATGCGGTCGCGATACGCGCAGGCATCCTTCAAGTCCTGTTCGAGGTGGTCCTCGGTCTGTTCCCCGGCGGCCTGCTTACAGGTCGCGCCCCGGTGCAGCAGTTGAGCTCTTTTTCGGTCCCGGTGCTGGCGTATTTCGGCTTCGGCCGACCAGCGGTGATGCCACCGATCGATCTTGTGCTCCATGATCAGCGGATGGCCGTGGGCACCGAGATTGGCGTCGTACATGCCGCTGGCCGCATCCGCGCGCGCCTCGGATTCGACGACGTCTCGCAGGGCGGCACCGTCGGCTTCCGGACCGGGATCCGGGCCCGCCACGACGTGGAGGTACTCCTCGCTCGAAACGGGTGCCGAAGGCTCCCGGTGCAGCGGCACGTTGATCACTCCTTAAGGACTCGGTGGGTCCTCAACTCGCACGCGAGACTTCTTCCAGGATGGGGCGATGCCGATGTGACGTTCGGGTCTCGAAATCCTTGAGGAACCAGCGGTAACTTTCCGCCAGCTCACCCTCGACATCGAGCGCGAGCAACGGCATGTCACCGTGCAGCCATGGCTCCGCGCTGACCGCAGGCGGGCCGGCCTGACGACCGTTCGGTTGGCGCCGCAGCAGCGCCGAATCATAGAGCGCCGCCAATTGCGCATAACGGTTGACATGGGCATGGACGGCGGCCCGAGCGATCTCGATCACATGGTGACGGGTGCTACCCAGTTCGCCAAGCCGCTGCTCCGCCTCGTTGCGCTCACGGACTCGCCGGGCGAAAGCGTTGCGCGCCGCTGCCGCCTCCCGCGCTTCGCGCAACCACGGGGGGATCGTGGTCATCGGTTGCGGATCGGCCTCGTCGGGCGCCGACCTGGGCGGGGTCGCTTCCGGAGCGATCGCCGGATCTCGACGATGTTGTTCGAGCAGGATGAGAACAGCCACCGCCTCCCGGTCGATTGGAGTGATCTTGCCGTGCAGCCAGGCGCTGACGGCCCGCTGTCCTGTTTCGGCCTGGGCGCGCAGCGACTCCAGGTAGGGTCGTGGCAGCTCCGCCTCTTCGGCGGAAGGCAGACGCGTGGCGTCGCGGCGGCCATGCCAGGCCACCCGCCAGCGCTCCAAGGCCCGGATCGGCCCGGGAGTGGGAGCCTCCCCGTCGACAGTGGGCAGCAACTGCATCTGGCCCCTTCCAGTTCCGGAACCCCCCATGCTCGGGGGATGCACCATTGCATACCTCGAAAACTCGGTGTTTCGTTACACATCGCATTCGATCGGGCTACAGCTCTCACTCTCTGTAGCCAATCCTCAGCCCAGTCTCAGTCCGGAGCGCTCAGCGATGCCGACACTGCGCTGCCGTCCATCGGCACCATGTCGCGGTTTCTGAAGGGAAGCTGGCGATCTACGGAACCTCATGGCGATCGGAGCGTCGCGATGTCCACACGAATCTTGCTGGTGTCGGGCAGTACCGCAGCGGCTCGACCAACACAGCGCTGCTGCGGACCGACCTCCCGCCCTTCAACGTCGATGCTGAACAGGGACCCTGCCTCCCCGGCTCCAGGGAACTGTCCACCAGCCTGCCCGCCCTCTGTGAGGTGTCTCATGATCGGCGATAACCACGACCCGCTGGCTGCTGCGCTGGCCGGGCTGGCCGTCGACTCACCCGGTGGACTGATCGACCGGGTCATCACCCGGTGGGCGGGTGTGCCCGGCACGCGGCCGCCTGCGGGACTGCTGCCCGCACTGCGCACCGGACGGGTCAGCGCGCTGCGATTCGACTTCAGTGGGCTGGGCGCCTTCGACCAGGCCGTGCTGGCCGCAGCGGCCACCATCCCCCGCGGCCAGGTCCGGCCCTACCGCTGGATCGCCGAGCAGGTGTGCCGCCCCGGCGCGGTGCAAGCGGTGAGCTCAGCCCTGGGACGTAATCCGGTGCCGGTGCTCGTCGGCTGCCACCGGGTGATCCGCTCCGACGGTGCGGTGGGCGACTACGTGTTCGGCGCCGAGACGAAGTCCCGGTTGCTGGCGGTCGAGGGCGCCAACCTCGACGCACGGCAAGGCTTCGCCTCGGTGGCCGCTGCCCAGCTCGCCGGCTACCGACCGTGCCGGTACTGCCAACCGATCGCTGCACTCGTGAACAGGAGACATCGTCATGACCGTCGACTTGATCACCGACACGGTCTGTGGCTGGGATTGGCCGCAGCTGTGCGAGTCGCTGGACCGGCACGGCTACGCGGTCACCCCGCCGGTGCTGTCCGCCGCGCAGTGCGACGAGCTGGCGGGGCTCTATGATCAGGCCGAGTACTGGCGCACCCGGGTGGACATGGCCCGGCACCGGTTCGGCTCCGGGCAGTACCAGTACTTCGATCATCCGCTGCCGGATGCGGTGGATCGGCTGCGGCGAGCGCTGTACCCGCGGCTGGTCGCGGTCGCGAACACCTGGTATGAGCGGTTACGGCTGCCCGAGCGGTTCCCCGACCGGCTGGAGGACTTCCTGGACCGCTGTCACGCCGCCGGGCAGACCCGGCCGACGCCGTTGGTACTGCGCTACGGCGAGGGCGACTACAACTGCCTACACCAGGATCTCTACGGCGAGCACGCCTTCCCACTGCAGGCAATGGTCGCGCTGTCACAGCAGGGCACCGACTACACCGGCGGAGAGTTCCTGCTGGTCGAAAACCTGCCCAGGGCACAGTCCCGCGGCACCGCGATCACCCTCGACCAGGGGCAGGTCCTGATCTGGCCCACTCGTTACCGGCCAGGTTCCGGTGCCCGCGGCTACTATCGGATCACCATGCGCCATGGCGTGTCCGTGCTACGCACCGGTCGCCGCCACGCCCTAGGCATAATTTTCCACGACGCTGCTTAGCTTAGCGTCCGGCGAACGTGCGCCATTCGGAACCAATTGGCGGTTCCCACCATCTTGAATCCAAGCGGCCGGTCAGCAGCCTGATCAACCCGCGCAGCTCCTGGTGATCTTCTCGATCTCGGCGTCCATGTCGACGGCCGCAACCTCACCGCCCAGCGGCACCACCTCGATAGTGGCCTCGACGAACTGCCGCAACAAATCGCGGTCCACCTCCAGCACGGCGTGCCCGTCGGGTGAACAGATCTCGACCAGCGTCACGTCCCATTGACCCATCCGAGCAGGGCGCACCCGCACATCGCCGATCCCCGCAGGAGCGCTGAGCCCAGCCAGCAGCAGTTCGCGGGCCAGGACCCAGTCCACGCACCGATTGCCACGGGTCTGGATCTCAAGGGTCACCGCAAAAGGATCATCTGTGCAGTAAGTCCAACGGGTTACCACAGGCGCTGCAGCTTCGTGCAACAGGGCGAACATATCGTGGGCCACCGTGTCACCGCCGTGTCCGTTCATCCTGGTCCTCCCTCCATGCTGGTTCATAGTCGATGTGCTTAGTAGTGACATCGTTGAGAGGGACCTCGGACGTACCGCTTCGCCGTGTCTTTCACTCTAAGTGATGCACTTCAGCCGGGCGGAGGCTTGGTGCAGCAGTACGCATCCGGCAGCGCAGTCCGAGCTCGTGCTCACTGTCCGTATCAGACCGATCGGTTTGTGGTCACCCGACACGAAATGCGACGATGAACAACACTGTTGCTATTTTCGCCTGGTGGATCACAGCCCAAGCGATCGGCCGATAATTTCCTTCATGATCTCTGTGGTTCCGCCATAAATGCGGGTGATTCGAGCGTCTGCGTAGGCCCGCGCGATGGGATACTCGAGCATGTAGCCGTAGCCGCCGTGCAACTGCAGGCAGGCGTCGACCACCCGGCCCTGCAGCTCAGTGCACCACCACTTGGCCTTGGCGGCGTCGGCCACGGTCAGCTCGCCGTCGTTGAGTGTCTCGATGCAGCGGTCGATGAAGGTCTGCGCGAGGTCGATCTCGGTGACCATTTCGGCCAACCGGAACTTGGTGTTCTGGAACGATCCGATCGGTTGACCGAAAGCCTTGCGGTCCTTGACGTAGGCCAGCGTCAGGTCCAGCGCTGCCCGCGCCCCGGCCACCCCGGAGATGGCGATCGACAGCCGTTCCTGGGGTAGCCGGTCCGCTAAGTGGGCGAACCCGCGGCCCGGCTCGCCGAGCAGGTTGGCAAGCGGCACCTTAACGTCACGGAAGAACAACTCGGCGGTGTCCTGGGAATGCAGGCCCAGCTTGGCGAGGTTGCGACCGCGCTCGAAACCTTCCATTCCGCGTTCCAGTACGATCAGGCTTATCCCCTGATGCCGTTGCTGCGGGTCGGTCTTCACGGCGGTGATCACCAGATCGGCGTTGATCCCGTTAGTGATGAACGTCTTCGCCCCGTTAACCAGATAATGGTCCGATCGGCGCACCGCCGTGGTGGCCATGCTCGCCAGATCGGAGCCCATCCCCGGCTCGGTCATGGCAACTGCCGTGATCAGCTTGCCGGCGGCGATCCCCGGCAGCCACCGCCGCTGCTGTTCCTCGGTGGCCAGATCAAGGAAGTAGGGCAGACAGATGTCGTTGTGCAGAGTCAGCCCGAGGCCCGCGGCCGCCACTCCCAGGTGCATGATCTCTTCGCCCAGCACCGCGTTGAACCGGAAGTCGGCCACTCCGCCGCCACCGAACTCTTCGGGGACGGCCATACCGAGGAAGCCGTTGGAGCCGGCTCGCAGGAACAGTTCCCGGGGCACGATGCCCTGCGCTTCCCACGCCGCGGAGTGTGGTAAGACCTCTTTGCCCAGGAAGACCCGGACGCTCTCCCGGAACACCTCATGCTCGGCTTCGAACAACCGACGACGCATGTGACCGATGCTCCTTCCGCTGGGACCCGCCGCCCGGCGGCCGGCACCCGAATCCCGGTGGCCTTACTCAGCTCCGCCTCTCACTCCCAGCTACCCACTGCGCACATACAAAGATCTACGCCCGGCAGGTATGGGTTGATCGTTCACCGATGAGTGAAATTTTCACCTGCTCATCGCGACGAAGAGTTGTAGCCTCTGCGCCATAGAAGGACTGGAGGCCCCAACGTATGAGCGTAGCGAGTCAGCCCGTGCGCGTTGTGCCGCCCGAGCGCACCGGGCTGGTGCACGACGCGCTGTTCTACCTCGACGAAGAGGGTTACGCGACCAGCATCGCACGCTTCATTCGGGACGGCTTCGAGTTGGCCGAACCAGCGCTGGTCGCGGTCCCAGGCTCGCACATCGACGTGCTGCGCTCGGTGCTGGGTACCGACGCTGAGCGGGTTCAGTTCGTGGACATGGCGGAGGTGGGTCGCAATCCCGGCCGGATCATCCCCAACGTGTTCTACGCGTTTGCCCACGGGCACTCGGCGGGTCGGGTACGCATCGTGGGCGAAACGATCTGGCCAGGCCGATCCACCGCCGAATATCGCGCCGCACTGCAACACGAAGCGCTTCTCAACGTCGCCCTGGCGGGCCAGGAAGCCACCATCCTGTGCCCCTACGACCGGCAGGGACTCGACGCTTCGGCCCTGGCAGACGCCCGGCGAACCCATCCGGGACTGGTCGCGGATGGGCTGCGGGAGATCAGCCCCGACTATGCCGATCCTCGGGCCGTTGCCGACGCAAGCCTGCGCTCGTTGCCCGACCCCCCAGAGTGGTGGGGCGACATGCGAGTCTTCTCCTCGCTGACCGACCTGCGGGCCATCCGGCAGTTCGTCGAGGGCCTGGCGTTGCGGGCCGGGCTGGGGGCGCAGCGGGTGTCCGATCTATGTCTTGCGGTCGACGAGGTCGCCACGAACACCCTGCAGCACACCCGTACGGCGGGGGTGCTCGCGCTGTGGCAGGACCCGGACACCGACAGCCTGGTCTGCCAGATCACCGACAGCGGGCAGCTCCGCGACCGGTTGGTCGGCCGGATGCCGCCCGGCGAAGGGAGATCGCATGGCCGTGGACTGATCATGGTCAACGCGCTGTGCGACCTGGTCGAGATGCCGACTGGTCAGATCGGCACCGGCACCACGGTTCGGCTGCACATGCGGCTGCACTGAGTGAGCTAGCTGGGTGAGCTAGCTGGGTGAGCTAGCCGGTCAGCTCGTCCATCGCTTGATAGATCCGCTTGTCGGAGACCGGATACGGGGTACGCAGCTCCTGGGCGAAGTAGCTGACCCGCAGCTCTTCGATCATCCAGCGAATCTGTTGTAGCTGCGGCCCGTCGGCGACCTCATCGCGCAGCTGCTGGTACACCTGCACGACGGTCTGGACCCGATGCATCCAGTTCCGGTCCCGGTCCGGATCGCGGGGCAGCTTGTCCAGCCTGCGCTCGATGGCCTGCAGGTAACGTGTGAGGTCAGGCAGCCGCTGCGCGCCCGTTGCGGTCACGAAGCCGGGGTGGATCAGGTTGGCCAGCTGACCGCGGACGTCGGTGATCGCGGGGGCCAGTACCGGCCCGGTGAGTTCGGTCTGCCGGGTCTCGACGGTGTGCGCGACAGCCAGGATGCGTTGCACGTGGGCGACCACGGCGCGCATCGCGTCGGCCAGCTCGGCGCGGGCACGGTCGGCTAGCCTGGTGAAGCCGGCCTCGTCGCGGGGTGGCCCGCCGCAGGCGGCGATCAGCGCGTCGGCAGCACAGTGCACGCAGTCGGTCAGCAGCGCCTCGAGACTGCCGTGCGGACCCTGTTTCAGCACCAGCCGGGCCGGACCATCCAGACCGCGCTGGACCGACTTGACCGGCGACGGCACCGTGAGCAGCAGCAGCCGCCGGATGCCCACCCACATGGCGCGCTGCTGCTCGGCCTCGGTGGGCAGCAACGCGACGGCCACGGTGTCACCCTCGTCGACCAGCGCGGGGTAGGCGGTGACCAGATGGCCTGCCCGCTCTTGCTGATAGGTCTGTGGCAGCGTCCCGACATCCCAGCTGCGCAGGCCCCGCCGTTGCAGCCCGGCCCCCGCGTCGGCCAGCGTGGCCCGTAGCTGCGGCTGCAGCTGGCGGGTCAGCGCCGCAAGGTCGGTGCCCTGGGCCAGTGCGCGATCACCGTCGCGCACCCGAAAGGTGATCTTCAAGTGGTTCGGCACCCGATCGAGCTGCCAGTCCTCTCGGCGCACCGCCAGACCCGCCTCGTGCAGCTCGCGTTCCAGGGCGTCCAGCAGCGGTTGCTGGTAGGGGGTCATCCGGGCCAGCAGGACTTTCGCGTGGTCGGGCACCGGCACCAGCATCCGGCGCAGCGGCTTGGGCAACGACTTGAGCAGCGCGACAACCAATTCGTTGCGCAGGCCGGGGACTTGCCAGCTGAAGGGTGCCGGATCGGCCTGGTTGAGTACCGGCAGTGGCACGTGCACGGTCACACCGTCGGCGTCGGTACCGGGCTCGAACTGGTAGGACAGCTCCAGCCGCAGCGTGCCGTGGGGCCAGTGATCAGGATAGTCCTGCTCCCCGACGTTCTCGCCGATGATCAGCATCGCAGGGTCGAAGTCCAGCACGTCGGGTTGGGTTTTGCGGACCTTGCGCCACCAGTTGTCGAAATGCCCGGCCGAGACGATCTCGGATGGGATGCGTTGGTCGTAGAAGTCGAACAGGGTGTCGTCGTCGACCAGGATGTCGTGCCGGCGCGCGCGCTGCTCGAGTTCCTCAACGTCGTCGAGCATGGCTCGATTGGCGTGGAAGAAGGCGTGCCGGGTCTCCCAGTCACCCTCGACCAGCGCGTGCCGGAGGAACAGCTCGCGGCACAGCTGCGGGTCGACGGTGGAGTAGGCCACCTTGCGTGCGGCGACGATCGGAATGCCGTAGAGCGTCACCTTCTCGTAGGCCATCACCGCACCGCGCTTACGCTCCCAGTGCGGCTCGCTGTAGCTGCGCTTGGCCAGATGCCCAGCCAGGGGTTCCACCCACTGCGGCTCGATACGCGCGGCGATCCGGCCCCACAACCGGGACGTCTCCACCAGCTCGGCTGCCATCACCCACCGCGGCGGCTCACGGAACAGCGTCGAGCCGGGGTGCACGGCGAACCGGGCGCCCCGGGCGCCCAGGTAGTCGCGGGTCTCGGGATCGCGCAGCCCGATATGCGAGAGCAGCCCGGCCAGCAGCGCGACGTGCACCTGCTGCGGTGGCGCGGGCGCGGCCTTCGCCGTCATTTTGAGGTCACGGGTCAGCCTGCGCAGCTGCCCGTGCAGGTCCTGCCATTCCCGCACCCGCAGGTAATGCAGGAACTCGTTCTTGCACAGCTTTCGGAACTGGGTGGAGGACAGGGCCTGCTGCTGCTCGTCGAGGTGGCGCCAGAGGTTGAGGTAGGCCAGGAAGTCGGAATCCTTGTCGGCGAACCGGGCGTGCTGGGCGTCGGCTGCTGCCTCGGCGCCGGTCGGACGCTCCCGCGGATCCTGAATAGACAGTGCCGCGACGATCACCAGCACCTCGCGCAGGCAACCGTTATCGTGGGCCGCCACCACCATCCGGGCCAGCCGGGGGTCCAGTGGCAGCTGCGCGAGGGTGCGCCCAATTCGGGTGAGGCGCATAGTTGGGTGCTCTTCAAGGCCGGCCAACCCGGGGGTTGGCCGGCCTTGAAGAGCACCCAACTCGCGAAGCAACGCCACGCCGTCGGAGATCTGCCGGCGGTCCGGTGGGTCGATGAACCCGAACGCGGCCACGTCGCCCAGGTCCAGCGCTGCCATCTGCAGGATCACCGATGCGAGGTGCGTGCGGATGATCTCCGGATCGGTGAACTCCGGCCGCGACTGAAAGTCCTCCACCGAGTACAGCCGGATACAGATGCCATCACTGGTGCGGCCGCACCGACCGGCACGCTGGGTGGCCGATGCTTGGGATATCGGTTCGATCGGCAGCCGCTGCACCTTCAGCCGGCGGCTGTAGCGGGAGATCCGGGCCGTGCCGGGGTCGATGACGTACCGGATCCCCGGCACGGTCAGCGACGTCTCGGCGACATTGGTGGCCAGCACGATCCGGCGTGTCCACCCCTGCCCCGCGCGTGTCGGCCGCCCATGCACGGTGTGTCGGCTCCCGGTGCCCGGCAGCTCGAAGACCCGGTGCTGCTCGGCCGCCGACAGCCGCGCATACAGCGGCAGGATCTCGGTATCCGCTAGCTCCAAGGCATGCAGAGCATCACGGGTGTCGTGAATCTCCCGCTCACCGGACAGAAAGATCAACATATCGCCGGGACCCTCGGCACGTAGCTCCATGACGGCGTCACAAATCGCCTGGATCTGGTCACGATCGTCGTCCGGCTGCTCGGACAGGGGGCGATAACGGATCTCCACCGGGTAGCTGCGGCCGGAGACCTCGATCACCGGCGCGCCGTCGAAGTGGCGGGAGAATCGGTCGGGGTCGATGGTCGCCGAAGTGATGATCACCTTGAGGTCGGGGCGGCGGGGCAGCAGCTGCTTGAGGTAGCCCAGCACGAAATCGATGTTCAGGGAGCGTTCGTGCGCCTCGTCGATGATCAGCGTGTCGTACTGCCGCAGCAACCGATCGGACTGGATCTCGGCCAGCAGAATGCCGTCGGTCATCAGCTTGACCAGGGTGTCGTCGGATACGCGATCGGTGAACCGCACCTTCCAGCCCACCGCCGCACCGACCGGGACGTCCAGCTCGTCGGCGATGCGCTCGGCCACCGTGCGCGCCGCCAGTCGGCGCGGCTGGGTGTGCCCGATCGTGCCCCGGATCCCACGCCCCAGCTCCAGGCAAATCTTGGGAATCTGCGTGGTCTTCCCGGACCCGGTCTCCCCAGCCACGATCACCACCTGATGATCGCGAATCGCCGCGGCGATCTCGTCCTTGCACTGGCTCACCGGCAGGGCCTGCGGGTAACTGATCGCCGGCACGGCGGCACGGCGGCGGACGACCCGGTCGACCAACGATTCGCGCACGAGCGGCGACTCTCTCATTCCAGCGAGGGTGTTGCGCAGCGTTTATCCTCGTTGCGCACCCTAGAGCACTAGTTGTTCGCTGGTCCCATGTCGATACAGTGCTTGGTATGCAGCTGGCCTACGACAAGTGCGGTGCGGGGCCTCCGTTGGTCTTGCTGCACGGGGCCGGGCACCGGCGGCAGGGGTGGCATCCCGTGCTCACCCAGTTGGCCAAGCACCGCGAGGTGATCTGCATCGACTTTCCAGGGTTCGGTGAGTCCCCTCCACTCCCGGACCACCTGCGCTACGAGCTGGACACCGCGGTGACTGTGCTGGGCAAGTTTTTCGCGAGCCTAGGGCTGAATCGGCCGCACGTAGCCGGGAACTCGATGGGTGGCCTGGTATCGCTCGTGCTAGCGCAACGAGGGATGGTGCGCAGCGCGACCGCGCTATCTCCGGCAGGACTATGGACCCCGATGGGGCGGCGGGTATCGCTGACCATGGTGCGGTCGGTGCACCGCACCGCACGGTACATGCCTCCGACGCTCGCGACCCGGCTCGCCCAGACGCCAGCCGGGCGCACCCTCATGTGCGGCGTCCTGTTCGGCCGTCCGGGCCTGCTCGAACCGCACGTATTGCTCGAGGACATGCAGGCAATGGTCAACGCGGTTGGTTTCACCCCCAGCCTGGCAGCGGGAGACAAGATCATCTTCACCGGCCGGGTACCCGACGTGCCGGTGACCATCGCGTGGGGGGGTCGGGACTTCCTCTTCCGGCGGCCCCGCGCCGAAACGATCACCCGGCTGATCCCGCACGTCCGCCTCCTGCGACTACCCGGCTGCGGGCATGTGCCGATGAACGACAATCCCGACCTGGTGGCGCACGTCCTGCTCACGGGCAGCGAGGACTAGACGTAGCCCCACCGCAAACCGCGACCCTGAGAGCGCTGGAGATCAGCGGGTGTCGAGCACGAGGTAACCCTCCGCCAGCCGGCCCTCCGCCAGCCCAGCGGCCTGGGCCTGCATGGAACCCCAAGCGCGCATCCGCTCCTCCAGGGCCGTCATATGCGCGGTCTGACTGACGTGCGCGCGCAGTGCGGCGATCTTGCGATCAAAGGTGTCGGTGATGTCGATGTAATGGTCGGCCCGGTCATTGGGGTTGGTCACCCAGACTTCGGAGACGGTGTGCGCTTCCAACCCCTCGTTGGCCAGCAGTTCGGGATGCGCGAACGGATTACGGGCGTCGGGGTAGACGGCACAGAGCCCCGCTTCCCCGGCAGCTTGGTGGTCGGGGTGGCTGCCGTAGAGATTGCGCAAGTCGCGCTGCGGGGACGGGAGCACTACTCGGTCCGGACGGACTCTGCGGATGGTGCGGGTGATGTCTCGCCGCAGCTCGAAGCTCACCATGAGCCGGCCGTCGGGGTAACCGAGGAACTCGACGTCGGCGACGCCCAGCGTGGCGGCTGCCTTGCGCTGCTCGTCCTGTCGGATGCTGCCGATCGCCGAGCGGGGCACCTGGGGATCGAAACCACCGGCGTCCCCGTCGGTCACGATGCAGTAGGACACCTCGAGACCCGCGTCGGTCCAGGTGGCGATCGTGCCGGCGGACCCGAAATCCACGTCGTCAGGATGCGCTGCCACCACCAGAACTCGCTGCACCTCAACCTGCTCTTGCGCCACGGCACACTCCTACGACGACGACGCCCAATCTGGGCATCACTACTCGGCAACGGCAATCGCCCCGGCAGCCTTCCCAACGCCGGGGTTGCGGTTGGCCGCCCAGCACTTGAACCTGACGTCACGGCAGGACTTAGCGTCCGTTGTATATCGACCGGCGGGGCACGAGGGAGAGATGCGAGCGCAATGGCCGGCATCAGTGCACGCGGTTGGGTCTCCACGCGCTGCTGACCTCCTCGTCTCATGGAAGAGTGAGGAAAGTGGACGAGACCATGAAGCGCTACTTCACTGAGGAGCAACTCATGGCTTTGACGCAGCGGCATGAGCAGATCGGCGAGGAGGCCACCGCGAGCGTCATGGCGCAATGGCCGCCGCTCATCGCGCAGGTGCAGGCGGAGCTCGACGCCGGCACCGTCCCTGGCGCGCCGAAGGCGCAGGCGCTGGCACGGCGCTGGAATGGAGCTGCTGAAGTCTTGTCTTCCCACGGCGGCAACCTCGGACTCCGCGACCCGCTGTATCGCATGCAGGCCGATAACAGCGAGATGCTCCAGCAGCAGTACGGCGGACCGTCACCAGAAATGAGCGACTACATCCGCCGGGCGAACGCCGTGTCAGCGTCCTGACGCGGCCCGAGCCGCCGCCTCGGCATCATCTGCCTTTACCGCGCCGGGCAGCGGCTCGTCGGTCCACAGTTTGTGTAGTTGCGACGCGTACTTATCAAGGTCATAGGACGGGCAGCCGGCTCCGCCGTAGCCGAGGTAGTTGCCGCTGGCGTCCCGCCGCCCGCCGTTCATCACGGCGCCGAGGCCGTGGTGCGTGATCATGCTGCGAATCCCCGCGGTGATGTTTGCCACCGGGTCGGTGATCGAGCGGTCGGCCAGGTCAGGCAGCACGCAGGCTTTGAAGGTGCTGGGAATGGTCTGCATGAGGCCCTGCGAAGGGATGCCCGCTTTGGCGTTGCTGTCCCAGTTGTTGATCGCGTCGGGATTGCCGCCGGATTCGTGCATGATGATCGTCTTGACGCCCTTGGCGAGGGCTTGCGGCAGACCCATCAGTCCGAGCGCTTTGGCGATCCAGCCGTCCAGGCTGTGGCTATTGCCGGCCTTATAGGGGGCGCCCAGGCGGTTTCGCAGAGCTTCCTGGTGAGCCGCTTGCTCAGCCTTCTCGACGGCACGACGCAACGCCTGTACTCCGACGGCGGGATTGCTAGCAGATCTAAGTTGCAGAATCTCGGGTTCCAGCGACGGGCCGTTCAGCGCGGCGGGTGCGACTTCAGCGATCGTCTCGGACCCCACTGCCGTGTTGGCCTGCAACGAGTTCCCGGCAACCGCCAAGGCCCCTGCGGCAACGGCGGCCGTTACCGCCCGACAGCGCAGCGCCGGGCCTGGCCGTGGCACGCGGTGCACACCGCGGGATCCGGGGCCGGGGGTCGACGTGGGGGGAGGGGTGGAGGCAAGCGTGGAGGCGATCTCGGGATGCCGCCGACGACCGCGGGGGGAGCGGTGACTCGCCAACTGTAGGTCCCTTTCGCGGCGGGGACCTGATTCGCGGGCCGGGAGAGCGGCCCCCATGTCGGGGGGCGCGGGGAACGGCACCGGCTTACAACCAGATCCTGATCTACGACCGACGGAAAGGTAACGGTAAGGCCACAGCGGCGGCAAACCCTGCAAACCCGCAGGCGTGTCGCCTGCGCCGGATGCAATATCTAGCGCGACGAACGGTCGACGCTGACACGCTCGGCGGTGGTGGTGTCTGGCTAGGCAACGACGAGCGGCGGTGCCGCAACGTGACCAGCCCTCACCATCGGCGCTCGCGTGGGGGCCTCACCACCACAAGTGATCTGGCTTTTTCGGTGGTTCGTTCCTGCGGTAGTTCTGGCGCGCGTACCACAGACGTTTCATATCGGCCCGAGCTCGCCGGATCTCGGCATACAGCCGGCCAACGTAGAATCCGACAATCAGAACGATGATGACTATTAGGGGAACGAGCTCGCTGCCCATGACTATCACCCTCAGTCTGCTGTCATTACCCCTCGGGTCTATTCTCACCCCTTCAGGCGAAGGACGCCCATCCGCCAGGCGGGTGTAACCACTACAAGTAACAATAGTCGGGCCCACGTTCGGTGACACCCCCTATTGGGGGCCGATCAGGCCAACTGGATAGCCGTAGCGTCACGCTGTTCAGAGAACCCAGGTCTCAGCGCAGCGGACCGGACGAGTTGCCGATGTTACGGCCGGGTCTGACCGCGGCGCGCCGATACACGAGCACAGCCCACAGCACCAGCGGGATTTGCAGCGGCAGCCGCCCGTAGGCCAGCGCACGCACCCAGGTCGGCCGGTCCGACCAGTCGATCGCCATCTTCACGTTGGCCGGGAACACCACGACGAACAGCAACGCGGCGAGCAGCCCACCGAGCCGGCGGGTGCGGGGCGCCGCGATCAATGCCGCTACCGCCAGCTCGGCCGCCCCGGAGAGGTGGGTCCAGGTACGGGCCGAGCCGGGCAATTGCTCGGGAACGATTGCGTCGAACGGCCCGGGCACCACGAAGTGCAGTATCCCGGTGCTGGTGAGCACAACGACCAGCCCAGCGGCTGCGGTGGGCCGACGGGCGCGCATGAGGCGATCATTCCACGCCAAGCCAGCGAATCACCGAAGCCCGACGAGCACCGAAGTGCTGCCCCACGTGGACCCCCACCGCCCTGCCTCAGCACCGTGCGCCCCGTGCTACGTCACTGCTCGTGCCAGGAACGGACAGTGACCGGTGACTGCCGCCCATCAGGAGCGAACGACGTGAAAGCGAGCGAGACGACGGTCCGGGAGGTCCAAAAAACAATACATTGTCCCGCTTTACCAGCGCCGTTATAGCTGGGAACGCGAAGACGACAAGGACCCCCTGAACCAGCTATAGGACGACGTCCTGTCGCTGGACAGCAGCGATCCGACCTCGACGCATTTTTTCGGCTCCGTCGTGCTCGCACCGAGCCTTCCAACACGCTCGCGGGCGTCGTGAGTCTCCCCCGGTCTCTCGGTCGCTCGCCCTGCCCTCTGCAGCGCCGTTTCCTCAGACTCAGGATGTGCCCAGTACAACTACCCCGGCTCAATGACCAGAGTGACCGACGCCGGTGACCACTGTGCGCCCGCGGTCACCGATGTGGCGCTAGCTGCTGTTATCCAGGCACTGAAGCCTCAGCGGCGCGTGCTCGTAGCGGTGAATGGGAGCAGCGGTCAGCATGTGGCGACGGGGCGCGGTCGTGATCCGGGAGGACCGCCTACTGCTGGCCGAGCAGTGGATGCGTTCGCTTCTCGTGATCAGAGGATCGTCGGCAAGGCCGAGCGCCGATAGGGCGCGCTGGGTAAAGCCGCTGTTCGTTGACATTCGGCTGCCGCCCTCAGCCGGACTCAGCCGGGGTGACTTTGCGGACGTAGAGCAGGATGTCACCCTCCTCCACCGCGTCGACCTCGGAGGCATCGACTCGGTACAGCCGACCGCTTCGGACCACCCCGAGCACGATGTCGGGCAGATGCCTCGGTGAGCCGCCGACCTCGTCGAGCTCCACTGGTCGTTCCGCGATGGCGAGTCCAGCGTGCGGAGTGAGCAGATCCTCGACCAACTCGACCACTGCAGGAGTCTTGGTGGCCATGCCAAGCAGACGCCCCGCGGTCTCGGAGGACACCACGACAGAGTTGGCCCCGGACTGTCGCAGCAAGTGTACATTCTCCCGCTCGCGCACCGCGGCCACGATATGTGCCTTCGGCGCCAGTTCCCGGGCGGTGAGCGCGACCAGCACTGCGGCGTCGTCTCGGTTGGTGGCGATCACCACGGCACGGGCTCGGGCCACCCCGGCCAGCCGCAGCACGTCGGAGTGGGTGCCGTTGCCTTGCACCGTAACCAGGCCGCGGGCGTTGGCGGCCTCCAGCGCACTGGGGTTGGTGTCGACGACGACCACGGCGACGGACTCCTCGTCGTCACCCAGCATGGAGCTCACTGCGGAACGACCCTTGGTGCCGTAACCGATGACGACGACATGATCGCGCACCTTGCGCCTCCAGCGTTGAATTTTCAGCGCCTGCCGGGACCGCTCGGTGAGCACCTCCAGGGTGGTCCCGACCAGCACGATGAGGAACAACACCCGCAGCGGAGTGATGACCAGGACATTCACCAGCCGGGCGGACTCGCTGACCGGCGTGATGTCGCCATACCCGGTGGTGGAAAGCGACACCGTCGCGTAGTAGATGCAGTCCAGCAGGGACAGGCCGTCTTCGTTGACATCGCGGTAACCGTCCCGGCCGAGGTAGACCAACAGCACCGTGATGGCGAGCGCCAGGACGGCGCCGACGACCCGGCGTGCGATCGACGCGGCGGGGCTTTGCCGGCTTTCCGGGATCCGGAGGACGCCCACCAGCGCGTGGTCCGGATGGTCGGTGAGACGATCGAAGGTGCCTCCGGCTATTGGCCTCATCAACGCAACGCACCGGGCAACCGCCACAGGTGCGCGGTCCCTTCTGCGCCATGGTGCCGCAGCGGCGGCTCCGAGCCGATCGACGGAATCGCCAACCATCCGCGCAGAGCGTCGAGAAAGCGGTCTGCCCCGGCCTGGATGGCGACGCGCTCGGGCGACTCGGTACCCACGGACCCGGAGCATAATCGCAGCAGGTCAGTCCCTGATTATCCTGCCTATCGCCGACTACATCGCCAAGGAGCGAGAGCGCGGCCGGTGCGCAGCGATCTCGATCCAAAGCCGTTGCAGTTCAGCACCAGGTTCTCGGCGGAGCTCTAGGCGTCGCCAAGGGGGTTGAGGCCCGCGACGTCGCGGCCACGATCCGCCCGCCGACGGCACCGAGCTTGCCACCGTTGATCTCGGCTTCTCTCAGGATGTAGAACCACGGTGGACTGGATGTCGTCAGGCCAGGTTCTGTTCGCGGCCGGCGACGGTTCAGCCGACAGCTGTTCTAAGGGGGTTGACCAGCAAGGTGTCGATGCGTTTCGCCACGTAGGGAGCCCGTCGGGCTGGTATGGACATGTCGCTTCACAGTGGCTCCTCGGCGAGAGCCGAACTCGATAGAGAGCCGTCGACGGCACCCTCCTGGTGCATAGAGCACCCAAAGGGCATCCCCTTGATACACCACTCGGAGCCGTCTTCCATCGCGGAACCTATTGACGGTGTGCAAGCCCATCGAAGCCGTCTTCGGGAACCACGTGGCAACTGAACGGATGGCTGCTAACCAGGTCCGAACCGGACAGCGCGGCAATCGCCATCCGGCGAAGCAACGCGGCCACCTGCTGCGGGTTGGATCCGGTGGCGCTGTGTGGCGTGGAGTTGAGCAGCCCGAATGCGCCATGGGCGGCGATCCGGGCATCCTCGACGGACAGCTCGGGGATGAGTTTGTGCAGCGTGTCCACCCAGATCTGCAGATAAGCCCGTTGCAGGGTGCGGACCTTGTGCCGCACCTGCACGGGCAAGTTCGCCAGGTCGCGGTCCTGCACCGTGATCAGCTGGGGATGCTGTATCGCGAAGTCCACATGGAACTCGACCAATTCGGCCAGCGCCTCGCCGGGGTCGTCAGTGCTGGCCACTCGAGCGCGCCCACCATCGAGCAGATACTCGCTGATGCCGACGAGCATCTCGGCGAGCAGCGCCTCCTTGCCCGGGAAGTGCCGGTACAGCGCAGGCCCGCTGACGCCCACCGCGGCGCCGAGCTCGGCGATGCTCACGCCGTGGAACCCGTGCCGGGCGAACAGCGTGGCCGCGACTTGCAGGATCTGCTCCCGCCGGGTCGTACCATTCGCTGCGGAAGGGAATGCCATGCGCAAGACCCTAGCGTGCGATGTTAATGAGCGCTAACGTGGTTAACAACCGCTAACTACGGGCATGGAGAAGGGAGCAGCGATGGGTGCCCTAACCGGCCACGTTGACTCCGCAGACCCAGCCACACATTACGCCCAGGCGCACGCCGCGCTGGTCGCCGAGCTGCGCCATCGGCTCGCGAAAGCCCGGCTCGGTGGACCTCCGAAAGCTCGAGAACGCCATGTCGAGCGCGGCAAATTGCTGCCCCGCGATCGCGTCGACTCTCTACTGGACCCGTCCTCGCCATTCTTGGAACTGTCCCCGCTGGCGGCTACCGGCATGTACGGCGACGAGGCCCCAGGCGCGGGGATCATCACCGGGGTCGGGCGGGTCGCCGGCCGAGAATGTGTGATCGTCGCCAACGACGCCACCGTCAAGGGCGGCACCTACTTCCCGATGACGGTCAAGAAGCACCTGCGAGCCCAGGAGGTGGCGCTGCACAACCACCTGCCATGCCTGTACCTCGTCGACTCCGGGGGGGCCTACCTGCCCGAGCAGGACCAGGTGTTTCCGGACCGGGAGCACTTCGGTCGGATCTTCTACAACCAGGCGACGATGTCCGCGCGCGGCATCCCGCAGATCGCGGCGGTGCTGGGTTCCTGCACGGCGGGCGGCGCGTACCTGCCGGCGATGAGCGACGAGGCGGTGATTGTCCGCAACCAGGGCACGATCTTTCTGGGCGGCCCGCCGCTGGTGAGGGCAGCCACCGGTGAGGTGGTCACCGCCGAGGAGCTCGGTGGCGCAGATCTGCACTCCCGCATCTCCGGGGTGACCGACCACCTCGCCGACGACGACGCGCACGCGCTGCAGATCGTCCGCTCCATCGTGGCGACTCTCGGACCCCGTCCGCCCCGGCCGTGGGAGGTGGCCGCCAGCGAGGAGCCCGCCGTGGACGGAATTCACGGCGTGGTGCCGGTGGACAACCGCACTGCTTATGACGTCCGGGAGGTGATCACTCGGATCGTCGACGGGAGCCGCTTGTCGGAGTTCAAGGCCGAGTACGGCGCCACCCTGGTCACCGGCTTCGCCCGGCTGCACGGGCACCCGGTGGGCATCGTCGCCAACAACGGGGTGCTGTTCAGCGAGTCGGCGCTCAAGGGGACGCATTTCATCGAATTGTGTGACCAGCGCGGCATTCCGCTGGTGTTCCTGCAGAACATCTCCGGATTTATGGTGGGCCGCGAGTACGAGGCCGGGGGGATTGCCAAGCACGGCGCTAAAATGGTCACCGCGGTGGCGACCACCCGGGTGCCCAGGCTAACCGTCATCATCGGTGGCTCATTCGGCGCGGGGAACTATTCGATGTGTGGCCGGGCGTACTCGCCGCGGTTCCTGTTCATGTGGCCCAATGCGCGGATCTCGGTGATGGGCGGCGAACAGGCCGCCATGGTGCTCGCTGCAGTACGGCGCCCCGGCGAGCGTGAATCCGAGGTGGCCTTCACCAACCGCATACGTGCCCAGTACGAGCAGCAAGGCCACCCCTACTACTCGACGGCCCGACTGTGGGACGACGGGGTGATCGATCCGGCAGACACCCGGATGGTGCTCGGGCTCGCGCTGTCCGCCGCAGCCAACGCGCCGTTGGAACCCAGCCGCTTCGGCGTCTTCCGGATGTGATCGGCATGTTCGAGACAGTGCTGGTGGCCAACCGGGGCGAGATCGCGGTCCGGGTGATCCGCACGCTGCGTGCCATGGGCATCCGCTCAGTGGCCGTATACAGCGACGCCGACGCCGACGCCCGGCACATCCGCGACGCCGACGTCGCTGTCCGGCTCGGCCCCGCGTCGGCAGCCCAGAGCTACCTGTCCATCAAGCGGATCCTCGACGCCGCCGCGTGCGCCGGCGCGCAGGCCGTACATCCCGGATACGGGTTCCTCTCGGAGAACGCCGCGTTCGCCCGAGCCTGCGCGCAGGCCGGTGTGGTGTTCGTCGGCCCACCTGCTGACGCCATTGAGGCGATGGGCGACAAAATCCGCGCCAAGCAGACTGTGGCGGCCGTCGGTGTCCCGGTGGTTCCCGGTAGCGACACCCGCGGTCTTGACGACGCCGGGTTAGCCGTCGCGGCCGGGGAGATCGGCTACCCCGTGCTGCTCAAGCCGTCCGCCGGTGGTGGCGGCAAGGGCATACGGGCGGTGCACCGGGCGCACGACCTGCCCGAGGCCATCGCCGGCGCCCGGCGGGAGGCGCGCGGAGCCTTTGGCGACGACACGCTGCTCATCGAGCGACTGATCACCACTCCACGCCACATTGAGATCCAGGTGCTGGCCGACGCGCACGGCGGGGCGGTGCACCTCGCCGAACGCGAGTGCAGCTTGCAGCGGCGATATCAGAAGGTCGTCGAGGAGGCGCCTTCGGTGCTGCTGGACGCTGCGACCCGGAACCGGATGGGCGCTGCCGCGGTGGCCGTCGCCACCGCCGTCGGGTACACCGGCGCAGGCACCGTGGAGTTCATGGTCAGCGCGGATGCATCCGATCAGTTCTTCTTCTTGGAGATGAACACCCGGCTGCAGGTCGAGCACCCGGTCACCGAACTGATCACCGGGGTCGATCTGGTCGAGCTGCAGCTTCGGGTGGCCGCTGGGGAGCCGCTGCCACTGCGCCAGGACGACGTCCACCTGCACGGTCACGCCGTGCAGGCGCGGATCTACGCTGAGGACCCTTCCCGTGGCTTCCTGCCCACCGGAGGGCGGGTCCTGCACCTACGGGAACCCGCGGGGCCTGGGATTCGGGTCGACTCCGGGCTGGTGTCGGGCGGCACGATCGGCAGTGATTACGACCCGCTGCTGGCCAAGATCATTGCGTACGGACCGGACCGGGATATCGTGCTGCGCCGGCTGGATACCGCGTTAGCGCGGACCTGCATCCTTGGCGTGGGCACCAACACAGGGTTTCTGCGTGCGCTGCTGGCCAATGCCGACGTACGCGCCGGCCGGCTGGACACCGGATTGGTCGAGCGTGAGGTCGAACGCTGGACCGGCGAGGAGTTACCCGACGACGTGGCCGCTGCGGCCGGGTTGCTGGCCTTGCTGGCGCTGGAACCCACCGGGCCGATAGTGGATCCCTTCACGCTGCCCGGGGGCTGGCGGGTCGGTGAGCCCACCTGGACCCGGTGGCGGCTGCTGGCCACCGACCTGGTCGAAGTCCGCACCCGGGGCCGGGCAGCCGCCGCTGAGGTCGCCGTCGGGCCGGGTGCGCCAGTCCCTGCGTCGGCCCGGTGGGACGGCGAAGATCTGGTGGTCACCTTGGACGGGATCACCCGCCACTACGCCTTTGCGCGCAACGGCGCTGTGGTGTGGTTGGGCCGCGACGGGCGCAGCTGGGCGTTGCGCGAGGTCGAAGCCACGCGCAGCGCTGGTCTTGATGTTGCACGTGCCGGCCCGGTGCTCGCCCCGATGCCCGGCACCGTCACCGTCGTCGACGTCGACGAGGGCCAGCAGGTCGCCGCCGGCACCCGCTTGCTCGTCATCGAGGCGATGAAGATGGAGCACGTCCTCACCGCACCGATTGACGGAGTGGTCCGCGAGCTGCACGCCCGTCCCGGCGGCACCGTTGAGCGTGACGCGGTGCTCGCCGTCGTCGAACCAGCGGGCACGAGATGACGACATATCGGGCAGGAGAGGGCGACACACCGGGGACGGGAGGAGGACACACCGTGGAGTTGAGTGAGGAGCATGCGGCGCTGCGTGCCACTGTCGAGGAGTTCGCTCACAAGGAGGTCGCCCCAGTCATTGGGGATCTTTACCAGCGTGGCGAGTTCCCGTATGAGCTGGTGGCGAAGATGGGCGCGATGGGGCTGTTCGGGCTGCCCTTCCCCGAGGAGTACGGCGGGATGGGCGGTGACTACTTCGCGCTGTGCCTGACGCTGGAGGAGCTCGCGAGGGTGGATTCGTCGGTGGCCGCCACGCTGGAGGACAGCGTGTCACTGGGCGCGATGCCGATCTTCCGGTTTGGTACTGAGGAGCAGAAGCAGCGGTGGCTTCCCGAGCTGTGCGCGGGCCACAGACTGGGAGCTTTCGGCCTCACCGAACCCGGCGGTGGTTCGGACGCGGGCGCTACCCGCACCACTGCCCGATGCGACGGCGACGAGTGGGTGATCAACGGCTCCAAAGCCTTCATCACCAACTCAGGCACCGATATCACGTCGGTGGTCACGGTCACTGCGATCACCGGTGTTAACGGTGGTCGCAAGGAGATCTCCGCCATCATGGTCCCGGCCCGGCATCCGGGCTTCACGACCTCGGCAAGCTACTCCAAGGTCGGGTGGAGCTGCTCGGATACCCATGGACTGTTCTTCGACGACTGTCGGGTCCCACTGGGAAATCTGATCGGTGAGCGTGGCCGCGGCTACGCACAGTTTCTGTCCATCCTGGACGAGGGTCGTATCGCGATCGCTGCGCTGGGCGTCGGCCTGGCTCAGGGCTGCATCGACGAGTGCGTGTCCTACGCCGGGCAACGGCGCGCTTTCGGCCATGCCATCGGCAGCTATCAGGCGATCCAGTTCAAGATCGCCGACATGGAGGTGCGGGCACACACCGCCCGGCTGGCCTACTACCAGGCTGCGGCGCGGATGCTGCGTGGCCAACCGTTCAAGAAGGAGGCGGCGATCGCGAAGCTGGTCTCCTCGAACGCGGCAATGGACAACGCCCGGGACGCCACCCAAATCTTCGGCGGGTACGGCTTCATGAACGAGTACCCCGTAGCCCGCTTCTACCGCGACGCCAAAGTCCTGGAAATCGGCGAAGGCACTAGTGAGGTCCAACGCATGCTCATCGCCCGCCACCTCGGCGTCGGCTGACGCTCGTCACATTCCGCGTTCTGGATGCAGACTGCTGTAACTGAGCGTCGATAAGTGCAGTCTGCATCCAGAACGCGGAATGGGGCCGGGGTAGGCTCGAATTCCTGGTGCCAGGCGGCAGGAGGTGGCCGTGAACGTGAACTATGTGACCAGGCCGCGGGAAGCAAGGATGTTCCGACGGTGCCGTAGAGCCTGGAATCTCAGCGCCCGGGAACGGCAGAACTACGAGCCGATCGAGCCGGCGCAGGTGTTCGACTTTGGCGAGGCGATGCGCGATGCGCTGGACGTCTACTACTTCCCCGGCATGTGGGAATGGAACCGGGCGATCGTGCGGCCGTTGGCCGTGGCCGGTTTCGAGAAGTCGATGCGCAGGCAGCGGGCGGCCTACGCGCAGACCCGCGACCTGTCCACGGAGCAGGTCCAAGACTTCGATCAGCACCTGGAGCTGGGCGCCGGCGTGCTGGAGCGCTACTTCGAATGGGCGCGAGAGATCGACCGCTTCACCCCGATCCAGGTCGCAGCGCAGTTTGACGTCTACGTTCCCGACCCGGACGACCCCGACAGCGGTCTCGTCACTCCGGACCGGCGTGCCATCCAGTGCCGCGTCAAGATCGACTTAGCGGTGATCGACGACCACGAGCTGTATTGGCTCGTCGAGCACCGGATCGTCATCGACCCGGCCTGGCCGGACCTCGACCAGCTCCGCCTTGACGAGCAGGCCCTGACCCGCAGCTGGGCCTGGCAGCTGCACTTCCTCGCCAGACTCGAAGGCACGATTCACAACGAGCTGCGCGCAGTCATCCCCGACCCGGCGCAGACCTCCGAGGTCGCGATCCGGGCGGTACCGGGGCCTGGTGGCATCATCACCCAGCGCAGCACCGAGTCCTTCCGCCGCACCCACATCCCCAGGACTGAGCTGGAAATCGAGCAGTGGGGCGTCACCGTAGCGCGCGAGACGCAGGAGATGACCGATCCGTCGCTACAGATCTACCCGACCCCGTCCTGGGAGAACTGTTCAGCCTGTGCCTACCGGTCACCGTGTTTGACGATCAACCAGGGGCTCGATGAGCAGCCGATCCTGCAGGCGTCTTACCGGCAGCGCGTCGGCGAGGAGTTCGAACCGGGCCGCCTCGGCTCGGTATGGGGATTCGTCCCCGAAATTCATCGGGTCGCTGAGCATCAGCCGCCCCGCCAACGACAGTGACCGGCTGAGTGCAGTGCGCTTGCGCGTGGTGAGCTGGAACGTCGATTCCCGACCGACCGGGATGCTGGACGCCAAGGTGGAACTACTCCGCCAGCTAAGGCCTGACCTCGCGCTGCTCCAAGAGATCGGCCGGCCGGTTTACCGCGCGTTGCTGCCTCACCCGTCGGCCCATGAACGGATGCACCGTAAGTCGAGACTGTTCTCCTGGGGCGCCCTATCCACCGACCTGTGCGACCGGCGGGGCAGTGAGTACCGCCTCGGATGCGCGGTGCTCGGAGTTTCTACCACCGCCGTGCTGGACTCCCACGTACTGAATCGGGCTCCGTTCGACGTCCGCGATCCTGTGCGCCTCGGGTTTCTCTGGCGGACGGTGGCAGGTCAGGTGGCACTGTCCACCGGTGAGTTGATCACTGTGTGCAGCTTCCACGGTCGTCCGGGAGCAGCCCCACCCCCGCCCGAGTTGCAGCAAGCCTTCCATGCCGGGATCGCAGGATGGCTCACCACCGTGCCCGGTCCGGCCGTCTTCGGGATGGACGCCGGCCCACCGGTTCTCGATGACGCGGACCCGTTGCTGGGTTCCCATCCGGTCCACGGCCTGCGGGAGGTGTTGCGCGCAAGCCAAGACCGCCTGTGGGCCACCCGCGACCTGGAGGTGCTTGACGTCCAATGCCTGGCGGACGAGGCCGCGGCGGCCGGTAGCGACCATGCCCTGTTGCTCGCGGATCTGGCACTGCGCACTTCCTGACATGGTCCGTGCGCTGGTAGGTACGCGTCTTAGCGCTCGCTGACGCCTTGTTCGAGGTGGGCGATGCGCCGATGTGCGGCGGCGAGCTGGTGTTCGAGGCTGACGATGCGAGTGGCCGCGGCCAGGGGCATGTTCTGATCGAGCAGTTCGCGCACCCGGGTGGCAAGAGCGAGTTCGGCGCGGCTGTAGCGACGTTGTCCGCCGGCGGAGCGGTCCGGGGTCAGGAGCCCGGCCGCGTCGAGGCTGCGCAGGAAGGCGGGTTGCACGCCGAGCAGGTCCGCGGCTCGGCCCATCGTGTAGGCCGGGTAGTCAGCGTCGTCGAGTTTGTCCGTGGTGCCCTGGGGTCGTATCACCTGGCCTCCGGGCGTGAAGAGGGCCCGGGCAGCCACGGTAGAACAGCTGCCCGGGCCCTAGCGTGTGAGGGGCCGTCCTGGTGATGTCTCCCAGAACGGGTGAACTCTCCTTGGCGGCAGCCCTGCGCGTTATCGCCGCACGGTCCGGAAGGTCCCGGCCCCGGCGATCACGATGCGAGAATGTAGGGCATGACCGCCGCCGATGTCGCACTCCGCGGCTATCACCTCCTCACGAAGGAACACCTCTCAATGGATGCACAGTAGATCTTAAAGTGCTCAGCGCATGTTGTCTACCCCTAGATCTCCAAAGTCGTTATGCTGGCGCTCCCCGACCACCGTAGGGCGAGCCGAGGTGCAGGAAGACGTGAGAGCCCCCCGGTGACGCCGCTGACCAGGGCACGCGTTGGATTCTTGCCGTCGTAGGATCCCCATATTCCAAGGTCATCGCTACAGCTGAGCCTCCTATCGTCAAGAACACTCCAGTGGCAGAAGGAGCTTTACGACTGTGCTTGTTAGCAGTAGCATGGATGTACCGCGACAGCGGTGCGTACCCTATCGCGTCGTGCCACCACCCTGGAAGGAGAGATCCACGATGCTGATGCGTACCGACCCGTTTCGGGAACTTGACCGACTGACGCAACAGCTGTTCAACGCCAACGGCACCCCCTCGCGTCCGGCGGTGATGCCCATGGACGCCTACCGCCACGGCGAGCAGTTCGTCGTGCACTTCGACCTGCCGGGCGCGGACCCCTCTTCAATCGACCTCGACGTCGAACGCAACGTGCTCTCCGTCAAGGCCGAACGCACTCCGACCTATGGTGACGATGTCGAGCTGCAGGTTGCCGAGCGGCCTCGTGGGGTGTTCTCCCGGCAGCTGTTCCTGGGCGACACCCTCGACACCGACCGCATCGAGGCGCACTACGACGCCGGAGTGCTGACCCTGCGCATCCCCATCGCCGAGAAGGCCAAGCCCCGCAAAATCGAAATCACCGGGAGCAGCACCCCCAAGGAGATCAACGTCTGATCTGATCCCACGGCCGCAGGTCAGTCCTGCTGTCGCGGCGGGGATGTGCCACGCACGAGGCGAGGCA